>CAZTIZ010000022.1:0-27588 GCA_964613845.1 uncultured Corynebacterium sp.
CGTGAGGGGCTGCGCCGGAACACCATCCGCCACTCCATGGGGGAGAGCTCCTGCGCCTCATCCACGATCACGTGCCCATATGCCCAGGTGTGGTCGGCGCGCGCCCGGTCAGCGGTGGAACGGGAATCGCGCACAATCTGGCGCTGGGCCAGCTGCTGCGCGGAGATGACGTCGCTGGCGGCCAGGTGCTCGCCCTCGAAGATCTCGCCGAGGTCATCGTCATCCACCGAGGACGAGGATTCCAGGATGTCCAGCACGTCCTGGGCGTCATCGACCTGCTCCCGCCACTTCTTCTCCTCCTGCTCCCGGGCCTGCTCCGGGTCGGGGATGCCGATGAGCACCGCCAGCTCATCGAGCAGCGCGGCATCCGAGGCCGCCCACGGGCTGCCCGCCGGGCGCAGCAGTGCCGCCCGGGTCTCATCGTCATAGGCGGCCGCCGCCACATCGATGGCGGCCTCGTTCTCCAGTAGTTCGCGCAGCACCCCGGTGGGTTCGAGCTCTGGCCAGAAGTGGTCGATCAGCTCGCTCACCTGCGGTTCCACCGCCAGGTCATCGTGGAGCTGGTCGATATCCGCCCGGGAGAGCAGGTTCTCCCCACCGAGCGGATCCTCCCCGATGCGCCGGGCCAGCTGCTCGGCGAGCTGGCCGGTGAAGTGCTCGGCGAAGGCCGCGCGGGCGTCGTTGTGTGCTCGCCGGGAGCGGCGCGCGCGGGTGCGTGAGGCCTTGACCAGGGCGGCGTCGACGGTGAGGGGGAGGGCGTCGATACGCAGCTCCACGGGTTCCTCCGGCAGGCGCTGGTGGGCGCGTACCGCCTCGGTGAGGATGGTGACCATCTCCTCGGAACCCTTGATCTCACGGGTGAGCAGGGATTCGGAGGCGGTGCCGGACACGCCGGGGTAGAGCTCGCCGACGGTGGACAGCACCACGCCCGTCTCACCGAGTTCGGGCAGCACGCGGGAGATGTACTCCAGGAAGGTGGCGTTGGGGCCGAGGATGAGCACGCCCGTGGCGGCCAGCTGCTCGCGGTGGGTGTAGAGCAGGTAGGCCACCCGGTGCAGCGCCACCGCGGTCTTGCCGGTGCCGGGCCCACCCTCGACCACCATCACGCCCCGGGTGTTGTCGCGGATGATCTCGTCCTGCTCGCGCTGGATCGTTTCCACGATATTGCGCATGTGCCCGGTGCGTGCCGCCCGGATCGCCTGGTGCAGGGCACTCTCCCCGCCCACCCCGGCGCGGCCGGAGCCTGCGTGTTCGCCGGAGAGGACTTCGTCGTCGAGGCCGGTGACCTTCCGGCCCCTGGTGCGCAGGTGCCGGCGGACCCGTACGCCTTCGGGTTGGGCGGTGGTGGCCAGGTAGAAGGGTCGGGCCATGGGGGCGCGCCAGTCGAGCAGGAGGGTGCGGTAGTTCTCTTCGCGGGCGTCGAGGCCCATGCGGCCGATGTAGCGGCGGTCGAGTTCGGGGTGGCCGGGCACGGGGTTGTCGCCGTCGGCTGCGATGTCGATGCGTCCGAAGACGAGGCCGAGCTGGGCGAGGTTGAGGCGGTCGAGGCGGGCGTTGAGGCCGTGGTACTCGGTTTCGCGGCGCACCAGGGCGTCGGCGTCGGGGTTGGCCGGGTCGACCTCCAGTTGCACCTGGCGTAGTCGTTGGTTGGCCTGGGCGACCTCGGCGTCGAGGCGCGCGAAGAGGTCGTCGACGTAGGCCTGTTCCTTCTGGATCTCACTCACGTCCTGAATTCCTCCCTGGTGCAGACGGATGATCAAGGATACCCGGTCCGCCTGTCGTCTTTGGTCGGGTGTCCTGACAAGGCGAAAACCCGGGAACGGACGTGTTCCCGGGTGTGACGGAAGGGGTGGTGACGGTCTGGTTAGACTAGGTCGCCGACCTTCTTCTTGGCCTTCTTCAGGGCCTTGTCGGCTTGGTTCTGCATCTTCTCGGCGTTCTTGCGGGCCTTCTTCGCGCCCCGGCCGGACTTCTTCTCGGCGGTGTCGAGTGCGTCGTCGGCACGCTTCTGGGCCTTGCCGGCGACCTTGACCACGTTCTTGCGGGCGGTCTTGGCGTTGTCCTGGGCGGTGTCGAGCCAGTCGTCCTTGTTGTCGGCGACGTAGTCGCTGATCCGGGTGGCCGTGGTGGTGGCGTTGTCGATCAGGTTGTCGCGGTAGGAGGTGGCGGTGTCGAGCCAGTCGTCCTTGTTGTCGGCGACGTAGTCCTGGGCCTTGTGGGCGTACTCGGAGACCTTCTCGGAGGCGTCCTCGAAGAAGTCGCGTGCGGAGTCGGTGACCTTGTCGGTGGCCTTCTCGGTCTCGGACTTGGTGGGCAGGGCGTGCTGGACCTTCTTGTTGGCGGTCTCGGCGGCCTTGGTGGCGCGCCACTTCAGGCCGGGCTTGCCGGAGGTGTCGGCGGTGGTGATGAACAGGCCGCCGAGCAGGGCGACGTTGGTGATGAAGCCGGAACGGCGTGCCTTGCGCTCGTCTGCGTCCTGGGTCTCCCAGAAGGCGTGGCGGGCGAGGATGGTGGGCACGGAGGCGGTGGCGAGCACGGCGGCGGAGGTGCGCGGCATCTTGCCCAGTGCCAGCAGGCTGCCGGCCCCGACCTTGGCGCCACCGACGACGCGGGCGACGAACTCCCCGTCGCTGGGCAGCTGGCGGGCATAACGGCGCGGCAGGACGGTGCGCACGCGCTTGAGTACGCTCTCCGCGCCCTCGGCGTGATCCTGGGCGTTGATCAGGGTGTCCGCCCCATCAGCGATGTAGACGGACGCGAGCATCGGACGGGCAACCTTGCGGATCATGATCTTGTGCTCCTCGTGTTTTCTGCGACGGGTGTACTACTGCCCAACTCTAGCGACGAAGGGCCGGGGAGGCGGGGAAAATTTTCTACCAGCGACGCTCCCACCACTCGGGCAGGTTGTGGCGTTCGGCACCCAGCGTCGTGGAACCCCCGTGCCCGGGCAGTACGACGGTCTCGTCGGGGTACTGCTCGAAAATCCGTGATTCGACATCGCGGTACAGGCGCACGAAATCACTCTCCGAGCTGGTCTTGCCCAGGCCGCCGGGGAAGAGGCTGTCGCCCACGAACAGGTGGGTGCGGCCGTCGATCTCGGCGGCGATGGCCACCCCGCCCGGGGTGTGCCCGCGCAGGATCGACACCGGGAATGCGTGGCCGGCAAACGGCAGAGTGTCGCCGTGTTCGAGTTCGACATCCACCGGTGCGGGCAGGGCGGGCGAATCCAGGAAGGAGCTGTAGTGGGTCGCCTCGGTGGCGGCCAGCACCTCCACCAGGGCGCGGTGGTGGTCGGCGTGGCGGTGGGTGGTCAGTACCGCGGTGATGTGCACCCCGGCCTGCTCGGCCAGCGCCAGGATGGCGGGGGCGTCGTCGGCGGCGTCGATGAGCAGACCCTCCTCGCCGGCGGCCAGGAGATAGCAGTTGTTGTCCATCTCGGAGACGGAGAGTGCGTGCAGGGAAAGTTCCTTGGTCATGGGTCACAGCCTAGCGAGCAGCGGTGGCGCAGGTGTCCGGATCGCTGGTATGTTCGAGGATTGTCCCCGGGTCGGTCACTTCCGGCCCCACCGAAACCGTGGAGGTTCGAGCAGTGGCTGACCGCCTCGTCGTGCGCGGAGCACGTGAACACAACCTCAAGGGCGTCGACATCGACCTGCCGCGCGACAGGATGGTGGTCTTCACCGGACTGTCGGGATCGGGTAAGTCCTCCCTGGCCTTCGACACCATCTTCGCCGAGGGGCAGCGCCGCTATGTCGAGTCGCTGAGCTCCTATGCGCGCATGTTCCTCGGCCAGATGGACAAACCCGACGTCGACTTCATCGACGGGCTCTCCCCGGCGGTGTCGATCGACCAGAAATCCACCAACCGCAACCCGCGCTCGACGGTGGGCACCATCACCGAGATCTACGACTACCTGCGACTGCTGTTCTCCCGCGCCGGCACCGCCCACTGCCCGGTCTGTGACGCGAAGATCGACCGGCAGACCCCGCAACAGATCGTCGACCAGGTCCTCGGTCTGGAGGAGGGCCTGAAATTCCAGGTCCTGGCACCGGTGGTGCGCACCCGCAAGGGCGAGTTCGTCGACCTTTTCGCCGATCTGGCCGCCCAGGGCTATTCGCGGGTGCGCGTCGACGGGCAGGTCCACCAGCTCTCCGACCCACCCACCCTGAAGAAGCAGATCAAGCACGACATCGAGGTCGTCGTCGACCGCCTGCAGGTCAAACAGTCCCAGAAGCAGCGGCTCACCGACTCCGTGGAAACCGCGCTCGGCCTGGCCGACGGCGTGGTCACCCTCGAATTCGTCAGCCTCGACGAGGGGGACCCGGAGCGCTTCCGCAGCTTCTCCGAGAAGATGGCCTGCCCCAACGGCCACGACCTCGATATCGACGAGCTGGAACCGCGCGCCTTCTCCTTCAACTCGCCCTACGGCGCCTGCCCCGCCTGCGACGGCATCGGCACCCGCACCGAGGTCGACATCGACCTGATCATCCCCGACCCCGACGCGCCCACCATCAGCGCCGTCCAGCCGTGGACCTCCAGCCCCAACCGCAGCTACTTCGAGAAACTGGTCGAGGGCCTGGCCGACGCACTCGACTTCGACCCGGCCACCCCCTACTCACAGCTGAGTGAGGAACAGCGCCGGGCACTCGTCCACGGATCCGAGACCGAGGTCGCCGTCCGCTACAAGAACCGCTACGGTCGCGTGCGCAACTGGACCGCCCCCTTCGAGGGCGTCATCGCCTACCTCAACCGCAAGATCGACCAGGTCGAATCCGCCTGGTCGAAGGAACGCTACCTCGCCTACACCCGCGAGGTGCCGTGCCCGACCTGCCAGGGCTCACGCCTGCGGCCCGAGATCCTGGCCGTGCGCCTCGATTCAAGCACCCACGGCCAGAAATCCATCGCCGGCCTGACCGCCCTGTCCATCCAGGAGGCCTCCGACTACCTCGACAACCTCATCCTCGGCACCCGCGAGGAGATCATCGCCGGGGCCGTGCTCAGGGAGACACAGGCGCGCCTGCACTTCCTGCTCGACGTCGGCCTGGCCTACCTCACCCTCGACCGCGCCGCCGCCACGCTCTCCGGCGGCGAGGCCCAGCGCATCCGTCTGGCCACCCAGATCGGCTCCGGTCTGGCCGGGGTCCTCTACGTCCTCGACGAACCCTCCATCGGCCTGCACCAGCGCGATAACCACCGCCTCATCGCCACCCTGAAGAGACTGCGCGACATCGGCAACACCCTCATCGTCGTCGAACACGACGAGGACACCATCCGCGAGGCCGACTGGCTGGTCGACATCGGCCCCCGCGCCGGGGAATACGGTGGCGAGATCGTCTACCAGGGCGAACCCGCCGGCATCCTCGACACCGAGGATTCCCTCACCGGCGCCTACCTCTCCGGCCGCAAGTCCCTCGGCGTGCCGGAGCAGCGCCGACAGATCGACCCCGAGCGCAGGCTGCGCATCATCGGTGCCCGGGAGAACAACCTGCGCAATGTCGACGTCGACATCCCGCTCGGCGTGCTCGCCTGCATCACCGGGGTGTCCGGCTCGGGTAAATCCACCCTGATCAACCAGATCCTGGCCAAGACCCTGGCCAACGAGCTCAACAAGGCCCGCCAGGTGCCCGGCCGTGCCCGGCGCGTGGAGGGCACGGAGCTGCTGGACAAGCTGGTGCAGGTGGATCAGTCGCCGATCGGGCGCACGCCGCGCTCGAATCCGGCCACCTACACCGGGGTCTTCGATAAGATCCGCAACCTGTTCGCGGAGACCTCGGAGGCGAAGGTGCGCGGCTATAAGGCGGGCCGGTTCTCCTTCAACATCAAGGGTGGGCGCTGTGAGGCGTGTCAGGGTGACGGCACCCTGAAGATCGAGATGAACTTCCTGCCCGATGTGTACGTGCCCTGTGAGGTGTGTGAGGGGGCCCGCTACAACCGGGAGACGCTGGAGGTGCGGTACAAGGGGAAGAACATCTCCGAGGTACTCGATATGCCGATCAGTGAGGCGGCGGTGTTCTTCGAGCCGATCACCTCGATCCACCGTTACCTCGACACCCTGGTCGATGTGGGTCTGGGTTATGTGCGCCTCGGTCAGGCGGCGACGACCTTGTCGGGTGGTGAGGCGCAGCGGGTGAAGTTGGCCTCGGAGCTGCAGAAGCGTTCCCACGGTCGGACGATCTACATCCTCGATGAGCCGACCACGGGTCTGCACTTCGAGGACATCCGCAAGCTGATGCTGGTGATCCAGGGGTTGGTGGACAAGGGCAACTCGGTGCTGATCATCGAGCACAACCTCGATGTGATCAAGTCTGCGGACTGGATCATCGACATGGGCCCGGACGGCGGTTCCGGCGGTGGCCTGGTCGTGGCCGAGGGCACGCCGGAGGAGGTGGCCCGGACGGAGGGTTCGTACACGGGCGAGTTCCTGTCCACGATCCTCTAGGGTCAGGCGCATGACCGACATGCCGAATCTGCCCCGGATTCCGGTGGACTGGCGGTGGGTGTGGGCCACCCTCGCCACCACCGCGGTGATGGTGACGGTGCTGGTGGTGTTCTACTACCCGCAGCTGCCTGACCCCATGCCCGTGCACTGGAACGCCGCCGGGCAGGCCGACGGGTTCCGGCCCAGGAGCCTCGGGGGATTCCTGGGGCTGATCCTGCTGGGACCGGGTTCGATCATCCTCACGATGGTGGCGACGATGGGGCTGATCTCCCAGCAGTCCACCCACGTCACGGGCATGGGCGGGGCGAAAACCCCGGAGCAGGCCCACCACACCTGGCACGGCTACCGGATCGTGCAGGGCAACCTGGGGTGGTACCTGTTCACCCTCAACCTGCTGATCCTGGTGATGCTCACCCGCTCCTACGGCGGGGCCACCGGCCGGTGGGAGACACCGCTGATGCTGGTGCTCATCTTCGGGCTCACGGTGGTGCTGATCCACCGGCAGCTCAGCCAGCAGCGCGAGGTGGAGAAGGACCACCCCCGCCCGGCCGGGGAGCGGGACAAGTGGTGGGGGATCCTCTACAACGATCCCGAGGATTCCCGCATCCTGGTCGACACCGGCTCAGGAAGTAACTTCACCTTCAACATCGGCCGTCCCGCCGGCCGGGTACTGGCCATCCTGGTACTGGGCGCGCCGGTGGCGCTCATCATCATCGTCGGCATCTCGGCCCTCTGGCCCTGACGGTCCCCGCCGGGTGCGCAGCACCGAAATCGTCAGCAGCGCCACCCCGGAAACGAGGAAGGCCACCGCCCGGGGCAGGCCCTCCAGGGTGCCCAGATCGAAGAAGACGAGCTTCACGGTGGCCGCGACAGCCAGCAGCACGCCTGTGCTCAGACTGCTGCGCTGGGCCAGACCGGTATCGGCCAGCAGCACCCAGCCGGCTAGCACCATCCACAGCACCGACACCGCCGCGTGCCCGATGAGATAACCCAGCCACATGCCGGTCTCCCCGGCGATGAGCTGACCCGCCCAGGTCGTGGCGCTCACGATCGCCACCATCGACAGGTGCAGCGCCGCGACGGCGAAGACCGCCTGGATCCACGCGGCGAAGCCCGCCAGGGCCCCACGCCGCGACACCGCAGCCGCCAGGAAAGCGACGATCAGCAGTGCCTGCACGGCCGCGATGTGATCGGTCAGCCACAGCGGCTGCTTGAGCAACACGCTGCCCGACAACCGCCAGGTGATCCACAGGGCCACAACCAGCCAGAAGAACCAGGGCAGGGGACCGGCCACCGGGTGGCGTTCCAGCCAGACGATGACGGCCACCGCCGCAGCGAAGAACAGGGCGACCACGATCGCGGCGTCGAGACGCTCCCCGGTGCCCAACGGCGGTGCCGCCAGCCAGACGAAGAGAAAAGCCACGGCGACCGCGCAGATACCCAGCGGTTCGAGGAGGCGTGCCAGGCCACGGGTGTGCTCACGGGCATCATCACGGTGGAGGTTACCCAGCGCGGCCAACACCGCCGCCGCGGGCAACACCAACCAGATCGCCAGCGAGGCTGGAGCCCAGCGGGGCAGGGATCCGGCGGTCGCGGACAGAGCCGCGATGAACAGCAGGACCGCAGGGGTGACCGCCCCGATGGCGGTACTGAAACGGGACGTGGGGGCGTCGAGGAGCGCCACCACAGCAAAGGTCAGCGCCAGACCCACCCCGACGAACACGCCGAACTCCTGGAAGGCGAACTCACCGAAGCCACCGAAACGCAGCTGCAGGAGGACAGCGACGACCGCGGCACCCAGCCGCACCTCCACCCGCTCCCGACCCCAGGTCGCGGCGAGCAGCAACAGCGGCAACAGCGTCAGCGGCCAGGCCGCAGGCTCCCCGGGGATGACCATCGACTCCACCGTGGGGAAAGCGGCCGTGGCCATGACCAGGGCGAGAACCCAGAAGCCACGCTGCCGGTAGAGCACCAGGAACACCAGCCAGGTGGCCACCAACCCGATCGTGCCCACCCCATACGACCACCACTCCAGCAACCGCACCAATGACACGACGATGATGCTGAAAATCAGGAAGGAAGTGCTCACCAGCGCGGCGACCCCGGCCGGGGCCTCCTTCCGGTGATCAAGCCACAGGCCGACCCCCAGCAGGGCCGCAGCCAGCACCGCCGCCAACAGCACCCGGCCCAACGGGCCGAGCAACCCGTGCTGGATCGCCAGCGCCACCGCCAGACCCACACCGGCAACGGTGATGAGCGAACCGGCGATCGCGATACCACGAATGACCTTCGTCTCGAAGGGCACGGGCGGCTTGGCGGGACGCGGCGGCGTCGACGGATGTGGTGCTGACCTGCCCGACGGTCCCGGCCGCGCCGGGGCGACCGGATAAACCACGGCGGAGGCCGATGGGCGCGAGGTCTCCCGGCCGGGCGCCGGGGGAGGGGTCGGCGTGAGCTCCGGTGCGGGGGCGAGGGTGATCTCCTCGATCGTGCGTCGGGCCTCGGCCAGGGCGTGCTCTGCCGCCGCCAGTTTCCGCAGCGCAGCACGCAGCTCCATGCTGCGCCGGTGATTATCGTTCATGGCGCAACAGTAGCCCCCGGACACCGGTTTCGGCCGGGGAAGTCACCACGCCGTGACACATCCGCCACCCACCCCGGCCTAACATGTCTGTCAGCCCCCTTCGCCGCCCCCGAGCAGGAGAAGTTCTCCGATGAACCCACAGGACCCCCGACGGCCCGACGAGACCCCGGAGACCGAGTCCTTCCCACCGGTCATGGACGAGAACGGCCGGGTCCCGTACCAGCCGCAGTACCTGGAGAGCCGGGGGGAACCGGAGAAACCCGGACGCTCCGTTCTGGCGGGCCTGCTGCTCGCCGCACTCATCTTCGGCGCCCTGGCCCTGGGCGTGTGGATCTATACCATCTTCCTCTCCAGCGATGAGGAACCCACCGTGGCACCGGGGACGGCCACGGAGCAGGTGGAACCCACCCCGGAGGAGACGGTGGCCGAAACACCGGAACCAGCCCCGGAGGAGACCACGGTGACGGTCACGGAGGAGACCCCCGAGCCAGAACCAGAACCCGAGCAGGAGCCGGAACCCACCCCGCCGGGACCCACCACCGAACCCGAGACAACCACCCCGCAGACCGGAGGCTTCCGGGCCCCGGCAAGCGCGGAGCAGTGCGCGGCCAACGTCAACTGGCGTATCTTCCGGGCCTCGGATGCCACTTCCTGTGGTTTCGCGGAGAACGTCGCCGTCGCCATGGCCGGCAACTCCGGACAGGACAATATCTGGGACATCGAGGCCGCCAGTCCCGACGCCGACCGCGGCTTCCCGGTGCGCTGCATCCCCGAGGGGGCGAACTCCTTCACCTGCCGGGGCGGCGACAACGCCGTCGTCATCCTCGAAGACCGGGCGGTGCGCGACTGAACAACACCCGACCCGGAAAATTAGGACCGGCGCAGCCGACGGGTAATGTTGACGGGAATCTTTCCCTCCTCCCTGACCCTGGAACCACACCGTGAAAACCTGGTGCCTTCCCCTCCTGGGCCTCGCCGCAACCTCGCTGCTGGCCGGTTGCGTGGCGCAGCCCGTGGAGGATGTGCAACGCACCGTCACGGCCACCGCCACCGCGGCCACTCCGCTGGAACCGGAGCTGATCGGGGCGGTCGCACGCGTGCTGGCCACCCACGGCGGCCAGGCCGGGGTGGCGATCCACACGGCGGGGACCACCGTGCACATCGGGCAGCCGGGGCAGTCCCCGGCCTGGTCGACGATGAAGGTCCCCGTCGCCATCGCCGCCGAGGAGGCCGGGGTCGCGGAGCCGGAGTGGATCGACACGGCCATCACCGTCTCCGACAACGACTCCGCCTTCCTGCTCTTCGCCTCCCTGGGCGGGGATGGGAAGAGTGTCGAGGCCGTCGAGGGGCTGCTGGGCCGCTACGGCAACGCCCCGGACATCGCCGCGCTCGGCCTGCACGGGGGGAGTGTCCCCTATGGCTGGACCCCGTGGCTGCTGTCCGATCAGGCGGCCTTCGCCACCCAGCTGCCCTGCATCGAGGCGGCGGAGTACACCTACGACCGGATGGGGGAGGTCGTCGAGTGGCAGCGCTACGGCCTCGGTCAGCTGCCGGACGCGAGGTTCAAGGGCGGCTGGGGGCCCGGCACCGATGACCTCTACACCGTCCGGCAGTTCGGCACCGTCCCGGTCGAGGGGGGACTGATCGGCGTGGCCATCGTCGCCCATCCGCGGGACGGGGAGCTGGCCTCCGGCGAGGCCATGCTCGACGATCTGGCCACAGAAATCGGCGAGCTCATCGACGCCGGGGCGATCGCCCCCGCCGACTCCTGTTCCCCCTGATCAACTTTTGCTTTTCGACGCGGTACCTGATATGGTTTCCTTCACTACCGCCCGTAGCACCTTCTCCAGGGGCTCGGGCCACAAGCGGAGATCCTCCCACCTCATGCCGCCGGGCAACCGGTTGGACACAGGTCACCAGCAGGTAGTGGTTCCGTTGGAGAAGGAACCAGTCAACCTGCAGGAGTATCTCCCGCGTGCCGTGTTCCGGTCCGCGGGATTTTGCGTTGGAAGGTACCTCCGCCCGTGGCACGGTATGTGTGATTCATATTGTCCTGCTACTTGAGGAGTACACATCAGCGCTGAAGCTCGCATTAATGAGCGAATCCGAGTCCCCGAAGTCCGTCTTGTCGGCCCCAGTGGCGAGCAGGTCGGCATCGTCCGCACGGACGACGCACGCAAGCTGGCCTACGACGCCGACCTCGACCTGGTCGAGGTTGCCCCGAACGCCAAGCCGCCCGTCGCGAAGATCATGGACTACGGAAAGTTCAAGTACGAAGAGGGCCAGAAGGCCCGCGAGTCCCGCAAGAACCAGCAGCAGACTGTGGTCAAGGAGCAGAAGTTCCGTCCGAAGATCGATGACCACGACTTCGAGACGAAAAAGGGCAATGTGATCCGCTTCCTGGAGAAGGGGTCCAAGGTCAAGGTCACCATCATGTTCCGCGGCCGTGAGCAGTCGCGACCGGAGCTCGGCTTCCGGCTCCTGGAGCGTCTCGCGGACGATGTCGCCGAGTACGGCGTCGTCGAGACCAGGCCGAAGCAGGACGGGCGCAACATGACCATGGTCCTGGGGCCCATTCGCAAGGGCAAGAAGTAGAACCGTCAACAGGGATTTAAGGACTTAATTCTCATGAAGCAGAAGACCCACAAGGGCACCGCCAAGCGCGTCAAGATCACCGGTTCCGGCAAGCTGCGCCGCGAGCAGGCCAACCGTCGCCACCTGCTGGAGGGCAAGCCCTCCACCCGCACCCGTCGCCTGAAGGGCACGGAGGACGTCGCCCCGGCCGACGTCAAGCGCATGAAGCGCCTGCTCGGCAAGGCCTAACACCGGCCGCCTGCCCCACCCACACCCCGTCTCTAAAGCACCAAAGGAAGTATCAACGTGGCACGTGTCAAGCGGTCCGTCAACGCCAAGAAGAAGCGTCGCGCAATCCTCAAGTCCGCCAAGGGCTACCGCGGCCAGCGCTCCCGCCTCTACCGCAAGGCCAAGGAGCAGTGGCTGCACTCCATGACCTACGCCTACCGCGATCGTCGCGCGCGTAAGTCCGAGTTCCGCAAGCTGTGGATCCAGCGCATCAACGCCGCTGCCCGCATGAACGACATCACCTACAACCGTCTCATGCACGGCCTGAAGCTGGCTGAGATCGATGTCGACCGCAAGATCCTGGCTGATCTGGCAGTCAACGACTTCGCCACCTTCTCCGCTCTCTGCGAGGCCGCCAAGGCAGCCCTGCCGGAGGACGTCAACGCCCCGAAGGCCGCCTAAGTCTTTTCTGCTTCACGCTTCAACCCCCGGTTTACCGCCGGGGGTTTTTCGTGTCTCCCGGGGTCGGGCGGAGTCCGGGGGAGGTACGCGCCACCCGCCCACCGACCGCTCAACCCACCCGCCTGCGCTGCTAGCGTCATGAGACATGAGCCTGGACTTCTCCGCTCCCTTCACGGAGCGCACCCCCCGTATCGTCAACGCCGCCAAGCTGCACCGCACCGCCGCCCGCCGCAAGGCCGGCGTCTTCCTCGTGGAGGGGGAGAACGCCGTCGAAGCCGCGGTGTCGACCGGCGCCGCACAGGACGTCTTCGTCACCGAGAGCGCCGCGGAACGCTTCCCCGAGATCATCAAGACGGCCGGTTATCTCGGCGCCTACACCCACCCCATCGATGAACGGGCCGCCAGGTCCCTGTCGGACACCGTGACCAGCACCGGCCTGTTCGCCGTCTGCAAGCCGGTGCTGTGGACCCTCGGCCGGGCGATCAAGGGCCGCCCCCGGCTCGTGTCCGTGCCCGTGGAGACCCGCGAACCGGGCAACGCCGGCACGCTGATCAGGGTCGCCGACGCCATGGGCGCCGACGCCGTGGTCTTCGCCGGGGAGACCGTCGACCCCCAGTCCGGCAAGGCCGCGCGTGCCTCCGCGGGCTCGCTGTTCCACCTGCCGGTGGCCCGCCAGACCGACATCGCAGGCACCCTGGGGCAGCTGCGCGCCGCAGGCCTGCAGATCCTCGCCGCCGCCGCCGACGGGGAGGTCGAGCTCGATGACGCGGAGGAGCTGCTCACCAGGCCCACGGCTTGGCTGTTCGGCAACGAGGCCCACGGTCTCGGCGAGGATCTGCTGGCCCGGGCGGACCACCGCGTGCGCATTCCCATCCGCGGTCGGGCGGAATCACTCAACCTCGCCACCGCGGCGTCGATCTGCCTCTACGAGTCCGCCAAGGCTCAGGCGAGATCACGTCAGTGAGACGGGTATGCTGGACAGGTCTCTAAGCGTCCAGTGAGGAAGGTCCGGGAAGGCCCAACGTGTCTGACACTCCTGAAATTGAACTGACCGAGGCGGGTCTGTCCGCCGCCGCCGATGCCGCCATCGCCGCGTTCGATGCCGCCGCAGATCTTGAGGAGCTGGTGCTGGCCCGCCGCGCCCATCTGGGCGATGACGCCCCGATCCCGCAGGCCCGCCGCTCCCTGGGATCCCTGCCGAAGGCCGACCGCAAGGAGGCGGGTCGCCTGGTCAACATGGCACGCGGGCGCGTCGAGAAGCACTACGCGCAGGTGCACGCCGAGCGGGAGGCACAGCACCGCGCCGAACAGCTGCTTGCCGAGCGCGTCGACATCACCGTGCCCACCACGCGCACCCAGACCGGCGCGCTGCACCCCATCACCACCCTGTCGGAGAACATCGCCGACATCTTCCTGGGCATGGGCTGGGAGATCGAGGACGGCCCCGAGGTGGAGGCCGAGTACTTCAACTTCGACGCCCTCAACTTCCTGCCCGACCATCCGGCGCGCACCCTGCAGGACACCTTCCACGTCTCCGTGCCGGAGTCGCGGCAGGTGCTGCGCACCCACACCTCGCCGGTGCAGGTGCGCACCATGCTGGAGCGGGATGTACCGCTCTACATCGCCTGCCCGGGTCGGGTCTTCCGCACGGATGAGCTGGATGCCACCCACACCCCAGTCTTCCACCAGATCGAGGGGCTGGCCGTAGACAAGGGCCTGACCATGGCGCACCTGCGGGGCACGCTGGATCACCTGGCGAAGACGCTGTTCGGCCCGGAGACGAGGACGCGGATGCGCACCAACTACTTCCCGTTCACGGAGCCCTCGGCGGAGGTCGATGTGTGGTTCCCGAACAAGAAGGGTGGGGCGGGCTGGATCGAGTGGGGTGGCTGCGGCATGGTCAACCCGAATGTCCTGCGGACGGTGGGGGTGGATCCGGAGGTCTACACCGGTTTCGCCTTCGGCATGGGCCTGGAGCGCACCCTGCAGTTCCGCAACGGTCTGTCGGACATGCGCGACATGGTCGAGGGCGATGTCCGTTTCACCCTGCCCTTCGGCGTCCGGGCCTAGGGCCCGGTTCACCCACGAGAACCTTCAAGGAGACTTTGCGATGCTCATTGCACAGAACTGGGTGGCCGGCCTGCTGGGTCACGCCAACGACAACTGGGGGGTCACCCCCGAGGAGCTCGACGCGGGTTTCGTCCGCGTCGGTTTCGAGACCGAGGGCTATGAGCCCATCCCGGAGACCACCGGCCCGCTGGTGATCGGTCGTGTGGACACGATCGAGGAGCTCACCGAGTTCAAGAAGCCGATCCGCTACTGCCTGGTCGATGTCGGCCAGGCCAACGGCTCGGGCGAGCTGCAGGGCATCGTGTGTGGTGCCCGTAACTTCGCCGAGGGGGACCTGGTCATCGTGTCCCTGCCCGGCGCGGAGCTGCCCGGTGGGTTCCGGATCGCTGCCCGTGAGACCTACGGTCGGATCTCCGACGGCATGATCTGTTCGGCTGCGGAGCTGGGTCTGACCGAGCGGCAGAATGCGGGGATCATCACCCTGCCGGAAGGGGCGGGGGAGCCGGGTGAGGATGCGCGTGCGGTCGCGGGTGTGGCCGACACGGTCTTCGACGTCAATGTCACCCCGGATCGCGGCTACGCGCTCTCCGCCCGTGGTCTGAGCCGCGAGCTGGCCTCCGCCTTCAACCTGGAGTTCCGTGATCCGGCCGGGGACCCGTCGGTGGCGGGCATCGACGTCTCGGGTGTCCCGGCGGCCGAGGGGGAGCTCATCGACCTGGAGGTGCGCGCTGAGACGCGGGCGGTGCGTTTCGGTCTGCGCAAGGTCACCGGGATTGATCCGGCCGTGGAGTCGCCCTTCTGGTTGCAGCGTGAGCTCATGCTCTCCGGTCAGCGTCCGGTCAACGCCGCCACCGACGTGACCAACTACGTGATGCTGCTGCTGGGTCAGCCGATGCACGCCTTCGATGCCGCCATGATCAGCGGTGGGCTGGTCGTGCGCAACGCCGGGGCGGGGGAGGGGTTCGAGACCCTCGATCATGTCGAGCGCACCCTCGACGCCGAGGACGTCGTCATCTGTGATGAGTCGGGCATTCAGTCGATGGCCGGTGTCATGGGTGGTACCCGTTCCGAGATCTCGGAGACCACCACGGAGGTGTACTTCGAGGCCGCGGTCTGGGATCCGAAGACGGTGGCGCGCACCTCGCGCCGCCACAAGCTGACTTCCGAATCCTCCCGTCGTTTCGAGCGCGGTGTGGACCCGGCGATCGTCGAGGTGGCGCTCGACGTCGCCTGCGCCCTGCTCGTCGACATCGCCGGCGGCACGATCGAGTCCGGCCGCAGCCTCGTCGGTGAGGTGCCGGCCATGCCGACCATCGCCCTGCGGGCGGCACACCCGGCTGAGCTGGCGGGCGTCGACTATTCCCGCGAGACGGTGATCAGCCGTCTGCGTGAGGTCGGCTGTGCCGTGGTGGAGGAGGGGGAGACCTTGCAGGTCACCCCGCCGACCTGGCGCAGTGACCTGGGCATTCCGGAGGATCTCATCGAGGAGATCCTCCGTCTGGAGGGCCTGGAGGACATCCCGCTGGTGCTGCCCACCCCGGTCGGTGGCCGTGGCCTGACGGCCGAGCAGAAGCGTCGCCGTGCCGTGGGCCACGCCCTGGCCTACAACGGGTATGCGGAGATCCTTCCCAGCCCGTTCATCGCCAACGACACCTTTGAGGCCTGGGAACTGGCCGGGGATGATCCGCGCCGCAACGTGGTCACGGTCCAGAACCCGCTGGAGGCGGACAACGCCGTCATCGGCACCACCCTGCTTCCCTCCATGCTCGACGCCGTGGCCCGCAATGTCTCTCGCGGGCGTGGCGACGTCGCGCTGTTCGGCCTCCAGCAGGTTTCCTTCGCCCGTGCGGAGATCTCCCCGATGCCCTCGGTCGCACAGCGCCCGGCGGAGCACGTCCTGCGTGAACTGCTTGATTCCCTGCCCGAGCAGCCGTTGTACGTGGCCACCGTCGGTGTCGGTGACATCGAGTACGAGGGGCCGTGGGGCGAGGGGCGCGCCTATTCCTGGGCCGATGCCGTCGAGTCCGCCCGGGTGGTGGCCCGTGCCGCCGATGTCGAGCTGGAACTTGAGGCCGTGGAGCACCTGCCCTGGCACCCGGGCCGCTGTGCCGCGCTGACGGTCAACGGTGAGGTCGTGGGCCACGCCGGTGAGCTGCACCCGCAGATCCTGGAGCGCCTGGAGCTGCCCGAGCGCACCTGCGCCATGGAGCTCAACCTCAGCGCCCTGCCGCTGGAGGGGTCCTTCCCGGCACCGGTGCTGTCCTCCTTCCCGGCACTGCACCAGGACATCGCCCTGGTCGTCGACGAGGACGTGCCCGCTGAGACCGTCCGCCGCATCGTCGAGGAAGGCGCCGGCGAGCTGCTGGAATCCGTGGAGCTCTTCGATGTCTTCCGTGGTGGGCAGGTGGGGCAGGGGCGTAAGTCGCTGGCCTTCTCACTGCTCTTCCGCGCCGGTGACCGCACGCTGACCGACGAGGAGGCCAACGAGTACCGTCTGGCCGCCGCCGAGTTGGCCAGCCAGCGGCTCGGTGCCGAGATGCGCGGCTGAGGCTGCGGGCTCAGGCGTTGACCGCCAAGCACCCCGGGACCGTTCTGGTTCCGGGGTGCTTTTTCCTGCGCTGAGGGGTGTTGCCATAGCAGGGCGTCGGGTATCGTCTCGGTGGTGGGGGACGGGTAGCCGGGGGACGTCTTCCACCACCACTCTGCATACTTTTCATTCGAGTGCATAAATGCTATGGTGGTGGGTATGACGATCAAGGTTGCAGTCGCCGGTGCCTCAGGCTACGCGGGAGGAGAGATCCTCCGCCTGCTCCTGAGCCACCCCTCGTACCTGTCCGGCGAACTGGAGATCGGCGCCCTGACCGCCGGTTCCTCCGCCGGCACGCCCATCTCCGAGCTCATGCCCCACATTCCGCAGCTGGCCGACCGGGTCATCGAGGAAACCACCCCGGAATCGCTGGCCGGACACGATGTTGTCTTTCTCGGCCTGCCGCACGGCCACTCCGCCGAGA
The DNA here is from genome assembly GCA_964613845.1 of uncultured Corynebacterium sp. Classification (GTDB taxonomy): domain Bacteria; phylum Actinomycetota; class Actinomycetes; order Mycobacteriales; family Mycobacteriaceae; genus Corynebacterium. The sequence goes on from CAZTIZ010000022.1 coordinate 17,366, forward strand.
TCGGCCGCCAACTGTCGGATGAGACCGTGGTGATCGACTGCGCCGCGGACTTTCGCCTGCAGGACGCGGGGGAATGGACCCACTACTACGGCGGTGAGCACAACGGCAGCTGGCCCTACGGCATCCCCGAGATGCCCGGTCACCGTGAGCAGCTGGCCGGTGCCACCCGCATCGCCGTGCCGGGCTGTTTCCCCACCGGGGCCACCCTGGCGCTGCTGCCGGCCGTGGCCGCCGGCCTGATCACCCCCGATATCGCGGTGGTGGCCATCACCGGTGTCTCCGGTGCCGGCAAGAAGGCCGCCGTCCCGCTGATCGGCGCTGAGACCATGGGCAACCTGCGTGCCTACAACACCTCCGGTAGGCACCGCCACACCCCGGAGCTCACCCAGAACCTGGCCGAGGTCACCGACGAGGAGATCAACGTCAGCTTCACCCCGGTTCTGGCCCCGCTGCCGCGCGGCATCCTCACCACCGCCAGCGCCCCGCTCAGGGAGGGCGTGACCCAGGACGCGGCCACCGAGACCTACCGGGCCTTCTACCAGGACGAGCCCTTCGTTCACCTCCTGCCCGTCGGCCACCAGCCCGAGACCCAGTCGGTCGTGGGTTCCAACATGTGCCACGTCCAGGTCGAGGTGGATGAGCGATCGGGCCGCCTGCTGATGACCTCCGCCATCGACAACCTCACCAAGGGCACCGGCGGCGCAGCCGTGCAGTGCATGAACATCGCCCTCGGCCTGCCTGAGACCGCTGGTCTGCCGCAGGTCGGCGTCGCCCCCTGATCCCCTCTCCACCAAGCAGAAAGCCACACACATGAGCAGCATCGGCATCACCGCCCCGGCCGGCTTCCGGGCGGCCGCACTCGCGGCCGGCATCAAGGCCTCCGGAAACCCGGACATGGCCCTGGTCGTCAACGACGGCCCCGAGTTCAACGCCGCCGGAGTTTTCACCCGTAACCGGGTCATCGCTTCCCCGGTGAAGCTCACCCGCGCCGCCCTGACTGACGGCCAGCTGCGTGCCGCGCTCTACAACGCCGGCAACGCCAACGCCTGCAACGGCAGCCAGGGTGACCACAATGCGGCGGAGATGCAGCAGCGGACCGCCGAACTACTCGGCATCGACGCCGACACCGTGGCCGTCAGCTCCACCGGCCTGATCGGTGAACTGCTGCCCATGAACAAGGTCCGCAGCGGCCTCAACCAACTGCCCGAGGCCCTGGGCGACCACGGTAGGGCCGCCGCCGAGGCGATCATGACCACCGACCTCGTGGCCAAGGAGACCCTCGTGGAAAAGGAGGGCTGGAAGCTCGGCGGCATGGGCAAGGGCGTGGGCATGATGGCCCCCTCCCTGGCCACCATGCTGGTCTGCCTGACCACCGATGCCTCCGCCACGCCGGACATGCTCGACGAGGCACTGCGCGCAGCCACGAAGGTCACCTTCGACACCCTCGACATCGACGGCTCCACCTCCACCAACGACACGGTCCTGCTGCTGGCCTCCGGCGCCTCCGGCATCACCCCCTCCCAGGCGGAGCTCAACGACGCCGTGCTGGCCGCCAGCAACGACCTGGCCGCACAGATGCAGGCTGATGCCGAGGGCGTGACCAAGCGCGTGACCATCACCGTCGAGGGCACCGCCGATGACGAGCAGGCCCTCAACGCCGCCCGTACCCTCGGCCGGGACAACCTGTTCAAGTGCGCCATGTTCGGCTCCGATCCCAACTGGGGGCGCGTGCTCGCCGCGGTGGGCATGGCCGATGCCGAGATGGACCCCGAGCGCATCTCCGTCCACTTCAACGGGCAGGCCGTGTGCCTCGACACCACCGGCACCCCGGGCGCCCGGGACGTGGACCTGTCCGGCGCCGACATCGACGTCCTGGTGCACCTGGGCATCGACGGCCCCGGTCGGGCCACCGTGCGCACCACGGACCTGTCCCACGACTACGTGGAGATCAACTCCGCCTACAGCACCTAGGGAGAACAGTGAAGATGCATCACCTGATGGAATCCCTGACCTCGGAGGTCAGGGCAAATGTCCTGGCGGAGGCACTGCCCTGGCTGCAGCACTTCCGCGACAAGATCGTCGTGGTCAAGTACGGCGGCAACGCCATGATCGACGAGGACCTCAAGGCCGCCTTCGCCGCCGACATGGTCTTCCTGCGCACCGTCGGCGCCAAGCCCGTCGTCGTCCACGGTGGTGGCCCGCAGATCTCCGCGATGCTCAGCCGGGTCGGCCTGGAGGGCGAGTTCAAGGGCGGCTTCCGGGTCACCACCCCGGAGGTCATGGAGATCGTCCGCATGGTGCTCTTCGGACAGGTGGGACGCAGCCTCGTCGGTCTGATCAACTCCCACGGCCCCTACGCGGTGGGTACCTCCGGCGAGGACGCCGGCCTGTTCACCGCCACCAAGCGTCTCGTCGATGTCGGGGGAGTGCCCACCGACATCGGCCTGGTCGGTGACATCACCGACGTCAACCCCGAGGCCCTGATGGACATCATCGAGGCCGGCCGGATCCCGGTGGTCTCCACCATCGCCCCGGGCGAGGACGGCAACGTCTACAACATCAACGCCGACACCGCCGCCGGCGCGCTGGCCGCGGCCATCGGCGCGGAGCGCCTGCTCATCCTCACCAACGTCGAGGGTCTCTACACCGACTGGCCCAACAGGGACTCACTGGTCTCCAAAATCAAGGCCACCGAGCTGGAGAACATCCTGCCCGGCCTGGATTCCGGCATGATCCCGAAGATGGAGTCGTGCCTGCGGGCCGTGCAGGGCGGGGTCTCTGCCGCCCACGTCATCGACGGCCGCATCGCACACTCCGTGATCCTTGAGCTGCTCACGATGGGCGGGATCGGCACGATGGTGCTGCCCGACGTCTACGACCGCGGCAACTACCCCGAAGGAACCGTCTTCAGAAAGGACGATGCGAAATGAGTGGAGCAGTCGACCAGTGGTCGCAGGTACTCATGAACAACTACGGCACCCCGCCGGTCGAACTGGTCTCCGGTGAGGGGGCCACCGTCACCGATGCGCAGGGCCGCACCCACATCGACCTGCTGGCCGGCATCGCTGTCAATGCCCTCGGCCACGGCCACCCAGCCATCGTGGAGGCTGTGACCGAGCAGATCAGCCGTCTCGGCCACATCTCCAACCTCTTCGCCTCCAGCCCCGTCATCCAGACGGCCACCACGCTCAAGCAGCGCTTCGGCGACGACTCCGCCCGGGTGTTCTTCTGCAACTCCGGCGGCGAGGCCAACGAGGCCGCCTTCAAGCTCGCCCGCCTGACCGGGCGTAGCCGGGTACTCGCCGCCGTCGACGGCTTCCACGGCCGCACGATGGGCTCCCTGGCGCTGACCGGCCAGCCGGACAAACGCAAGCCCTTCGAGCCGCTGCCCGCCGGCGTGGAGTTCTACCCCTACGGGGACCTGGATTACCTGACCACCCTGGTGGAGAGCAACCCCACCGACACCGCCGCCATCTTCCTGGAGCCGGTCCAGGGCGAAACCGGCGTCATCCCCGCCCCGGAGGGGTTCCTGCGTGGGGTGCGCGAACTGTGCGACACCCACGGCATCCTCTTCATCGTCGACGAGGTGCAGACCGGGGTGGGCCGCACCGGCGACTTTTTCGCCCACCAGCACGATGGGGTGGTCCCGGACGTGGTCACCATGGCCAAGGGACTCGGCGGTGGCCTACCCATCGGCGCCTGCCTCGCCCGCGGTAAGGCAGCCGAGCTTTTCAGCCCCGGTTCCCACGGCACCACCTTCGGGGGCAACCCCGTGGCCTGTGCGGCCGCCAACGCCGTCCTGACGGTCGTCGACGAGGACTTCTGCGCCGATGTCCGTCGCAAGGGCGAGCTGCTGGCCAGCCGTCTCCGGGAGCTTCTCGCCGTGAAGGAGGTCCGCGGCCGCGGGCTCATGCTCGGCGTCGTGCTGCACGAGGGTGTCGCCAAGCAGGCGGTGACCGCGGGCCTCGGGCACGGCCTGATCCTCAACGCCCCGGCCGATGACGTCATCCGGCTCACCCCACCGCTGGTCATCACCGACGCGGAGATCGACACCGCCGTCAATAGCCTCACCGCCCTCCTGTCCGACCTCACCTCGTAGGAGCCCCTGCCATGACGACCCCCACCGTGCGGCACTTTCTCGCCGACGACGACCTCACCCCGGCCGAGCAGGCCGAGGTCCTCGACCTCGCCGCGGCACTGAAGAAGGCCCCGCTGTCGCGCCGCCCCTTCGAGGGACCGCTGAGCGTAGCGGTGCTGTTCGACAAGTCCTCGACGCGCACCCGCTTCTCCTTCGACGCCGGCATCGCCCACCTCGGTGGCCACGCCATCGTCGTGGACTCCGGGAAGACCCAGATGGGCAAGGGAGAGAGCTACCAGGACACCGGGGCGGTGCTGTCGCGGTTCGTGGAGGCGATCGTGTGGCGGACCTTCGCCCACTCCAACCTCCACGAGATGGCCGAGACCGCCACCGTCCCGATCATCAACTCCCTATCCGATGACCTCCACCCCTGTCAGATCCTCGCGGACCTGCAGACCTGCGTGGAAAACCTCTGCCCTGAGCAGGGTCCGGCGGGGCTGCGTGGCCGCAGGGCGGTCTATCTCGGTGACGGCGACAACAACATGGCCAACTCCTACCTGATCGGCTTCGCCACCGCCGGCATGGACATCACCGTCATCGCGCCGGAGGGCTTCCAGCCCAAAACCGAGTTCGTCGAACGCGCCCGGCGGCGCGCTGCGGAGACCGGGGCGGTAGTGACCGTCACCGACGATATCGCCGAGGCCGCCGGCGCGGATGTCGTCATCACCGACACCTGGGTATCGATGGGCATGGAGGCCGACGGCAAGGACCGGCGAACCCCCTTCCTGCCGTACCAGGTCACCACTGAGATCATGGCCGCCGCCGGGGAGAACGCCATCTTCCTGCACTGCCTGCCGGCCTACCGCGGCAACGAGGTCACCGCCGAGGTCATCGATGGCCCGCAGTCACGGGTCTTCGACGAGGCGGAGAACCGCCTGCACGCGCAGAAGGCGCTCATGGTCTGGCTCCTCGACAACCAGCCTTCTGCGGGGGAGCGGGAGTGACCACCCCGGGCACCCGCACCGCCAGGCAGGCGAAGATTCTCGAGATCCTGGAGAAGACCCGCGTGTCCAGCCAGGTGCAGCTGTCGGAGCTGCTGCTCGACGAGGGCTTCGACATCACCCAGGCCACCCTGTCGCGTGATCTCGATGAACTCGGTGCGAAGAAAATTCGCCCGGACCGTGGACGGGCCTACTACACCGTCGGCGCGGTGGAGCAGGAACTGGCCGAGCAGCTCTCGGGTCCCCGGGAGAAGCTGCGCCGCATGCTTGAGGACCTGGTGGTCTCGGTCGATTCCTCGGGCAACACCGCGGTGCTGCGCACCCCGCCGGGGGCCGCCCAGTACCTGGCGAGCTTCATCGACCGGGTGGCACTCGACAGCGTCGTGGGCTCCATCGCCGGCGACGACACCATCTTCGTCCTGGCCCGGGAGCCCCTCACCGGCAAGGAACTGGGGGAGCTGCTCACCGCATGGTGAGCCCCCGGTACTCTCGGAACCAGGATCGTTCCACACCACACGTAGTTTTACCGATTAACATTTACCTAAGGAGAAAACTGACATGACTGATCGCGTCGTACTCGCCTACTCCGGCGGCCTGGACACCTCCGTGGCCATCCCGTACCTGGCCAAGATGACCGGTGGCGAGGTCGTCGCCGTCTCCCTCGACCTCGGCCAGGGTGGCGAGGACATGGAGTCCGTGCGCCAGCGCGCCCTCGACTGCGGTGCCGTGGAGTCCATCGTCATCGACGCCAAGGACGAGTTCGCCGAGGAGTACTGCCTGCCGACCATCAAGGCCAACGGCATGTACATGAAGCAGTACCCGCTGGTCTCCGCGATCTCGCGTCCGCTGATCGTCAAGCACCTGATCGAGGCGGCTGCGGAACACGGTGGCACCCACGTCTCCCACGGTTGCACCGGCAAGGGCAACGACCAGGTCCGCTTCGAGGTCGGTTTCCGCAACATGAACCCGAACCTGGAGATCATCGCCCCGGCCCGTGACTACGCCTGGACCCGCGACAAGGCCATCGCCTTCGCCGAGGAGATCGACCTGCCGATCGAGCAGTCCGCCTCCTCCCCGTTCTCCGTGGACCAGAACGTGTGGGGCCGCGCCGTCGAGGCCGGCTACCTCGAGGACCTGTGGAACGCCCCGACCAAGGACATCTACTCCTACACCGAGGAGCCGGACCTGGGCAATGCCCCGGACGAGGTGATCATCTCCTTCAAGGAGGGCACGCCGGTCGCCATCGACGGCAAGCCCGTCACCGTCCTCGAAGCCATCGAGGAGCTCAACCGCCGCGGTGGCGCACAGGGTGTGGGCCGCCTCGACATGGTCGAGGACCGGCTCGTGGGCATCAAGTCCCGCGAGATCTACGAGGCACCGGGTGCCACGATCCTCATCAAGGCCCACGAGGCGATGGAGGACGTCACCGTCGAGCGTGAACTGGCCCGCTACAAGCGTCTCGTCGACGCCCGCTGGTCCGAGGAGGTCTACGACGGCCTGTGGTTCGGCCCGCTGAAGCGTTCCCTCGACGCCTTCATCGACTCCACCCAGGAGCACGTCAACGGCGATATCCGCCTGGTGCTGCACGCCGGCAAGATCATCGTCAACGGTCGTCGTTCCAACACCTCCCTGTACGACTTCAACCTGGCCACCTACGACACCGGTGACACCTTCGACCAGACCATGGCCAAGGGCTTCGTCAAGCTCCACGGCCTGTCCGCCGAGATCGCCAACAAGCGCGACCGCGACGTCAAGTAGCGATCAGGGAAGGGGAGTAGCCAGATGGAAAAGCACGGAACCAATGAAGGTGCACTGTGGGGTGGCCGGTTCTCCGGCGGTCCCTCCGACGCGATGTTCGCGTTGAGTGTGTCCACCCACTTCGACTGGGTGCTCGCCCCCTATGATGTGCTGGCCTCCCAGGCGCACGCCAGGGTGCTGCACCGCGCGGGTCTGCTCAGCGAGGCTGACCTGGAAACCATGGTGGCCGGTCTCGATCAGCTCGGCCGTGACGTCGCGGACGGTTCCTTCCGGCCCGGGCCGGGCGATGAGGATGTCCACGGCGCCATGGAGCGCGGTCTGATCGACCGCGTCGGCCCCGATGTCGGCGGTCGCCTGCGGGCGGGACGTTCCCGCAATGACCAGGTCGCCACCCTGTTCCGCATGTGGGTCCGGGACGCCATCCGCGACATCGCGGTGGGCACCACGGAGCTCGTCGACGCCCTCGTGGCCCAGGCCGAGGCGCACCCCGAGGCGATCATGCCGGGCAAGACCCACTTCCAGGCCGCCCAGCCGGTCCTGCTGGCCCACCAGCTGCTCGCCCACGCCCACCCGCTGCTGCGGGACGTGGAGCGGCTGCGCGACCTGGACCGGCGACTGGCGGTCAGCCCCTACGGTTCCGGCGCCCTGGCGGGTTCCTCGCTGGCGCTGGATCCGGAGGCCATCGCCGAGGAGCTCGGCTTCGACTCCGCGGCCGACAACTCCCTGGACGCCACCAGCTCCCGGGACTTCGCCTCCGAGACCGCCTTCGTGCTGGCCCAGATCGCCGTGGACATGTCTCGGCTGTCCGAGGAGATCATCGCCTGGTGCACCCCGGAGTTCGGGTATGTGACCCTCTCCGATGAATGGTCGACCGGCTCATCGATCATGCCGCAGAAGAAGAACCCGGACATTCCGGAGCTGACCCGGGGCAAGACCGGGCGTCTGATCGGCAACCTCGCCGGCCTGATGTCCACCCTCAAGGCCCTGCCCCTGGCCTACAACCGGGATCTGCAGGAGGACAAGGAACCGGTCGTCGACTCCGTCGCACAGCTCAACCTTCTGCTGCCGGCGATGACCGGTCTGGTTTCCACCCTGACCTTCCACCCGGAGCGGCTGCGTGAGCTGGCCCCGGCCGGCTACACCCTGGCCACCGACCTGGCCGAGTGGATGGTCCGTCAGGGCGTCCCCTTCCGCGAGGCCCACGAGGCCTCCGGCGCCTGCGTCCGCATCGCGGAATCCCGCGGCGTCGACCTGGAGGAACTCGCCGATGAGGAACTGGCGGGCGTCGACGAGCGACTCACCCCGCAGGTGCGTGAGGTGCTGAACATCGACGGGGCCGTGGCCTCGCGCTCCACCCGCGGCGGCACCGCCGGGGTGCGGGTCGTCGAGCAGCGTGAACGGGTGGCGCAGGCCTCCCGTGAGCACCGCACCTGGGCGGAGACCCCGGTCCGCGCCTGAGCCCGTGCCTGAACGGCAGACCCGGTGATCAACCACTGATCACCGGGTCTGCCGTTTTTTCGCCCGGCCACGTGTCGGCCGTGGGGTGGGGACGGGGTGTCGGCGGGTACGATGGGCACTCATGAGTATCGACCCGAAGCTTCTTGAGGTGCTGGTCTGTCCGCAGGACAAGGGAGCGCTGCGATATATCGAAGACCAGCAGATCCTGGTCAATGAGCGCCTCGGCGTCGCCTACCGCATCGATGACGGCATCCCGGTGATGCTCATCGATGAGGCCGTTGACTGGTCGCCGACCGTTTCCTAAGCACTTTCCCCGTTCGCAGATTTTCCGATAAGGATCCCCGAGTTCCATGAACATCATTGATGAACTGTCCTGGCGTGGCCTGATCAACCAGTCCACGGACCTCGACGCCCTCCGGAAGGCCACCGAGGCCGGCCCCATCACCCTTTACTGCGGCTTCGACCCCACCGGCCCTTCTCTGCACGCAGGACACCTGGTTCCGCTGCTCATGCTGGCGCGCTTTCAGCAGGCCGGCCACCGGCCCCTCGTCCTGGCGGGCGGCGCGACCGGCATGATCGGTGATCCGCGTGATGTCGGTGAGCGCTCCATGAACGACGCCGACACCGTCGCGGACTGGGCCGGGCGCATCTCCGGCCAGCTGCGCCGCTTCGTTTCCTTCGACGGCGACCACGCGGCGAAGCTGGTCAACAACAACGACTGGACCCAGGGGATGTCCGTCATCACGTTCCTGCGCGACATCGGCAAGCACTTCCCGCTCAACACGATGCTCGCCCGTGACACCGTCAAGCGCCGCCTGGAGAGCGACGGCATCTCCTACACCGAGTTCTCCTACATGCTGCTGCAGGCCAACGACTTCGTGCAGCTGCGTCGCGACTACAACTGCACCCTCCAGGTCGGTGGCGGTGACCAGTGGGGCAACCTCGTGGCCGGCGTGGATCTCAACCGTCGCGTTGACGCAGCCTCCGTGCACGCGCTGACCGTTCCGCTGGTGACGGATTCCGAGGGCAAGAAGTTCGGCAAGTCCACCGGCGGCGGTTCCCTGTGGCTGGATCCCGAGATGACCAGCCCCTACACCTGGTACCAGTACTTCATCAACGCCTCGGACGCCGACGTCATCCGGTACCTCCGGTGGTTTACCTTCCTCAGCCGGGAGGAACTGGCCGAGCTCGAGGTCGAGGTCACCGAGCGCCCCTTCAAGCGGGAGACACAGCGCCGCCTTGCCCGCGAGATGACCAACCTCGTCCACGGCGAAGACGCCACCCGGGCTGTTGAGCTGGCGGCCCAGGCACTGTTCGGCCGGGCGGAACTGACGGAGCTGGATGAATCGACCCTGTCCTCCGCGCTCGCTGAGACCGAGATCTTCGAGGTAGCCGCAGGGGAATCACGCACCATCATTGACCTGCTCGTCGGTTCTGGCTTGTCGGAGTCCCGTGGTGCGGCCCGTCGTTCCATCCGGGAGGGCGGGATCTACGTGAACAACGGCCGTGTTGAATCCGAGGAGTGGGAGCCGGCTGCCGAGGATCTCCTGCATGGTTCGTGGCTGGTGCTGCGCCGGGGCAAGAAAAACTTCGCCGGTGTGAAGATCACCGGTTGAGCGCATCCGCTCGGCTAATCCGGCCCACCGACCCCGCCACGGAGCTCACCGTGGTGGGGTTTCATGCTTCTACCAGCAGATTTGGCACTTCGCAGGGTTATGGGTAAATTAATCGACGTCGCCGAGAGACAGCGGGAACATCCCGCAGAACTGGAAGTGACACGGAGATTAACTCGAAGTTGACTTCTTAGGAAGCAGCACAGTACAGTTAAAACTCCAGCCGCCAAGAGCAGTCCCGAGTAATAGGGATGAGCAACTGGTGTGTGAATGTTGTGTGAGAACTCAATAGTGTGCCAATGTACTTTTTATTTT
>CAZTIZ010000023.1:0-27320 GCA_964613845.1 uncultured Corynebacterium sp.
CGGAGCAGGATGCAGAACCTACAACGGAACCGCCGGTGACCGACGAGCCCGTCTCAGGGTCACCCGCGGAGCCCGAGCCGGAGCCCGAGCCCGTGGAATACGAGCCCAGCCTGCTGTCCGTGGGCTGATCCCGTACCGGCCCTCCTTTCAGGCGCAGGCGACGAAGAGCTGTCCGGTCCCGCGCACCGGGATCGCCGGATCGGAGGCCGGGATCCACACCGCATTGCCCGGGGTGAGGGTGAGTTCACCCAGCACCAGTTCACCGGCGGTACACAGGGCGATGGACGGTCCGTCATGGTCGAGCACCAGGGCCCCATCCCCGGCCCCCGAAACGCCGTCGGTGATCTCGTGACGGGTCAGGTCAAACTCCTCGACCGGGACCGGGTACCTGCCGTCGGCGGAGGCGAAGACCGGCTCGGCCAGGGCCCGGAAGTCCAGCACCTTCACCAGCTCGGGCACGTCCACGTACTTTGAGGTCAGCCCACCCCGCAGGACGTTGTCGGAGTTGGCCATGACCTCCACCCCCAGGCCGGAGATATAGGCGTGCAGCTGCCCCGCATCCAGGTAGATTGCCTCCCCCGGCGCGAGCTGGAGGTGGTTGAGTAGCAGTGCCCCCAGCACCCCGACGTCGCCGGGATAGCGGTCCTGCAGGTCCGTGACGGTGCGCAGCACTCCGGCGATCCAGTCGTCACCGTCCAGGAGCGGGCGGGCGGATTCCACGATGTCCTCGATCAGCCGGGTACGGGTGACCGCCGGGATCGTGATCCACGTGGTGAACAGGGCACGGAGGTTGTCCTCCTCCTGACTCGGCCCGGCCCCCGGATCATGCTGCACGAACGCCAGATAGCGGTCGAGCCCGGAACAGTCCAGGGCCTCGAAGATCTCCCGGGTGCGGTGCAGGGGGCGGAAGCCCGCCATCGCGGAGAAATCCGTCAGTGCGACGATCACCTCAGGTTTGTGGTGGGGGTCGCGGTAGTTGCGGTTCCCGGCCTCCAGGGGGAGGTTCTCCTCGTTCTCCCGCTGGAAACCCTCCTGCGCCTGCGCCTGCGAGGGATGTGCCTGCAGGGACAGGGGTTCCGCGGCCGCGAGCAGCTTCACCAGGAAGGGCAGCCCCTCCCCGAACCGTTCGCTCACCCGCGGGCCCAGGGCGGCGAGGGGATCCTCGGCGATGACCTCGGTGAGCGGGCGGCCGTCGATCAGCGCCGGGGATGTGGGGTGCGCCCCGAACCATAGTTCCGCCTCAGGGCTCGCCGAGGGCACGGGCAAGCCACGCAGTCCGGAGATCAGTGAGCGCGAGCCCCAGGGGTACGAGCGAATCGCACCAGTGAGCTGCTGCATCTAGTTGTCCTCCACGGATACGTCATAGGCGGTTGCGGAAAATCCGCGGGTGATCAACTGCAGCGCGGCAGCGGCCCGTCCGAGACCCGGGGTCTCGCAGTCCACTGCCAACGCGTGGGCGAGACCCGCCTCCTTCTCCGCCCACAGAACGGTTCTCAACGGTACCACCGAGCTGTCGCCGTCCAGGAACGGATCATGGAACAGGTCCGTCGCCGGTGCCGGTGGGGCTGCGGCCGCCAGCTCGTCCGCCTCCACCATCCCCGAGGGAAGACCCTTGACCGACCACAGGGTGGCCACCAGCTCAGCCACTGCCCGACCCGTGCGGGAACGGCCGCTGTGCAGCACCTGCGCGCCTTCTACGAAACGGCGCAGCTGCCGACCAGGGTTGACCAGCTCATCCCGGTCCGGCGACAGCTGCTCCAGCTCGGTATCGACGGCCGCGGCCACCTCCAGCAGGCGCTGTTCCACCAGCTCCGGACTCTCCTCCAGCAGGTCCAGCACCGTGGAGATCGCCGTGATCGACCGCGCCGGGGAGGCGCCCGCGGCGGTGGGTAGCGCCGGGATCACGAGGCAGTCATCGGGGGCGTCGTCGAGCAGCGGTCCCCGGGCGGGGCCGGCGAGGACGGTGACCGCACCGCGTCGCGACGCCCCGATCAGCGACTGGGAGGCCTCGGGGTCGTCGGCCCGGTCGCCGACCACGATGACGATGTCGAGGGCGCCGACATAGGCCGGCAGCGTGTCCGTGACCACCATGGGCAGACGCAGGGGGCTGCGGTGGGCGAGCACGAAACGGGCGGCGGCCCGGGCCACCTGATCCGTCGGCAGGACCACCAGGCTGCGGGGGTTGAGGCCGCGGATGCCGGCGAGCCGGTCCAGGACACCGCTGACTGTGCGCACCTGCGCACCCTCATGGGCGACGTCATAGAAGGCGATGGCCTCCGGGTCATAGCCCGAGCCGTCGAAATAGCTGTTGTCCATGCCGTCCAGAGTATAAGGAAGCACCCCGGTCCCGGACGTCCCACCACCACCGGTGATGGCAGGATGAGGTGCATGCCAAACGAAAAACCGTTGATTTACCTGGTCGCCCCTGCCGGGCACCCGAACTTTGGTGACGAGTACATCGTCGCCGCCTGGTTGCGTGAGCTCGCACACCGGCGCCCCCGCGCCAGCGTGATCCTCGACTGTCACACCCCCGGTGTCGCGGCGGTGCTGCACCACTCCTCCCATCCGGGGCTGACCGTCACGGACACGCTGTGGCGGCTGGCCGACCATGCCGAGGACGCCGATCAGGCCTATGCGGCCATCCAGGATCCTGGACGCTTCCCCAACCTGGTCAGCGGCCTGTTTCTGGCTGACCGGGCCGATATCATCCAGGTCCTCGGGGGCGGCTGGCTCAACGACCACTGGCCCCGGCACGAAAAGGTCATCGCGGCCGTAGCCGGACTGGGTGAGCCGGAGGTACGCCGGGTGGCCACCGGGCAGGGACTAACCCCGGCCAGGCAGGTCGCCGGCCCCATGGTGCGCTGGTGGGAACACTTCGAGTGGGTGGGGGTGCGCGATGAGCCCTCCCTCGACGTCCTCCCCACGGCCGTCCTCTCCCCCGATGACGCCTGGCTCGCCGCCCCTCATGCCCTGTCCCGCGCCGGTCAGGGACACGGCACTCAGCAGGCCCGCGAACGCGAGTTCCTCGTCTCCGCCCAGTCGGACCTGCTGGGGGTGTCCGTCGACACGCTCGCCGGCTGGCTCGTCGACGCCCTGCACGACCTCGGGGCCACGGGCCCCCGCCTGGCTTTCGTCGAGTGCATTCCGCGCGCCGACGCCCTCGTCTGGGAGCGGATGTGCACCCTCGATCCGGACCTGTGCTCGGACGCGCTGTTCGTACCCTTCCATGAACTGTGGGCCCAGGGGCTACCCGCCAAGGCGGGACAGACCTGGCTGAGTACCCGCTATCATCCCCACCTGGTCGCCGCGGCACGCGGCGCCCACGGCGTGGCGGTCGTGGCCCACACCGGTGACTACTACTCCGTCAAGCACAGTGCGGTCGGCAGCGAGTGGCCGGTCGTGCGCGTCGATGGTGGCCTGGGGGTGCCGACGCCGGGGGCGGGCTTCGACGGTGAGGGTGCGCGGCGTCGACAGATGCAGGCGTTGCAGGTCGCTGAACTGCTCTACCCCACCGCCCGGGCCGTGCGGGCCGTGCGCTCCGCCCCGGAGCGGGTGCGCCCCGTGCTGCGCCGGGCGCTCAGGCGCGGATGACCGACAGGATTTCCCCGACGAGCGCGTCGACCTCCTCGCCGGTGGCGGCCTCGACGTTGAGGCGCAGCAGCGGTTCGGTGTTGGAGGGTCGGATATTGAACCAGGCGGTGGTGTCCTTCAGCTCAACGGTGACGCCGTCGAGGTGGTCGGTGGCTGCGGTGCGGTCGGCGAAGGCCGCGAGGACTGCTTCGGTACGTTCCGCCTGGTCGGCGACCTCGGAGTTGATCTCACCGGAGGCGGCGTAGCGGGAGTAGCGTTCCATCATCGCGCTCAGCGGGCCGTCCTGGGATCCCAGGGCTGCGAGGACGTGCATCGCGGCGAGGATCCCGGAGTCGGCGTTGAAGAACTCCGTGAAGTAGTAGTGCGCCGAGTGTTCACCGCCGAAGACCGCCCCGGTCTCGGCCATCCGGGACTTGATGAAGGAGTGTCCGACGCGGGCGCGTACGGCGGTGCCACCGTTCTCGGCGATGATCTCCGGCACGGCCCGGGAGGTAATGACGTTGTGGATGATCGTGGCCCCGGGGCGCTGCGCGAGATAGCGCTCGGCGATGATCGCGCAGATCGCCGACGCGGGGACGGGCTGACCCTTCTCGTCGACGACGAAGCAGCGGTCGGCGTCCCCGTCGAAGGCAAGGCCGATGTCGGCACCGGAATCGAGGACGAATTTCTGCAGGTCCACCAGGTTCTTCGGGTCCAGGGGGTTGGCTTCGTGGTTGGGGAAGGTGCCGTCGAGCTCGAAGTAGAGGGGACGCACGTCCAGCGGTAGTCCCTTGAAGACCTCGGGGACGGTGTGTCCTCCCATGCCGTTGCCGGCGTCGACGGCCACCACCAGGGGGCGGATATCGCGCAGGTCGACGAGCTCACGCAGGTAGGCGCCGTAGTCGGCGAGCACGTCGCGTTCGGAGACCGTGCCCTTGACGCCGTGGAAGTTGGGGAAGCCGTTGACCAGGGCATCGGTGATCTCCGACAGGCCGGTGTCCTGCCCCACGGGCCGTGCCCCGGAGCGGCAGAGCTTGATGCCGTTGTACTCGGCCGGGTTGTGGCTGGCGGTGAACATCGCCCCAGCGCACCTGATCGCCCCGGAGGCGAAGTAGAGCTGGTCCGTGGAGGTCAGGCCCAGCAGGATGACGTCGAGGCCCTGGGCCGTGACGCCCTCGGCGAAGGCGGCCACCAGCTCAGGGGATGAGGGACGCATGTCGTGGCCGACGGCCACGGTGGTCTCCCCCTCACCGCGCAACATGCGGGCGAAGGCCGCGCCGGTGGCGCGGATGAAATCGGCGTCGAGGTCACGGCCGACGACTCCTCGGACGTCATAGGCCTTGATGACGGAGGTCACGGATTCGCGGGTGCGCATACGGGACTGCTTTCTTCCGGGTACAGCTGACCGGATAATCCTACCCGTCGCGGTTTCCCGTCCGATCCGGGTACGGGTCAGTCCTGCGTTGACTCCGTGTCCCGGGGCCGGGTGTTGTCCGTGACCAGCCGCAGGTGGCCGCGGCGGCGCTCCCTCTCCTCGGCAACCCGTCTGGAACGGTGGACGGGGTGTGGGGAGCGGTCGGGATCGGTCGGGTCCTGCGCTGTGTTGAAGTCGTGGTCGTCCTCGACCAGTCCGCTGGTGACCCGCCCCGCCTCCCGTACTGCCTCAGCCAGCAGGGTCAGGTCCTCGTCGTCGTCGATCTCGATGTGGTTGACGCGCAGCATCTCCCAGCCCAGCGGGGCGGTGATCTTCTCGGCGTGCCGCTCACACAGGTCCCAGCTGTGCGGTTCGGCGGCCGGGGCGAGCGGGCCGACCACCGCGGTGGAGTCCGCGTAGGCATAGGTGAGAGTGGCCACAGCAGGCTTGCCGCAGCCGGGACGGGAACAACGACGGAAATTACTCACAGCATCAAAGCCTAAACCTGCCATTGAGATTTGAACAGTGGCGGCGAGTCGTTCACTGCTCCGGTCACCCCCACGATCTATGGTCGGTGCCATGACTTCCGGGCACATCAGGCCGTTCCGTAACCGTCACGGCCGCGGTCTGCGGGGGATCCTCCTGCCAACGGCTGCGCCCCGCCACCGCACGCGGGCGGAAGCCTTCGACGTCGCGGTACTGGAGGCCTACGCGCCGATCCTCCACCGTTTCGCTGAGCAGCTGCAGGGCCTCGACATCGCCGTGGACACGGTCCCCCGGATGCGGTTGCGCGCGGACATGACGGTCCTGCCCGATGAGATCATGGCGGACGGGCCGGTACCACTGGGCCGGGTGATCCCGGCCGGCATCGATGCCCGGGGCGAGCCCACGCGGGCGCGACTGGTGATCTTCCGGATGCCGGTGGAGCAACGGGTGGACAACCCCCAGGAACGGCAGGAGCTGCTCATGACGATCCTGGCTGCGCTGGTGGCCAATTACCTGAATCTGGACCCCTCGGACATCGATCCGGGTTTCCAGTGGTGAGGGTGCGGCGCCCTAGCCGAGCCGACGCTTGAGCCGACGGCGCTCCCGGTCGGAGAGCCCGCCCCAGATACCGAAGCGCTCATCGTGTTCGAGAGCGTATTCGAGGCAGTCGTCGCGGACCGCGCAAGCCTGGCAGATGCGCTTGGCCTCCCGGGTGGATCCACCCTTCTCGGGGAAGAACGCCTCCGGGTCAGTCTGCGCGCACAGGGCCTGGTCCTGCCATTCCTGCTCCACGGCCCCGAAGAGCTCATCCAGGGACAGCTCGGCCGCGGCACCCCCACGGAGGGAGGCGCCGTTCACTCTGTCATCCACGCCGATTCCTTTCCCCCGGAATATCCATGACTTACACCTATGTGATTAGACACCTGATCACTAAATATCGTCAACCGAATCAACCGGGAAGTTCTCCCCGAGGCCGATATCCGCATGTCGTCTTTCGTTTTCTTCACTGTTTCACCAAGAATACATGAGCGGGGTCGTTTCACGGGGGTGCCACATGTAGTGCCCGGCGGGCCTTCGGAGGACAAGTCGCCGTCCGGTGGGTGAAAAATCAGGCGTCGGAGGAGAATCGGATGCCGCTGTCCGGAATGGTCACGCCCGGCCATACCCTCATGCCGTCGCGCAGCTCACAACGTGCCCCGATGTGTGCCCCCTCCCCGATGACACATCCGCTGATGCGCGCGTTCGCACCGATCCTGGCGCCGGCGGCGATGATGGAGTCCTCGATCACCGCCCCGGGCTCGATGGTCACACCGTCGAAAACGACCGTGTCGTCCAGACGTGAGCCCGCCCCGATCTCGGCGCCGCGCCCCACAGAGGTGCCGCCGACGAGGATGACCCCCCCGGCCACGCCCGCACTCCCGTCGACGAGCGCCTCACCGGTGCGCCCCTCCAGCAGGGGCGAGTGCGCGATGCCACGGACCAGGTCAGAGGAACCACGGACGAAGTCACCTGGGCGGCCCATGTCCCGCCAGTAGGCGGCGTCCACATGGCCGAACACACGCCTACCCTCGGTGAGGAACTGCGGGAAGGTCTCACGCTCGATGGAGACGACCCGGCCCGCGGGGATCTCGCCGATGAGGTCCCGCCGGAACACGTAGCAGCCGGCGTTGATCTGGTCGGTCGGGGGATCCTCGGTCTTCTCCAGGAACTCCAGCACCCGGCCGTCGGCGTCGGTGGGCACACAACCGAAGGCGCGCGGATCCGCGACCCGGACCAGGTGCATGGTCAGGTCGGCGTCGTTGGCCTCATGGGTGTCCAGGATGCCGGTGAGGTCGGTGTTGCACAGCACATCGCCGTTGAAGACCATCACGGTGTCGTGCCGCAGACGGTCATGGACGTTGCGGATGCCACCACCGGTCCCCAGCGCCTCCTCCTCGACGACGTACTCGATCTCCAGCCCCATCGAGGAGCCGTCGCCGAAGTACTCCTCGAAGACCTCCGCGCGGTAGGAGGTACCCAGCACCACGTGGGTGATGCCCGCCGCCCGGATGCGGGCGAGCAGGTGTGCGAGGAACGGGTGCCCGGCCGTCGACAGCATCGGCTTCGGGGTGTTCACGGTCAGGGGGCGCAGGCGGGTGCCTCGGCCACCAACCAGGATTACGGCGTCGGTCTCAGCGGGGTTGGCCATCGTCGGGGTGTCCTCCGGATCAGTTGGGCGGGCGGGTCATCGTCGTTCACGGCGGGCAGCCTGCACGGCCCAGCGTTGCCGCAGCCGCAGCCCGGCGCGCAGCAGCAGCCGCACCGGGGCCTGCCACGGGTGGGACAGGCGGTCGGACTGGAACCGGTAGGCGCTGGCGTGGTGGGCAGGCAGCATGAGCTCGGGGGATTCCCCGGCGGCGTGCCCCTTGTCGTGGGTGATCTGGGCGTCGGGGCAGTAGACGTTGGTGTGTCCGGCGCGGCCGAAGCGGTCGCCGAGGTCGACGTCCTCCATGTACATGAAGTAGCGCTCGTCGAATCCGCCGACGGCGTCGAAGGCGTCCCAGCGGACCAGGAGGCAGGAGCCGGAGAGCCAGCCGGCGGTGCGTTCGGTGTCCATGTCGGCGTTGTCGCGGTAGGACCGGGTCCAGGGGTTGGTGGGCCAGATCTGGCCGAGCAGGGCGTGGCCGATGCCGTTGCGCAGGGTGGGGACGGCGCGGGCGGAGGGGTAGGTGGTGGCGTCGTCCTCCAGGATGCGGGGGCCGACGGCGGCGGCGGCGGGCCAGCGGCGGGCGCAGTCGATGAGGGTGTCGATGGCGCCGGGATCGAAGACGACGTCCGGGTTGGTGATGAGTAGGAAGTCCGGGTCGATGTCGCCTGCGTCGCGGCGGGGGCGCAGGATGCGGGCGGCGGCGTTGATGCCTGCGCCGTAGCCGATGTTGCCGCCGGTGGGGAGGAACTCGACGTGGGGGCGGCGGGCCGCCTCACCCTCGGGGACACCGTCGGTGGAGCCGTTGTCGGCCAGCACGACGAGGGTGCCGCGGTCGGTGGCGGTGTCGAGGCTGTCCAGGAACGGTGCGAGGTGGCGGCCCGGCGAGTAGGTCACCGTGACTACGGCGAGGGGGGCGGTCGAGGTGTTCACAATGGGCAGAGCTTACCGACGTCACCCGGGGGCGGGGAAACGCCACTCCGGGGCGACGGGGAGGAGTCCGCGGAAAGTTCCGGCGCCGGTGCTTCGGGACGGGTGGTGCCGATGGCCTAGACTCCTGTTCAGTAACTGCTACTCCCCGCCCCTCGGAGACCCTCATCCCGTGAACGACAAGTACCGTCCCGTGCGTGACATCCAGCCCCCGCCCCAGGCGGCGTCGTCGATCCGTCAGCTCGGGCCCCGGCCCGTGAAGGCGTTGCTGATCGTCCTGGCGGTCCTGGTGCTGGTGGTCTCCGGCATGGGTTATGCCACGGTGGGACGGTTGGGCGCCGGGCTCGCGTCGGCGGGCAACCTGACGTTGGGTGGAAGCCAGAATGAGGACGGCCAGGCCGCCGACGGGGCGACGGACATCCTGCTGGTGGGCTCGGACTCGCGCACCGACGCCCAGGGCACCCCGTTGAGTGATGAGGAGCTGGAACGCCTCAACGCCGGCGTGGACGACGGTGAGCTGAACACGGACACGATCATGGTCATCCGGGTGCCCAACGACGGTTCCTCGGCTACGGCGGTGTCGATCCCCCGGGACACCTACATCCACGACGATGAGTTCGGGAACCTGAAGATCAACGGGGTGTTCGGCATGCACAAGATCGCGCACGAGGACAAGCTGATGGGCAGTGGGGAAACCGATGAACGCACGATCGAGCAGGAGGCCGTCGACGTGGGCCGGGAGGCGCTCATCGACGCCGTCGGTGACCTGACCGGCATCGAGGTCGACCATTACGCTGAGGTCGGACTCTTCGGTTTCGTGCTGCTCACCGACGCCGTCGGCGGCGTCGAGGTCTGCCTGAACAACCCGGTGGATGAACCGATGTCGGGGGCGTTGTTCCCCGCTGGACGCCAGACCCTCGACGGCACGGAGGCACTGGCTTTCGTGCGGCAGCGCTACGGCCTGCCCCGCGGCGACCTCGACCGCATCGTCCGCCAGCAGGTCTACATGGCCTCCCTGGTGAACAAGGTCCTGGCGGCGGGCACGCTGACCAACCCCGCCAAGCTCTCCGAGATGGGGCGCGCGGTGGAACGGTCCGTGGTCATCGACCAGGACTGGGACGTGATCTCCTTCGCCACCCAGCTGGCCAATCTGGCCGGCGGCAACGTCTTGTTCACCACCATCCCGGTGACCTCCATCGACGGTACCGGTGACTACGGCGAATCCGTGGTCACCGTCGACCTGCCCACCGTCCACGCCTTCATGGACGAGATGCTCGGCCCAAAGGAGGAGCCCGCGACCGGGGACGACGGGGAAGCCGGTGAGGGCGCGGAGGCCGACCCACTCATCCAGGGGGTCGAGATCCACGTGCTCAACGCCGGTCGGACCACCGGCATGGCCGGCTCCGTCGGCGCCCACCTCAGCGAGGGCGGCTACGACGTCACCGAGATCACCAACGCCATGCCGGGCATCTACTTCAGCAGCCAGGTCGTGGCCGCCGACCCCACCGACCCCCGCGCACTGGCCCTGGCCGAGTCCCTCGGGGGCCTGGAGATCACCACCAACGCCGGCCTGGAAGCCGACGTACTCATCGCCGTCACCGCCGACGACTACTCCGGCCCACTGGGTGAGGCCTCCGATCTGGCGTCCACCCCGACCACGACCGCCGCCCCCACCGAGACCCCGGTCGGCGCGCCGGGCCCGGACTTCGGGGTGACCGAGGACCCGCCGGAGATCGACGCCGGCGGTGACGGGCCACGGTGCGTGAACTGAGGGCTGTCCGGGTGAGCACTCCCCCACCAGGGTCCCAGGAGGGATGAGACCAATCCCACCCCTGGCCCAATAGGGTTTCGGCTGCAAAATCTTCCGCTCTCGGGTTGAGTGGACGTATGCGCAGAATTTTCCGAGCCTTCACCTCCGCCGCCGCGGCCAGCGCCCTGGTCCTGTCGGGCACCGCCCTGGCCCACGCCCAGCCCGTCGATTTTTCCGATTCCGCGACCGAGATCACCCAGAGCGCCGTGCAGACCACGCCCGCGCAGGAGCTGCGGCTGGTGCTGCTGAGCCAGGCGGTCAGCGACGGTCTGCCCGTCGACGCCGACGCCGTCAACACCGCCCAGGACCTTGCCGACCGGGCGGCCGCGGGACTCTACGTCTGGCCTGCCGACAGCATCATCCCCGAGCTCGAGCACGAACGCGCCTTCGCCGAGATCTTCCGCCTCCCGCTCTCCGAGCTCGACGCCCTCATCGCCGAGGACTGGTGGTTCGCCGACTACGGCATGGAGGCCTTCGGCAGCGGCGTGGCCGTCGATGCGGGCCACGTCTACATCGCCCACTACGCCATCAGCCTCCCCTCCGTGGCCTGAGGGGCGGCCTCGGGCGGATATGGGACAATAACCGGATCAGGATGACCCCGGAAGGAACCGTCATGTCCCGTCGCCCCCTCATCGCCACCACACTCGCCGCCGTGGGGCTCCTCCTCGCCGCCTGTACCGGCACTCCCTCCGGGGACGTGACGACAGCGACGGAGACCACCGTCGCGGACGGGGCCACGCCGGAGACGGTCACCGTCACCTCCACCCCGGGCCCGGGATCCGAACTCGACCCGGGTACGTTGGACCGGCTCCGCTCCCGGGAAGCCGACGAGGGTCAGGGCGGCGGCCTGTCCCCGGAGCGGGTCACCGTCACCGAGACCGCACCGCGTTCCCCCCACGATGACACGCAGATCTACCACAACAGTTCTGATTGGCGGTGGCTGGCGGCGCCGGGAAAGATCGTGCCGGGCGGGCAGATCATCAACGTCACCGGTGACACGCTGTGCTCGACCGGATGGATCACCGGCGTCGACGACCGGTTCTTCATCCTCACCGCGGGCCACTGCGGAGCGGTCGGCGACCAGTTCGCCATCCGGGATGCCGGGGGCAACGCCGAACTCTTCGGCGAGATGGTCGAGTCCCACCTCACCGGCAACCACGAGAGCATCTCGGGCGCCGATATCGGCCTCATCGAGATCCACCGGCGCGAGTTCATCGACCCGGTGCTGCCGCTGGCCCAGCAGGTGGCCGGCTGGCAGAGCCTCGCCTGGGTGGAGGGGAACCAACCCCAGATCTGCCGGCTCGGCCACCGTACCGGCCTGACCTGCGGCCCCTACCTGGAGGCCGGCAATGAGGGGCTGTTCTCCTCCCGCGGCATCCTCGACCAGGGCGACAGCGGTGGGCCGGTCTTCGCACGCACCTCCGATGGTGAGCTCTGGGCCGTGGGCGTGGCCTCCTACCGGGTC
This sequence comes from uncultured Corynebacterium sp., assembly GCA_964613845.1. GTDB lineage: Bacteria > Actinomycetota > Actinomycetes > Mycobacteriales > Mycobacteriaceae > Corynebacterium. Next base: position 11,861 of record CAZTIZ010000023.1, read on the forward strand.
GACACCAACGCCACCCACGCCGGTTCGATGTCGATCAGCGAGTGGATGCAGCATTGGGGGCTGACGATCTACACGCACTAGGGTGTCTCCCGACACGCGAGGGAAAAAGAGTGATCTCAACCCCATGAGCAGGGACTATGACCCCGGCCACAGATATGTGACGTGGCCACCAAACCCTTGACGCTACTGAAAAGTAGCGCTACGATCGGGTTGCATAGCAGGGGGCCCGGCCAGATCGGGGCCCCGCACCTTAGATCCTCATTTTTCTGAAAGCAGGACCCTCCCGTGACTACCCAGACCTTGGCCGCCCGCCCGCAGAGCACCTACTCCTTCTCCCTGCCGCGCGCCCTGAGCCCGGCCGAGCTCTCAGCCACCCCGCGGATGTGGGAGACCTGGCCGGCCTGGGCGAACATCGTGCTCGCCATCGCCCTCATGCTCGCCCCGCTGTGGACCACCGGCGCGGCCGCCGCATGGTTCACCGGCCTGGGAACAGCGCTCGGCCTGGCTGCCCTGTGGTCGCTGAGCTCGCGGTCCTCGGTACGCTCCGAGCTGCCGGTCATCACCATCGGCGCCGTCGTGTTCCTCGCACCGTGGGTGGGCGGGTTCAGCGCATCGGCAGGAGCGGCCTGGACCGCCTGGATCGTGGCGGTGCTGGCGGTCTCCTTCGGGGCAAGCTCCCTGCTCCACCGAAACACCGCCAACTAAATCCTGCGGTGATCATCCCCGGACCGGTCAGTACTGACCGGTCCTTCGTCCTTGCCGCTCCACTATGATTTCCGGAAGAACCAGTTTCCCTCCCCAGATGAGAGTGGTGGATCCCATCGACACCGGTCCCGCCCGGAGGAGCGCCCGTCGCTCGCAGACCGATGAGAAGATCAACAGTGCCGTGATCAGCCTGATCCGGCGCGGTGGGCCGGCTGCGGTGACCATCGACGCCGTCGCCACGGAGTGCGGCGTCGCCAAGACGACGATCTACCGTCGCTATGATGACCGCGCCGAGCTGATCAGCGGTGTGGCCCGACAGTTGACCGCTCCACCTGAACAGGATCACCCGCTCACGCAGGAGGGGCTGGGCGCACTGCTGGCTGATGTGCGCCGCAACTTCGAGGAACTCGTCGGGCTCGGTGCCATCGGCGGGCTGCTGGGCAGCCACAGTCGGGAACTCGATGACTGGCACGAGCGTCTGATCACCCCGAACCTGGCGCGGCTGCGGGAATTTTTCCGTCGCGGGGTGGCCGAGGAGGTGCTCGTCCGGGACTTCGATTATGAACAGCTCATCGAGATGATCCTCGGGGGCCTGTTCGCCAGTGACGCCCTGCGTGAGAACGTGCCCGAGGAGTGGTCGACCAACCTCATCCGGCTGGTGTGGCCGACGATCAACGCAACCGGCTGACCGCCCGGTCCGGAACACTTCAGAGATGTGCGCGCAGCGTCGCACCGATCCGGTCGGTGATCCCGTGCAGCCCGTCCCGGATCTGCCCGGGCAGGCCGGCGGCGTCGATGTGGGCGCGCGCCTCGGCCAGGTGTCTCTCGCCTTCCGCGGCGGTGCCACTGGTGGCCCCTGCGAGGTCCCGGCCCGCCGCCAGTCGCACGGTGACGAGCGTGACCCGGTGCTGCTCGATGTCATTGCCGGCGTGCGCCCCGGCGATGTCATCGGCAGCCTGGTAGGCGGCACCCAGCGCCTGGGCGAGCGGCCCCATGGCGGCGGGGTCGCGGCCCGCGGCGAGCGCGCCGAGCTTCAGGGGCAGACCGAAGCTGTACTCCCCGGTCTTGAGCAGATTGCTCATCCGGACCAGCTCCGGCTCGGGGCGGGTCTGCGCCCGGTGGGCGACGTCGAGGATCTCACCGGTGACCGTCTCGTTGACGGCGGCGGTGAGCGCCACCAGGGCGGGACGGACCAGCCCCTCATCGAGACCCCCCTCGACCAGCAGTTGAACGGCTCCGTTGAGGGCGAGATCACCAGCGGCCAACGCGATGGAGGTGCCCAGGTGCGCGTCCCCGGACTCCCGCCGGACCCGGGCATGGATGGTGGGCTGCCCACGACGCAGATCGTCCTCGTCGATGATGTCGTCGTGGATGAGGAAGGCGGCGTGCAGCAGGTCGACGCTGGCACCGAAGACCGTCGCCGCGTGACGGTGGCCGCCGCCCACCTCCCCGGCGGACAGGTGCACCAGGCGCGAACGCAGGTGTTTCCCTCCGAGAGCGACCGTCGCCACGCCCTCGTGGGCCAGATCGAGCAGGCGGGAACGCACCGGGGTCAGAGCCCGGTTGCGGGCCAGGAACTGATCGAGCAGCGCCAGCGAGGCCTCGGTACGGGACTGCAGGTCAGTGGTCATGCGGATTCCTTCCCGGCGCGTGGTCTCAGGGCCTGAACTGCCCCTGAGTCTAGGCTCCCCGGCCGCAGGCAGGGTCGGTGACTCAACACCGAAACTGGGGAATCCCTACCATTGGGGGCATGAGACTGCTCGCACACCTGATGGACACCGACCCCGCCGCCCCCCGACTGACGGTCTACGACGAAACCACCGGTGCGCGTCTGGATTTTTCCGCCCAGACGCTCGACAACTGGGCGGCGAAGGTCGGCAACATGCTCCTGGAGGAACTCGACCTGGAGGAGGGTGACGGCATCCTCCTCGATCTGCCGGTGGGATGGCAGGCTGCGGCGATCACGCTCGGCGCCCTGGCGGCGGGGATCGAGGCACACTTCAACGACGGTGCGGACGTCGACGTCGTCTTCACCTCCCCCGACCGCGCAGGTGTGTTCGCCGACCTGGAGGGTGCCGACATCATCCTGGTCACCAACGACCCCTTCGGCCGTGGGGTGGCCGAGACCGGTGGCCAGCTACCCACCGGCACCATCGACTTCGGCCCCACCGTCCGGTTCTACGGCGACCAGTTCGCCCCGCCCACCCCCGCCCTGACCGACATCGTCCCCACCGACCTCGGCCCGGAGCGGGTCCTGTCCACCGGCTGGCGTGACCGGGCGGGATTCGACCGGCTGGTGCTCGAACCCCTGGCGGCCGGGGGGTCTGCCGTGATCGTCTCCGGGATGGTGGATGCGGATCGGCTGGCGGACATCGTCACGGCGGAGAAAGTCACGCTGCAGCGCTGATCCGCTGTGGCCCTGGTAACTTCAACAGGCATGGCAACGGTCACATTCGAGCAGGTCTCCATCCGCTACCCCGGCGCTGAACGGCCCAGTGTCAATGAACTGGACCTGGAGATCGCGGACGGGGAGTTCCTCGTCCTCGTCGGCCCCTCCGGCTGCGGCAAGTCCACCACCCTGCGTGCCCTGGCCGGGCTGGAGGACGTGGCCGCCGGGCGGCTGCTCATCGACGGCCGCGATGTCACCGGCATCGAACCGGGTGACCGTGACATCGCCATGGTCTTCCAGAACTACGCCCTCTACCCTCACCTGTCGGTGGGCCGGAACATGGGCTTTGCGCTGAAGCTGGCGAAGCTGCCCAAGGCGGAGATCGACACCAAGGTCCGCGAGGCCGCCAAGCTCCTCGGCCTGACGGAGTTCCTGGATCGTAAGCCGAAGGACCTGTCCGGAGGTCAGCGCCAGCGCGTGGCCATGGGCCGGGCCATCGTGCGCGATCCCAAGGTCTTCCTCATGGATGAGCCGCTGTCCAACCTGGACGCGAAACTGCGCGTGCAGACCCGTGCCGAACTCGCCGCCCTGCAGCGTCGCCTGGGCACCACCACCGTCTACGTCACCCACGATCAGGTCGAGGCCATGACCATGGGTGACCGCGTCGCCGTGCTCAAGGACGGCATCCTGCAGCAGGTCGCCCCGCCGCGCGAGCTCTACGACCGCCCCGTCAACGAGTTCGTCGCGGGTTTCATCGGATCACCGGCCATGAATCTCTTCCCCGGCCCCGGCGTGACCCTGGGTGTGCGCCCGGAGACGATGCTGCTTCTCGGCACCACTGACGACGCCCCCACCGGCTGGGTCGTGCGCGAGGGCACCGTCGAACTGATCGAGGAACTCGGTGCCGAGTCCTATGTCTACGCCGACTGCGCCGGCGACCGACTGGTCGCACGGGTGGCCGGGGACGTGACGCCGGTGCGGGGCAGTCGGGTGCACCTGGCCTACGACCCGGCCGTGGCCCACCACTTCGATCCGGAGAGCGGACTACGGATCTGAGAGCCCCGGTTGCCCCCGCGAGGGGGTGAAAAGAACTCCTTCCGGCCGTTCCATCCGCTCCCCATGATGGGGGTCACTACATTTGAGACACCTGTTGTTTCCGAAAGGTGCACCCCCAGATGACCATCACACTCCGCCGCAAGTCCGGCACCGTGCTCGCCGCCACCACCCTGCTCACCGCGGTCGCGCTGACCGCCTGTGCAGATGAGGGCGACACCGACTCCGCCGCCCCGGCGGTCGATAACGCCGACGGCCGTGGACCCATCACCTTCGCGATGGGCACCAATGACACCGACAAGCTCATCCCGATCATCGAGGCGTGGAACGAGGAGAACCCCGACGAGCGGGTCGACCTCCGTGAACTGCCCGGTGAGGCCGATGCCCAGCGCGAGACCCTCGTGCAGTCCCTCCAGGCCGGCAACTCCGACTACGACGTGATGGCCCTCGACGTCATCTGGACCGCGGACTTCGCCGCCAACCAGTACCTGGCCCCGCTGGAGGGTGAGCTGGAGGTCGACACCTCCGGCCTGCTGGAGGCCACCGTCGACTCCGCCACCTACAACGGCACCCTCTACGCACTGCCGCAGAACACCAACGGCCAGCTGCTGTTCCGCAACACCGAGATCATCCCGGAAGAGCCCGGGAACTGGGCGGAACTGCTCGAATCCTGCGTCGCCGCGGACGAGGCCGACGTCGACTGCCTGACCCTGCAGCTGAGCCAGTACGAGGGCCTGACCGTCAACACCGTCGGCTTCATGGAGGGCTGGGGCGGATCGGTCCTCGACGAGGATGGCGACGTCACCGTCGACTCCGAGGAGGCACGGGCCGGCCTGCAGGCCCTGGTCGACGCCTACTCCGACGGCACCATCTCCGCTGCCTCCACCGCCGCGACGGAGGAGCAGACCAACCTCGCCTTCGTCGAGGGCCGTACCGCTTACGCCATCAACTGGCCGTACATGTACTCCAACGCCGAAGGTGCGGCCTCCGAGATCGCCGGCAACGTCGAGGTCTCCCCGCTCGTGGGCGAGGACGGCGTCGGTGTCTCCACCCTCGGCGGTTACAACAACGGCATCAACATCAACTCGGAGAACAAGGCCACCGCGCGTGACTTCATCGAGTTCATCGTCAACGAGGACAACCAGATGTCCTTCGCCGAGGCAGCCTTCCCGCCGGTGCTCGCCGCCATCTACGACGACGAGGACCTCGTCGAGCAGCACCCCTACCTGCCCGCCCTGAAGATCTCCCTGGAGAACGCCGCGCCGCGTCCGGTCAGCCCGTTCTACCCGGCGATCTCCAAGGCCGTCCAGGACAACGCCTACGCGGCGCTGACCGCCGGCAAGTCCGTCGAGGACGCCACCGCCGACATGAAGGCCGCCATCGAGAACGCCAGCCGGTAATCTCTTCTCCGTCCCCCGGCTTTCGGAAAACCTGCCCGCGGGCAGGTTTTCTTCGTGCTGTACCCGCCACCCCGTCCCAGGAGGTCAGCCATGCTCACCCGTGCGAGGCAGTCCCGGCGCGCCGCGCTCCTCATCGCGCCGGCGCTGCTCGTGCTCGCCATCGTCATCGGTTATCCCGTCGTCCGTGCGATCTGGCTGTCCTTCCAGGCCGATAAGGGGCTCGATCCGGCCACCGGCATGTTCGTCGACGGTGGTTTCGCCGGCATCGAGAACTACCTCTACTGGCTGACGCAGCGGTGCATGGGTTCCGGCGGGCTGGCCACGACCTGTCCGCCGGGTGTGCTGGCCACGGATTTCTGGCCGGCGGTGCGGATCACCCTGTTCTTCACGGTGGTGACGGTGACGCTGGAGACGGTGCTGGGCATGGTCATGGCCCTGATCATGGCGGGTAACTACCGGGGTCGGGGTCTGGTGCGGGCCGCAGTGCTCATCCCCTGGGCGATCCCGACGGCGGTGACCGCCAAACTGTGGCAGTTCATCTTTGCGCCGCAGGGGATCGTCAATTCTCTGCTGGGCACGGATATCGCGTGGACGACGGATCCGTGGGCGGCCCGGTTCGCGGTGATCGTGGCCGATGTGTGGAAGACGGCGCCGTTCATGGCGCTGCTGATCCTGGCGGGTCTGCAGATGATCCCGAAGGAGACCTATGAGGCGGCCCGGGTCGACGGCGCCTCGGTCTGGCAGCGGTTCACGTTGATCACCCTGCCGCTGGTGCGTCCGGCGTTGATGGTGGCGGTGCTGTTCCGCACCCTGGATGCGCTGCGCATGTACGATCTGCCGGTGATCATGATCTCCTCCTCGTCGAACTCGCCGACGGCGGTGATCTCGCAGCTGGTGGTCGAGGACATGCGGCAGGGCAACTTCAATTCGGCCTCCGCCCTGTCGACGCTGATCTTCCTGCTGATCTTTGCGGTGGCCTTCGTCATGATCCGCTTCCTGGGGGCGGACGTGGCGGGGCAGCGTGGGGTGAAGAAACGTCGTCTGCCCGGGTTGGGGCGGCGTCGGAAAGCAGATATCGAGCAGGTCAAGGAGGTATCGGTGTGAGGACGCGAAACTGGTCGGCCATCGGCCACTACATCGGGGTCATCTTCATCCTGATCTGGGGCCTGGCCCCGTTCTACTGGATGGTGGTCGTGGCCCTGCGGGATTCGACGTTCACCTTCGACACGACGCCGTGGCCCACCCACGTGACGCTGGATAACTTCCGGGATGCACTGGCCACGGACAAGGGCAATGATTTCCTGGCGGCGATCGGTAACTCGATGGTCATTTCCCTGACGACGACCGTGCTGGCCGTCCTGGTGGGGGTGTTCACCGCCTATGCGCTGGCACGGCTGGACTTCCCGGGCAAGGGGTTGGTCACCGGGGTGATCCTGGCGGCGTCGATGTTCCCGGGTATCGCGCTGGTCACGCCGCTGTTCCAGCTCTTCGGTGACCTGGGGTGGATCGGCACCTACCGGGCGATGATCATCCCGAACATCTCCTTCGCGCTGCCGCTGACGATCTACACGCTGGTGTCATTTTTCCGGCAGCTGCCCTGGGAGCTGGAGGAGGCGGCGCGGGTGGACGGTGCCTCCCGGGGGCAGGCGTTCCGGCTGGTGCTGCTGCCGCTGGCCGCCCCGGCGCTGTTCACCACGGCGATCCTGGCGTTCATCGCCTCCTGGAACGAGTACATGCTCGCCCAGCAGCTGTCGACCACGGCCACGGAACCGGTGACAGTGGCCATCGCGCGCTTCACGGGGCCGAGCGCCTTCGAGTACCCCTACGCCGCGACGATGGCCGCGGGCGCCCTGGTGACGGTGCCGTTGATCATCATGGTGCTGGTCTTCCAGCGTCGGATCGTCTCCGGGCTGACCGCCGGTGGCGTGAAGGCCTAGAAGTAGATGCCGTGCTGGGCGAACCACGGCACCGGGTCCACCGCACCGTGGCCGGAGGGGTGGATCTCGAAGTGCAGGTGTGAACCGGTGGAGAAGCCCTCGCTGCCCATGCCGGCGATGTACTGGCCGGCGTAGACGCGCTCACCGACGCCGACGGCCAGCGTCGACATGTGCCCGTAGACGGAGATGGAGCCGTCGTCGTGCTGGATGCGGATCCACTGGCCGTAGCCGGAGGCCGGGCCAGAGTTGATGACGGTGCCACCCATGACGGCGTAGATCGGGGTGCCGATCGGGGCGGCGATGTCGATGCCGGCGTGCAGGGTGCCCCAGCGCATGCCGTAGCCGGAGGTGAAGACGCCGTGGGCGGGACGGACCACGGAGGCGGTGTAGCTGGCCAGCTGGATCTCGTGCTCGACGACCTCGGCGAGGTGGGCGTCGGCGGCCTGGGTCTCCACGGCCTGGGTCTCGGGCAGGTCGACGGCCTCCCGGGCCGGCTGCTGCCCGGCGGCTACCTCGACGACGTCGCTGTCGGCGGTGGGGGCCGGTGCGGCCTGCTCGGTGGTGACGGCGACGGACCCCAGGCCCACGGTGGAGGCCGCGCCGGCGGCGACGGCCACCAGGGCCGCCCGGCCCCGGATGTTCTGGCCGGGGGTGCGGAGCTGGGTGGTGATACGCATCTGTGTGTCCTCAATCTTTTCCAGGGATCGCCGCAGTTCAATATCGATTTGCGACACTATCGTGACCATTCCGTGATTTATGAAAGGTAACAATAGCGTCACATTTTCGTTACGGTCAAATATTTTTCACCGAAAAGTGCTTGACGGTGTTGCCGACCATTTCTCAGCAGCGGAAAGCACGCGGTGTCGGCTGCGCCACACCGGCCCGGCTGATCGTCGGCGGTAGCCTTGCCCCCATGGGTATGGACCACGCGCACGAACAACGACGCCGCCGCCAACTGGAGACGCTCGTCGGCTTCCTCGGCTTCTTCACCGCCCTCGCCGTGATCCAGGCCGCACTCAACGCCTTCTCCCCCGACCCGGCCGTGTGGCCCTCCCTCCTGGCCCTCGGCCTGATCACGCTCACCACCCTGGCCTGGCGGGCGTGGCGGCGATGACCCGCCCGGTGGTGCTATGGTCGCGCTAGTGACACGGGGTGCCACCCCCTGAGGGTGGCTGAGAACACACCCGTTGAACCTGATCCAGTTAGCACTGGCGAAGGGACTGTCCGAGCTCAGCCGTACCCGCCCGCCGGGTGGTCCTGCGCACCTCCGTCCTGTCCCTTCGCCCCTGAGCGATAGGGAACGCACGAACATGAACCAGAACTCCGCACCACAGATCTCCGAACAGGTGGTCGTGGTCACCGGTGGCGCCCGCGGCCTGGGCCGTCGCATCGTCGACTCCTTCCTCCGCGAAGGCGCCCGCGTCGTCATCAACTACCACTCCAGTGGCGACGCCGCCCACGCCCTCGCCGAGGCGCACCCCGGCCGGGCCATCGCCCTGCAGGCCGATGTGCGCGACCGCGCCCGGGTCGACCAGCTCATCGCCGACGCCGCACAGGCCTTCGGCGCGCCGGTGACCACCGTGGTCAACAACGCGCTGGTGGACTTCTCCTTCGACGGCGACGACCGCCCGAAGGCCGGGGACATCGCCTTCCGACGTTTCGCCGAGCAGTTCGAGGGCGCCGTGGGTGGCGCACTCAACGCCGTGCAGGCCGCCCTGCCTGATTTCGAGAAGGCCGGATACGGCCGCGTGATCAACATCGGCACCAACCTCTTCCAGAACCCGGTGGTGCCCTACCACGACTACAACGCCGCCAAGGCCGCGCTACTGTCGCTGACCCGCACCCTGGCCAAGGACCTCGGGGCCCACGGCGTGACCGTCAACATGGTCAGCGGCGGCCTGCTGCGCACCACTGACGCCAGTGCCGCCACCCCCGGGGCAGTCTTCGACGCCATCGCCGCCGGCACCCCGCTAGGCTCCGCCACCATCCCGGAGGAGCTCGCCGACGCCGTGCTGTTCTTCGCCTCCCCCTGGTCCCGCGCCGTCACCGGGCAGAACCTGGTGGTCGACGGCGGGCTGGTGATGGACTGATGGGCGAGCTGATCCACCTCAACCTCTTCGCCTACGGCTGCGGGCACCACACCGGTGCCTGGCGGGTGCCCGGCTCCACCGTCGACCGGCTCGGCGACATCACCTACTGGGAGGAGCTGGCACGCACCGCCGAACGCGGCTGCCTGGACGCGGTCTTCCTCGCCGACGGCCAGTCCCTGAGCCTGAACGGAATCAGTCGGGGACCCCAGTGGTTCCTGGAACCGATCACGGCACTCACCGCCATGGCGCGCGCCACCGAACGCATCGGCCTGGTCACGACGGTCTCCAGCACGTTCTGGACGCCCTTCCACGCCGCACGCCTGCTCGGTAGCCTCGACCACATCTCCGGCGGGCGGGCCGGCATCAACGTGGTCACCTCCATGACCGACGACGAGGCCCGCAACCACGGCATGACCGCACTGCCCGGCCATGCGGAGCGCTACGCCCGGGCCGCGGAGTTCATCCCGGTGCTCCAGCACCTGTGGGACTCCTGGCCCGCCGACTCCCTCACTCTCGACCGGGGCGGCGATTACACTGATGAATCCCGGCTGCGACCGGTCGATCACCACGGTGAACACTTCTCTGTCGCCGGCCCACTCAACATGCCCCAACCACCCCAGGGACGCCCGGTGATCTTCCAGGCCGGGGCCTCCGAGCCCGGCCGGGATCTGGCCGCCCGCCACGCCGAGGGCGTCTACGCCGTCGCCTGGGACCTGGACATGGCCCGGGAGTACCGGTCAGATATCCGGGCCCGGGCCGCCGCACTGGGCCGCGACCCGGATCAGATCGCGATCATGCCCGGCCTGGTCACCTACGTGGGCTCGACCATGGCCGAGGCGAAGGAGAAACAGCGCGCCCTCAACGAGTACCTGCCCGTCGATGATTCCCTGCGCCAGCTGTCCTTCTTCGTCGGGCAGGACACCTCCGGGTGGGCCCTGGACGAGCCGGTGCCTGAGCTGCCGCCCCTGGCGGAGTTCACCGGTCCCAGGGGCCGCTACGCCACGGTGCTGCGGATCATCGCCGACAACCGGCCCACGGTACGCGAACTGCTCGGCCTGCTGGCCGCCGGCGGTGGCCACGCAACCTTCGTCGGCACCCCGGAATCCATCGCCGACGAGATCGAGCGCTGGGTCGACGGGGGCGGGGCCGACGGCTTCAACCTCATGCCCCCGACCCTGCCCGGTGGCATCGGGGACTTCGTCGATCAGGTGGTGCCGGTGCTCCAGAGGCGTGGCCGGTTCCGTACGGGCTACGAGGGGCAGACCCTGCGCTCCCACCTGGGACTGCCTGACCCGGCCTAGCGCGGTGGTTGCCCTCCGGTGTCACCGAGGGGTCCGGTTCATTCCCCGAGCAGGGTCCGGCGCAGGCGGGCGTCCTTCTCCTCGACCTCGGCGGCCATGTTCTGCTGGTAGGTGAGCATCCGTTGCTGCAACTCGGGCATGCCGGTCGACAGGATGCGCACGGCCATCAGGCCCGCGTTCTTCGCCCCGCCGATGGACACGGTCGCCACCGGCACCCCGGCCGGCATCTGCACGATCGACAGGAGGGAATCCAGACCGTCGAGATCCTTCAGTGCCCGGGGTACGCCGATGACCGGCAAGGGCGTGGCCGCAGCCACCATGCCGGGCAGGTGTGCTGCGCCCCCGGCACAGGCGATGATGACCTTCAGCCCCCGCCCGTGCGCCTCCTGGGCATAGGTGAGCATGCGCTCCGGGGTGCGGTGAGCGGACATCACACCGACCTCCAGCGGAACGCCGAACTCGGCGAGCACCTCGGCCGCCGGCTCCACGGTGGGCCAGTCAGAATCGGAGCCCATGATCAGGCCGACGAGAGGTTCCATGTCTTAAATCTCCTTAGGTTGCGCGCGGGGACAGATCCGGGCTGATTGTGCCAGGTTCCGCTCGGGCGACTCACTCCGGGCGACTGAGCACGACTGGTTCCCAGGCGACCCAGCCATCGGCCCACACCGCGTGCACGAGGTAGTGGGCGGCCAGCTGAGCCTCCCGGCGCACGGTCGCCTCCTCCTCACCGGAGAGGTTGACGTGGCCGATCTTGCGACCCGGGCGGTGGGTCTTGCCGTAGAGGTGGATCTTCGCCGCCGGGAAGCGCTCCCACACATCGACCATGCGGCGGGCCATCGGCAGTGCGGGATCCCCCGGACCGCCGAGCACGTTCGCCATGACCGTCACCGGGGCGGTCGGGGCGGTCGAACCCAGCGGGTAGTCCAGCACAGCCCGCAAGTGCTGCTCGAACTGGCTGGTCACACAACCATCCTGGGTCCAGTGTCCGGTGTTGTGCGGGCGCATGGCCAGCTCATTGACCGCGATCTCCGGGCTTCCGTCCGCACCCGCGAACTCGAACAACTCGACGGCCAGCACACCGGTCACACCCAGCTCGGTGGCGATCCGCACCGCCAGGTCACGGGCGCTCCCGGCCAACTCGGTGGACAGGTTCGGTGCCGGGGCCACGGCCTCGGCGCACACGCCGTCGCGCTGCACGGACTCGACGACGGGCCAGCTCGCGGTGCGCCCGGACGGGGTGCGCGCCACCATGGCGGAGAGCTCGCGGCGCAGCGTGACCTTCTGCTCCGCCATCAGCGCGGTGCCACCGTCGATCAACTCGCGGACGAGCTCGCCCAGCTCCTCCTTGGAGGCTGGGAACCACACGCCCTTGCCGTCATAGCCGCCCCGGCGGGCCTTGAGGCACACCGCGCCCTCAACCAGGTCCCAGAACCGCTCGGCGTCCGCCACCGACTCCAGGGCCGCGAAGGGCGGAACCGGAGCACCCAGCTCCTGCAGACGCTGCCGCATGACCAGCTTGTCCTGCGCGTTGACCAGTGCCTCCGGACCGGGCTGGACGTTGACGCCCTCCTGGATCAGGGTGTGCAGGTGCCCGGTCGGCACGTGCTCGTGGTCGAAGGTCACAGCGTCCGCACCGGCGACGGCACGACGGAGATCACCGAGGTCGGTGTAGTCACCGATGACGACGTCTGCGGCGACCTGGGCGGCGGAGGCGTCGGGCGCACCGGCCAGCAGCCGGATGGACTGGCCGAGCTCGATCGCCGTGGTCTGCATCATCCGGGCCAGCTGACCGTCACCGATGACGGCCACGACGGGCATTCCGGGAGCGTGGGCACTGGGGTTACCTGCGGATTCAGTCACGCGCTCAACTATAGCCAGGGGTCGGCCCGCCCCGAAATGAGCGCGACGCTCACCAGTGCCGGGGCGGCAGGGCGGCGTCGATGAGCCCCACGACCTTCTTCGTGCGCGGCACGTCGCGGAAGAACAGGGGCAGGTCATGACCGGCGATCGCCAGTGAGATACCGCGACGGCGGCGCTGCACGCCCCGGACCTCGCGCAGCGGGATGGAGTCGACCCGGGGCCGCAGGGAGGCGGCGCGCACGATCACGCGCCGGTCGGTGACCACGAAGCGGCGGCGACGGGACAGCGCCAGGGGCAGAACGAACCGCCACAGTACGAGCAGGCACCAGATGAGGACGATACTGTTGCGCAGCTGCGTCTCGACGACGACGTCGGGGCGGTCCAGCCAGCCGATGAGCATCCAGGACACCCCGGTGATGAGGATGAGCTCCAGGACCGGGAAGGTCAGGGTGCGCAGCGGTGACGTGAGGTCGGCGAGGACGACCTCACCCTGTCCGATGCGGAACATTCCCATGGTCTGTCACCCTACTTCAGGCGGGCCAGGATTCACTGCGCCGCAGGTGGGTGACGTCCCCGGCGGAAAGATGGTGCTCGCCGTCCCCGGTGCGGACGGTGATCCGGCCGTCGTCGGTGATGGCCGTGACGTCGCCGATGAGGTCGCCGGCGGGCAGTTCCACGCGCACGCGCTGACCGAGGGAGGTGCAGGCGCACCGGTAGTCGGCCATGAGCCGGGGGTGGTCGTCGTGCCACTGGTGGAGGCGGTGGTGCAGGGCGGTGAGCAGGTCGACGGCGAGCTCGTCGAGAGTCACGTGGATGCCTTCGAGGGCGAGGGAGGTGGCGTGGGGGACGGGCAGCTGCCCGCGGGTGAGGGAGACGTTGAGCCCGAGGCCGATGACGATGCGGGGGCGCTCGGGCAGGCCGGTGGCCTCGGCGAGGATGCCGCAGAGTTTCCGGCCGTCGATGAGGGCGTCATTGGGCCATTTCAGACCGGCGGGTTCCACGACGTCGGTGACGGCCAGGCCGGCGGCCAGGGGCAGGGTGCCCAGGCGGTCGAGGTCGGCGGGGTCGGGGTGGAGGAGGACGGAGAGGATCAGCTGGGTGCCCGCCGGGGCACTCCAGGGGCGGCCGAGTCGGCCGCGGGCGGCGGACTGGTGGCCGGCGAGCAGGGCCGTCCAGGGTGGTGCGGTGAGGTCGGCGAGCAGGTCGGCGTTGGTGGAGCCGGTGCTCTCCAGCCAGGTGATGCGGGCGTACTGGGGCAGGCTGTCATGCAGTAACTGTTGGTCCACCACAATGAGAGTAGTTCGTTACCTGGCACACAGTCCGCTTCGGAGCTAAAACCGCTTCACCAGCGGGTTTAGGGGATGTGATATCCATCACGGTGCTTCCGTGGTGGAAACTATCGCGACATGCGTCTACTATGCCAAAACATGACCATTTCCTCACCTTTGACGGACCTGTCCGAGCTGACCGACGTCACCACCACCGCCGGCAAGATCGCCGACCTGAAGCGTCGCCGTGCCGAGGCCACCTACCCGATGGGTGAGAAGGCCGTCGAGCGCGTCCACTCCCAGAGTCGGCTGACCGCCCGTGAGCGCCTCGATTATCTCCTCGACGAGGGCTCCTTCGTCGAGACCGACATGCTGGCCAAGCACCGCACCACCGACTTCGACATGGGCAGGAAGCGGCCCACCACCGACGGCATCGTCACCGGTTGGGGCACCATCGACGGCCGGGAGGTGTGTATCTTCTCCCAGGACGGCACCGTCTTCGGTGGCGCCCTCGGTGAAGTGTACGGCGAGAAGATGATCAAGATCATGGAACTGGCCGTGACCACCGGCCGCCCGCTGATCGGCCTCTACGAGGGTGCCGGCGCCCGCATCCAGGACGGCGCGGTCTCCCTGGACATGATCGCACGGACCTTCTACCAGAACATCAACGCCTCCGGTGTGGTGCCGCAGATCTCCGTGATCATGGGTGCCTCCGCAGGTGGCAACGCCTACTCCCCCGCCCTGACCGACTTCGTGGTCATGGTGGACAAGACCTCCAAGATGTTCGTCACCGGCCCCGACGTGATCAAGACCGTCACCGGTGAGGAGATCAGCCAGGAGGAGCTCGGTGGCGCCTCCACCCACATGTCCACCGCCGGTAACTCCCACTTCACCGCACAGTCCGACGAGGAGGCCCTGGACTGGGTCTCCGACCTGGTCGGCTTCCTGCCCTCCAACAACCGCAGCCTGGCCCCGCTGGAGGAGCACGACGCCGAGGAGGGCGCGGTGGGCGACAACGTCACCGCCGATGACCTGCGTCTCGACGGGATGATCCCGGACTCCCCCACCCAGCCCTATGACGTGCGTGAGGTCATCGAATGCCTCACCGATGACGGCGAGTACCTGGAGATCCAGGCCGAGCGCGCCGAGAACGTCGTCATCGCCTTCGGCCGCGTCGAGGGACAGTCCGTCGGCTTCGTCGCCAACCAGCCCTCCGTCTACGCAGGCTGCCTGGACATCGACTCCTCCGAGAAGGCCGCCCGATTCATCCGCACCTGCGACGCCTTCAACATCCCGGTCGTCATGCTCGTCGACGTCCCCGGCTTCCTGCCCGGCGCGGGCCAGGAGTACGGCGGCATCCTGCGCCGTGGCGCGAAGCTGCTCTACGCCTACGGTGAGGCCACCGTCCCGAAGATCACCGTCACCATGCGCAAGGCCTACGGCGGCGCGTACTGCGT
>CAZTIZ010000024.1:0-27028 GCA_964613845.1 uncultured Corynebacterium sp.
AGGATCTGGTTGATGAACCCTTGGAGCATCTGTCTCATCAGGTCCGGGGAGGCTTGGGCCAGTAGTTCGTCGAGGTAGGTGGTCGGGTCGATAGAATGGGGGCCAGCGGCCATCGCGGTTGTCCCTTTCGAGGAGATGTAGGAGTTGATTCGAAAGGTACTGCGGTGGTCGCCTCGTGCATTCATGAGGTCGTCACCGGCAGCTACAGATACACCACGCTAACGGACGTAACCGGGGACTATGGTCAGACAACCCGCTTTTCCCTCCTAATAAAGGGCAGCACCTTACTCCAGAGAATTTTCACATGAGCGAAAGCCTTAAGAAAAGACTCGCTTCATGGCTAGGTTTATGGCGCGAAAACTATGCCAACGTCCCTGAAGAGCACTCCAATGCCTGGAAAAGTAATTTCGACAAGTATTCCGGGACAGAAGAAGGTGATGCTATTGCAGTGGAAATCGAGAAAGAACTTCCGGACTATACAGTCGAGCGAGACTACCGTTCTTATTTAAAGAGACCCAATATATGATCAGTCTCGACCCCTTTTGATCCTGAGGCCTCTCAGAGTTAGGTCCTGTTACGAAAGTGGTGGGGGTCAGGGTGTCGGGTGGAAAATAAGGCGGCATCCGGTGTAGCGAGGAAGGTGCGAACAATCACCGCTAAACACCGGAAGCCTTATCTACACCCTCAACGCCACCACCCGTCACGACCTCACCGACGCCCACTGGGATCTGCTGGCACCGCTGCTACCTGCACCATCCCGGTACGGCAGACCACGATGCTACGACCTGCGCAACCTGACCAACGGCATCCGACACCGCATCAGAGTCGGGTGTCCCTGGCCAGATGTGCCCGACTGCTATGGGCCGTGATGGCGGATCTATGCACTGTTTCGCACCTGGCAGCTGGCCGGCGTCTGGGAACAGATCGAAGCCGCCCTGCAGTCCCACGCCGATACCGAAGGACACCTCGGGTGGGATCTATCGGTGAACTCGACCACCGCCCGGGCCCATATCCACGCCGCCGGGGCCCGGCGTGATTCCTGCGCACGTCTTGACGACGAGCCGAAAGATCATGCCCTTGGCCGACCCCGGGGCGGGTTCTCCACCAAGATTCATCTGGCCTGTGACCAGCACCTGCAGTCAGTGTCTTTCACCCTTACTGCTGGTCAGGCCGGCGACAGCCCGCAGCTGACTGAGGTGCTGGATCGGATTCGGGTGGCTCGTCCCGGGCCCGGTCGGCCCCGGAGTCGGCCGGATCGGGTGTTGGCGGATAAGGCGTACTCCTCCCGGGCGAATCGGTGGTATCTGCGGTGCCGGAAAATCACCGCCACGATCCCGATCAAGGAAGACCAAAAAGCCCACCGCAAGGCCAAAGGCTCTGCCGGTGGGCTCCCACCGGTCTTCGACCCAGAGGCATATAAGTACCGTAACGTCGTCGAACGCTGCTTTAACGCGCTGAAAACACAATCGCGGTGTGGCCACCCGCTACGACAAACTCGCCGTCCGGTTCGCAGCCGTCGTCCAGATCGCGAACATCGACCGGTGGCTCAAACGACTTTCGTAACAGGCCCTAACGCCCAGCCCCGAGCAGAGCTGGGCGGTGGGGGAGCGGGGTGGAGGCGGGGCCTCCTAGCGGCGGCGCAGGGGGCGCTCTGCGGGGGCGTCGTTACGCGAGACCCGATCCTTGGTGCCGTAGAGGCCCTCGCGCCGGGCGATGCGGCCGAGCCGCTGGGCGGTGACGGGGCTGGTCATCAGGGCGAAGAAGACCAGCAGGACGATGATGCCCAGGTCTGCGGCCTCGGCGACGGTGAACTCCTCGTAGCCGGTCACCCGGAACAGTGCGCCGATCATGGTGAGGATGAGGCTGGTCGTCTGCGGTTTGGTCACGGCGTGGACCCGCGACATGGTGTCCCGGAAACGGAACACGCCGACCGCCGCGGAGAAGGCCAGCAGGGCGCCGGCGAGGATGAAGACCAGGGAGATGATGTCCGCGATGAGTGAGTATGTCATTTAGGAACCGTCCCTCTTCCGGAAGCGGGCGACGGACACGGTGCTGATGAAGCCCAGCAGCGCGATGACGAGCATCGCGTTGGCCACGGTGGTGTCCAGCGACCAGCAGATGTAGGTGGCGAGAGCGCACTGCAGCATCGCGACGAAACCGTCGAGACCCAGCACCCGGTCCATCGAGTTGGGGCCGGTGATGATTCGCCAGGTCATCATCAGGAATGAGGCGGCGAAGAAGACGGCGGCGACGAGCAGGACAGCGTTGTACACGTTGGGGTCCACTGGGCCTATCCTTTCTCGAAGATGGTGATCATGCGCTGCTCAAGCTTCGCCACGTTGGCGATCTCCCGGCGGATATCGTCCTCGTCGTCGGCGTCGAGCACGTGGATGGTCCACATGCGGTTGGCGATGTCGATGTCGGAGACCGAACCACCCGGCTGGAGGTTGTACAACGCGGTGGCGAAGGTGAGGACCAGTTCGTTGGACACCCGCATGGGCACCTGCAGGATCGCGGTCTTGGGCGGGGCGGCCGGGCGCAGGGCCAGCCAGGCGACCTTCGCGGAGGCGACGATGAGGTCGCCCACCCATTCCAGCAGGTATGCGAACAGTTTGAGCCAGCTGATGTTGAGACCGGAGATCGGCATGGCCGGCAGCGGCAGGAACAGGGTGACCGCGAGGCCGACGAGCAGCCCCGCAGCCAGGTTCGCCCAGGTGACCTCCCCCATGAGGAGGCACCACATGACGATGATCCAGATGATGAACGCGGGCCGGAACCGGCGACGGAGTCCTTCCATTAGTCGTTCTCCTCCTCGATGGCGGGCGCGGGTTCAGGCAGCGGGTGGTTGCGGTTGTCCAGGGAGTCGGAGCCGTCATCCAGACGCGGCTGATCGAGCACCCGGGTCGGGTTGTCCCAGTTCGTGCCGAGCACCGCGGTGCGGTAGATCTCCACGTCCTGGGCGGATTCGGCGGCCCGGCCGGTGACCCCGGCGATCGGCCCGGCGAGCACGGTCACCGCCACGGAGGCGGCGATGAGCGTGGCGGTGGAGGCCACCATGCCCACCGGCATGCGGCCGACGTCGTCACGCTCGCGGAAATCCACCTCGTCGGTGACGTCTGCCAGCGGGGCGGGACGGGCCATGGCCACCTGCCCCTCGGGGGCGTCCTTGCGGTCACGCCAGAAGCCCTTGGACCAGACCAGCACCATCACGTACAGGGTGAGCAGTGAGGTCGCCACGGCACCACCGATGAGCACCCAGGCCAGCCAGCCACCCTCGTTGGCGCCGGCCTCCAGCAGGATGATCTTGCCCAGGAAGCCGGAGAACGGCGGGATACCGCCCAGGTTGATCGCGGGGATGAAGTAGAGGATCGCGATGATCGGCGCGGTGTAGGCCAGGGAACCCAGCCGCCGCAGCGAGGAGGTGCCCGCCTGACGCTCGATCAGGCCCACGACCAGGAACAGGGCGGTCTGGACGAGGATGTGGTGCACGGCGTAGAAGATCGCCCCGGACAGGCCCTGGGCGGAACCCAGCGCGATACCGAAGATCATGTAGCCGATGTGGCTGACCAGGGTGAAGGAGAGGAGCCGTTTGATGTCGTTCTGCGCCATCGCACCCAGGATGCCCACGATCATCGTCGCCAGTGCCACCCACATCAGCACGGTGTTGAGCGCCCCGTCGGTGAACACCACCGTGTTCACCCGGATGATCGAGTACACGCCGACCTTGGTCAGCAGGCCCGCGAACACCGCGGTGACCAGTGACGGGGCGGTGGGGTAGGAGTCCGGCAGCCAGGCGTCGAGCGGGAAGACCGCGGCCTTGATACCGAAGGCGACCAGCAGGGTGCCGAAGATTGCGGCCTTCGTGCCGCTGGGCACCTCCTCCATGCGGATACCGATCTGCGCCAGGTTGACCGTGCCCACGGCCGCGTAGACCATCGCGATGCCGAACAGGAACACCATCGACGAGACCATGTTCACGATCACGTAGCTCACGCCGGCCCGTACCCGCGCCGGGGAGGCGCTGAGCGTGAGCAGCACGTAGGAGGCGACGAGGAAGATCTCGAAGCCGACGTAGAGGTTGAACAGGTCACCGGCCAGGAAGGACATGTTCACGCCCATGCTCAGCAGCATGTAGGAGGGCAGGAACACGGCGACCGGCTCGTCCTTGCTGCCGTCGCGGATGCCCTGACTGATGGCGTACCACATGACACAGAACAGGACGATGCTGGAGACGGTGAGCATCACCGTGGACAGCCGGTCGGCGACCAGGGTGATGCCCACGGGTGCCTCCCACCCACCGAGCTGGAGGGTCTGGATGCCCTCCATGTCGACGATGAGGATCATCGACGCGCTCAAGGCGATCATCACCAGCAGGGTGACCAGCGCGATGGTGCGCTGGACATTGGGGTGGCGGCCGGCCAGCAGGGCCAGGGCCGCGGCCACCGCCGGCAGGAGCACCGGCAGCGGGATCAGGTAGGGCATATAGGGCAGGAGTGCGTCGACGAAGGGGACCAGGTTCTCAGTCATCCTCTTCTCCCTTCACCGGCGCCTCGAAGGACTCCGGACCGAAACTGTCGCCTTCGCTGGTCATCCGACCGGTCTTCGGATCATCCGAGGCATCGTGGTCGGGTGCGGCGGCGGCACCGATGGGTCGTGCCGCGATCGCCGTGTCCTCGGTGTCGTCCTCGATGACGTCGGCGGTGCGGTAGCGGTACTGGCGGTAGGCCAGCGTGAGCATGAAGGCGGTCATCGCCATCGCGATGACGATCGCGGTGAGGACCATCGCCTGGGCCAGCGGGTCGGCTACCTGCTCGCCGTAGACCTCACTGTCGCGGTTCATCACCGGTGGGGAACCGGCGGAACCACCGGCTTGCAGGATGAGCAGGTTGGCTCCGTTACCGATGAGCATCAGGCCCAGGATCATCTTGGTCATGGCCCGGTCGAGCACCAGGTACACGCCCGTGGAGACGAGTGTTCCGGCGGCCAGCAGCAGAAACAGGTTGGCTACCATCTACTTCTCCTTTCCGTCGCGGGGTGTGCCGGGGCTGTGCGGTTCCGGTTCGTCGGGTATCTCCCCACCGGCTGGGGCGCCGCTGGGCGACGCCGCCTCATCGGCGGGCGGCTGCGGTGCGGCGGCCCCCACGGTCAGCTTCTGCCGACGTTCCGCGGCACGCGCCATGGACCGGGCTCGGTCGCGGGCACGCTGCTTGCGCATCTCCTCCTCCAGGTCGAGCTGTGCGCCCAGGGAGGTGAGGATGTGCATGATGAGACCGACGACGATGAGGTAGACGCCGGCGTCGAAGAGCAGCGCGCTGGGCACCGTGACCATACCGATCAGCGGGAGGGTGAACTCCCAGTAATCCGAGGTCAGTGGCGGGTTGCCGAGCAGCATCGGCCAGATCGCACCGGCCGCGCCGAGGATCAGACCGGTACCGAGGATACGTCCGGCATCGATCGGCAGGGCCTCCTCCAGTTCCTCGCGCCCACCCGCCACATAACGGAGGGTGAAGGCCAGGGCGGCCACCAGCCCACCGGCGAAGCCACCACCCGGGGCGTTGTGACCGGCGAAGAAGAAGTAGAGCGAGACCACCATCATCGAGGGGAACAGGATGCGGGTGGACACGTCCACCATCAGGGAACGGTTCTGCGCGCGTTCCGTCTCCACCCCCGCGGCCAGCCAGCGACGTCCCGTCACCCGCAGCGTCGGGCGGCGGGAGTCACGGCTGAAGGAACGGGTGCGGTAGATCAGCGAGGCGACACCGGTGGCCGCGATGACCAGCACCGAGATCTCACCGAAGGTATCCCACGCACGCATGTCGACCAGCAGCACGTTCACGGCGTTGGCACCGTGACCGATGTCGTAGGCCAGGTCCGGGATGAACCCGGCGATCGGCTCGGAGCTGCGGGCGTTGATCGCGAACATCGTGATCGTGGTGACCGCCAGGCCCACCGCCACCGACAGCCACGCCCGCAGGCGGTTGACCTTCGGGCTCGGTTTCCAGTCGGTGGTCGTGGGAAGCTTGCGCAGCACCAGCATGAACACCACCATCAGGACCGTCTCCACCAGCGTCTGCGTCAACGCCAGATCCGGCGCACCGTGCAGGGCGAAGATGAAGGCCAGGGAGTAACCGGTGACGCCGACCATGATCACCGCGGACAGGCGGTTCTCCATGCGGGTGGCGGCGATCGACACCACGATGATCAGCACTGAGGCCATCGCCTGCCAGGGCGAATCCCACAACATGAGACGGACATCGGTCCGCTCACCCAGGACCAGGGCCCCGATCGGCAGCGCGATCAGGGCGGCGAAGATGATGCCCAGGTTCACCCCCAGGGAACCCCGCTGGGTCGACGCCGTCAGACGCAGCGAGAGGTTACGGAAGAAACTGAGCGTCGAGTCATAGGCGGAATCCGCGCTGCCCAGGGCCGCAGCCTCGAACTGTGCCCTGGCGACCAGCTCACGCTGCCAGTGCATCACCACACCACCGGCGATGATCAGCAGCGACAGCAGCAGCGGCAGGTTGAAACCGTGCCACAGCGCCAGATAACCCACCGGTTCGTCCGCACCCAGCGGCAGAACATTATCGAGGTGCACGTTGAGTGCCTCGCTCAGCGGCACCGGCCACACACCCAGCACCACGGTGAAGGAGGTCAGGATGATCGGGGCCAGCCACAGTTTCGGCCCCATCGGAATCATCCCGGCCACCGCCGCCGAGGTACCGCCACCGCTGGGGTGGTCGGCGGGCTTGGTCGCGAAGGCACTGTAGAGGAAGTGTAGGGAGTAGGCCATCGTGAGTAGGGAGCCCAGCACAATACCCACCATCATCAGGTTGCGCGGCATACCCACCAGCAGCGGCTCGTACAGCACCGCCGCCAGAACACTCTCCTTGGCCACGAAACCGAACATCGGTGGCACACCCGCCATCGACGCCGCCGACAGGGCCGCCAGGGTGGCCACCAGCGGGGAACGACGCCCCAGACCCGACAGCTCACGGATGTCACGGGTGCCTGTGGAGTGGTCGATGGCCCCCACGATCATGAACAACGTCGCCTTGAACAGGGAGTGGCTGAATGTCAGCGCCAGCCCCGCCATCATCGCCTCACGGGAGCCGATGGCCACCACCGACATGATGAAGCCCAGCTGGGACACCGTGCCGTAGGCGAGGATGAGCTTGAGGTCCTTCTGCCGCAACGCCATCCAACCGGACATCAGCATCGTGAACAGTCCCAGCGGGATGACCACCAGGTGCCAGGCCGTGACCACGTTGAAGTCCGGGGCCAGCCGGGCCACCAGATAGATACCCGCCTTGACCATGGCTGCGGAGTGTAGATACGCCGACACCGGTGTGGGGGCGGCCATCGCGCCGGGCAACCAGAAGTGGGCGGGGGCGATGGCGGACTTCGACAGGGCACCGGCGAGGATCAATACGACGGCCGCGGTCATGTACGGGGTGGCGGCGAACTCCTGGAACTGGGTGATCTCCGACAGCCGCCAGATACCGGTCTGGCGTCCGAGCAGGATGATGCCCACCAGCATCGCCAGGCCACCGAGGGTGGTGACCATGAGTGCCTGGCCCGCGGAGCGGCGGGAGGAGGCACGCTCCCCGTAGTAGCCGACCAGCAGGAAGGACAGAACCGATGTGACCTCCCAGAAGATGTACATCAGGAGGAGATTATCTGAGATGACCAGGCCGAACATCGCCATGGCGAAGGCAACCATCTGACCGCCGAACAGTGCGAGCCGGCGTGGGTTCGAGTCGAAATACCCCCAGCAGTACAGCAGCACCAGGGCGCCGACACCGAGGATGATTAGGCTGAACAGCCCGGCCAGGGAATCGAGTCGGAATTCCAGGTTGAGATGGGCGGTCGGCATCCATTCGATGTCGGTGACGAGCGCGCCGCCGTCGGTCAGGGTGCCACTGAGAAACAGTGACAGGACCCAGAAGAAGCCGACGGCGGGTACGAGTGACAGGACACCGAAGGCGGGTCTTCCCATGACTCTGATGAGCCAGGGTGCGACCAGTGCGGTGACGGTGAGGGCACCAAGAAGTATCAGCACGTGTCCGAAGCTCCCCTTCGCATTCAGCGGACAAGGACAAAGCAAAACCGCTCCGCAATGTCGACGCCAACGTGCGTGCTGCCCCCAGCGGCAGATGTCTTTTCTCCCTGTCCGCCCGGCTGACGGTGCAGGGAGAGTCACTGAGAAACACCCAAGGTAAGGCGGCGTCGTCAACGGCGCGGCCAACGGTAGGTCAGTCTACCCCTGCCTTTCGCCGCCGGAAAGCGAAATTACAGCGGCACTGTTATATATGGTGCTCTCACGGTGGCCTTTACCCTTATTATCCGGTGAAAGTTAAGCGTGTGGCGACACGGGTGTGATGTTCATCGCGTTTGGCCGGTGGGGTGCCGGGATTGCGTGCGTGGGTTGTTTTTCTCTCGGCCGACCCGTTATCTCCGTCAGGAAATATCCGGCCGCAGGGAGGGCCGGGGCCGGTCTGTCGTGCCCTACCTGGAACTAGCCGTAGATGATCTGGGCGCCGGAGCTCAGGGCGGCGGCGACGGAGGTCTCCGGGTTGGCCCCGAAGCCCATGGCCCAGGAGTGGCGGTTGTGGTCATGCTGGTGGCCGACGTGGAGGAAGGTGACGGTGGCCTCGTAGAGGTCGAACTGGTGGAAGGCCAGGATCTCGACGGGCCGGCCGGCGTCGGCCAGCAGGTGGGAGCAGGCGGAGGTCGGGCCGGTGGCGGTGATCTCGCAGGACTCGGTCTGGGCCTGGGCGGTCTTGGGGGTCCGAGTCAGGTCAGCGGAGTAGTGGTGCCTGCCACCGCGCAGGCGGGTGGAGTCCAGACGGGTGATACGCAGGTCAGCGGTGGGGGCGTAGGTGGCGGTGAAGAGCGACCACCCCATACCGCGTGCCTCCTCGCGCAGGCCACGGGGGAGCCGGTGCCGGGACCCGAAACGGGCACGGAAGGGATCCTCGGCGTACAGGCGGGAGGTGGTGTCCGACTCGACGGGAGCGTGGTCGGAGGAGGTGAAGTGGGTGACGGTGGAGCGGAGGGCGGTGTACTGGAACATGATGGTGGTCCTATCGTCCTTGAGAAATTCAGGGTGTGGGATGGACCGACTCTTCGGCGAGCGGGAGGGCTAACGACTACTTCCCCAGGTGCGGGGAGTCAGTCCCTAGCCCGCACTGGGGTTCGTAGCCTCTGCTACTCGCTGAAGAGCAATGTTGTACGTCACACACGACACACTAATCGCTCCGCCTGGGTGAAGCAAGTCTCACGTGGGGGCACCCGGTCGTGCGGAGGGGAGGCCTCGTGCTGGGCAGGACAGTCACCGGCCGTAACCGAGCAGGAACAGTGCCTCGGCGACGGCGATGTCGCGGATCTCGGCCGGGTCGACGGACTCATCCGGGGAGTGGATCGTCGACAGCGGTTCCTCCACCCCGTAGAGGGCGATCTCCGCGGCGGGGAAGGCCTCCTGCAGCGCCAGGGTCAGCGGGATCGAGCCGCCACTGCCGATGGTGGCGACCTCCCCACCCCCGTAGGCGGCGGCCAGGCTCTCTCGCAGCAGCGACAGCGCCGGACCGGAGGTTTCGGTGCTGAAGGGCTGGTTGACGTCTGCGACCTCGACATCGATGCGTGCCCCCCAGGGCACGTGTCGGCGCAGGTGGCTGGCCAGCTTCCCCGCGGTATCGGCGGCGTCCATGCCGGGAGGGACACGCAGGTTGAGCTGTGCGGAGGCGGTCGCCGGGACGGCGTTGACGGCCTCGGCGACGGGCGTGGAGGTGAACCCGGTGACGGTGACGGCGGGTCGTGCCCAGACGAAGTCCGCGGGGGCGTCGTCATCCGTGCCCATGAGCGCGACGCCGTCGAGGACACCGGCGTCGGCCCGGAAATCGGCGGTCCCGTAGGCGGCGCCCTCCCAGCGGGCGGAGTTGTCGACACCGTCGATGACGGTGCGGCCGTGCTCGTCGCGGAGGCTGTCGAGGGTGCGCACCAGGGCGGCCACGGCGTCGGGGGCCGCGCCGCCGAACAGTCCTGAGTGGACTGGTGCGCGCAGCGTGTCCACGGTGACGCTCAGCTGTGCACCGCCCCGCAGGAGGGTGGTCAGGGTTGGCCTGCCGACGGCAGCGTTACCGCTGTCTGCGATGAGGATCGCGTCGGCGGTGAACAGTTCCGGACGCTCGGTGAGCAGTGCATCAAGGCCCTCACCGCCCCGCTCCTCGGAGCCTTCGACCAGCACGGTGAGACCGACGGAGCTGCCGCCGACGGCCGCCACGGCGCGCAGGGCAGCCAGGTGCATCACGAGGTTGCCCTTGCAGTCCGCCGCCCCCCGGCCGTACCAGCGGCCCTCACGTTCGGTGAGGGTGAACGGCGGGGAGGTCCAGGCGGTGGGGTCCCCCGCAGGCACCACGTCATAGTGGGAGTAGAGCAGCACCGTGGGCATGCCCTCGGCCGGGGCCCGACGGCCGATCAGGGCGGTGGAGCCGTCGACGGTCTCGTACCGCTCGACGTCGAGACCGAGCTCACCCAACGCCCGGTGGACCCAGTCCGCGGCACCGGCACTCTCCTCCTGCAGGCCGGGCTCGTCATGCACGGAGTTGAAGGCGACGATCTCGGAGAGATCGGTGAAGATACGTTCACGCTGGGACTCGACATGGGCGCGGATCTCGGCGAGATGCCCGGGGACGTTGGGTGGGATACTCATGGCGGCCATCCTATCCCCGCCCACCCTTCTGAAACCCCTGGGTGGCGGGGGTGGTGGCGGGTGCTGGGGGGAGGGATTGGGACGTGCGTCGGGGAAGGAGGATGGTTACTGTATTCATTACCGCTTTTTCAGATCCCCATCCGATTCGCCGTCACAACCTGAAACCGGAGTCGCTGATGTCCCAGGGTTTCTCTCCGCACTCCGGAGGCTCATTCGGTACACCGCCAGGTGGCTTTTCCCGCCCGTCGACACCCCCGGTGACGGGGACCCCGCCCGGCGGGTTCCCTTCCGCTCCGGAGTCCGGGGGAGGGGGCTTCCGCACCGGATCCGCCCCCGCCCTGCTCCTGCTGCCGAGCCTGCTGTGCGGAATCATCGGCCTGATCCTCAACTTCGTGCTCCTCCTCGGATCCGCAGAAACCACGGACACGTCCTTCGCCGTGACGGCCGTCATCGGCTGGGCACTGGCGGTCTTCGTGGGCATCCCCCTGCTTGGTCTGTACTTCAGGGAGGACAACAGGCGTCGGGGAGCGGGCCTCTACATCGAGATGGACTGGAAGAGGGCACTCTACTGGTTCACCATCGTCGCCCTGATCGCCGCGGTCATCTTCTCCGCGGTCCACTTCGCCCTGTGGGTGGGAAAGCTGTGAACAGGATGACACGGATGACACGGATGATCGGCCGGGTGGCCGCGCTCGGACTGGCGGCAACCCTGGGTGGTGCCATGGCGGGACCGGTGGCCCTGGCACAGGAGAACCCGGGCCCCACCGGTTCCCTCAACAACGTCGGCGCCTGCATCGCGGAGAAGGGCTCCCTCGACGTCATCGTCATGATCGACGAGACCGAGAGCCTCATCCACGAGGTCTCCGGCGGCACCATCAACCGCGACACCCCTGGCGCGGACGCCGAGCACAACCGTGTTCCCGCAGCCCAGAGCTTCATCGACGAGCTGGTGGCCAAACAGCGCGACGAGGGCTTCGAGACCCGCGTCCGGGTCGCCGGCTTCGGTCAGGAATACAAGTCAGGCGCCACCGACCCTGAGAACTACGGTGAGTGGATCACCCTCGACGAGGGCACCGCCGACCAGACCCGTGCGTTGATCGCCGACTTCGCGGACCGCACCGCTGAGCAGTACACCAACTACGCCAACGCCCTCGACGGCGCCTACCGGGACTTCTCCGGCTCCGGCTCGGAAGACCCCTGCCGGATGCTGCTGACCTTCACCGACGGTGCCCTCACGGCGGCGGAGGGCGTCGACGCCGCTGAGGCTGCGCTCTGCGCGCCGGGCGGGGTGGCGGACCGTCTCCGAGGCGCCGGGGTGACCAACCTGGGAATCGGCCTGTCGGCCCCCCACAACCCCTCCGACTTCACCCTCCTGCAGGGCATCACCGACGGCAGTGGGCAGCAGTGTGGGCAGTTGCCGCCCAACGGCGCCTTCTTCACGGCGGACAACGTCGGTGGCCTCTTCGCCGCCTTCCGCGAGGCCCTCGCCACGGGTGGTGAGAGCACCGGGGAGACCACTGCCGGCGAGCCCTTCTTCTTCACCCTGGACAACTCCGTGACCTCGGTCCGGTTCACCGCGATCGCCAAGGATGACCTGGGACCGGACTCGTACCTGGAGCTCACCTCCCCGCAGGGGGAGAGCGTCGACCTGGTCGATACCGGCTCCCGTGACCTGGGATCGAGCCTGATCAGCTGGGACGCCGCCACCGACCCGGTACAGAAGGCGGACGGTAACCTGACCCTCAACGCCGAGGGTGACTGGTCCGGAACCTGGTCCCTGCAGTTCCGGAACTACGATCCGGACCGCGCCGACGGCCGCATCTTCAACTCCGTGGAGATCCAGCCTGACCTGCAGGTGGAATTCTCCGCACCGACCTCCACCGGTGAGAGCGGGCTGAACCTGCGTAACGACGACGTCGTGAACCTGCGCGTTGTCGACCGCACCGGCGCGACCCGCACCCTGGAGGGCGAGGCCCTGCTGGACTTGAGCTTCACAGGTGCCGAAAACGGCGCGCGGGTCATGCTGGCGGAAGGCGTGGACATCTCCGGTGGGGAGCTGGAGTTCCCACTCGACGCGATCCCGGAGCTACCCGCCATCGGCGCTCTGGAGGCGCGGACCTCGATCACCACCCGGGGGGACGACACGAACCCTGGTACGGCGCTGAGCCCCATCCTCAACACCACCCGGCTGACGGTCACCCAGCGGGACATGCCCCAGCTGCCCGGTGAGGTCCGCTTCCGTGCCGGGGAGGAGAACTTCACCGTGGACGTTCCGGTGAGCGGTCCCGGGCGGGTGTGGATCCCGGAGGGCACGGTCCTGGGCGCGGACCTCCTACCGGAGGGCGTCGCCGAACTCCGTGCGGCCAGCAGCTTCAACAGCCCCGACAACGCCCTGGTCCTCGACATCGACGAGCAGGGTGTCCTGCCTGTCGAGCTGAGCACTGACGTGCTGCGTGACGGCATCATCAGCGGTGCCCTGCCGGTGACGGTCTCGAATCCCGAGGGGGCCAACGAGGCGGTGGTCGATGTCCCGGCGGAAGGCAACATGAGCGTCCCGGTGGACGCCTCCACATTCCTGGCCGCACTCATCGCCGCCCTCGTGCTCTCACTGCTGATCCCGCTCCTGATGCTCTACCTGGTGCGTTATGCCACCGCACGGATCCCGACGGGCTCCATGGGTGCGGTGCGTATCCCCGTCGACCTCAGCGACGGCGTGGTGACCTACCGCGGACAGTCCCGCCCCGAGATTGATCCGGCGGTGGCAGTGGCTAACCAGATCAGCGCCCGGAGCAGGGGATTCCACGCCGACGGCTACTCGGTGCGGGTCAGAAGCTTCTATCTCAACCCCTTCGCCTCCCCGACCACTGTGGTGGAGCAGGGGCCGTCGATCAGCGGCGAGGGCAAACAGGAGAAGGGCCGCGCCCGACTTCCGCTCGCCCCACAGAACGCGTGGTTCCTCACTGCCCGGAGCACCGATCCCTCGAAGATGGACCTGGTGGTCCTGCCCAGGATCCCGCTCGACCAGGATGCCGCCGCACAGCTGGGCAACGAGATCGCCCAGGCTGCCCCGGCACTGGCTAAGGAGCTGTCTGAGCAGCTGCCGGAGCAGGAGGAACAGCACCGGACTGAGACGCCACCGCCCTTCCCGGGTGGTTCGGGTGGTCCCGGTCCCGGTGGTTTCGGTGGGTCCGGGGGCTTTGGCTCGGGTGGTTTTGGGTCAGGCGGTTTCGGTTCCAGTGGCTCCCGCCCTGGTGGTTTCGGTGGATCTGGTGGATCTGGTGGGTCCTGGGGCTCCGGTGGGTCCGGTGGGTCCGGAAACTCGGGCGGTTTCGGTTCCGGTGGACCCGGCGGCCCTGGTGGTTTCGGCGGTTCCGGCGGTTCCTGGGGCTCCGGCGGTTCCGGCGGTTTCGGCTCCGGTAATTAACCGGTGTCCTGAGGGAGGCGTCACCGTTTTTCCGTCTCCGCGCCAGACCCTCCGGGTCGGCCCCGGCAGGGGAAGTGTTTCAGCATGACAGTGCAGTATCTTCGATCAGTTAAAGGACAAACCTCGTGCATAAAGTTCTCGTCGTCGGTTGTGGTGGTTCCGGAGCCAAGACGTTGGCCTACATGATGGATCAGCTGAAGACGACTCTGGCTGAACGCCTCCCGGAGCGCTATGACAGCCCGAAGGATGTGGAGCTTCCCCGGGCCTGGCAGTTCGTCTCCGTGGACGTGCCCACGGTCCCGGAGCGCCCCGGACCGAACCTGGCCAACGTGCCCGAGGCCGGGGGACGCTATATCTCCTGTGGCTCCTCTGACCGCTACGTCACCGTCGATACCGCCGTGGCCAACCAGCTGGCCAGCCGCCGTGAGCTGGGTACCGTCTCCAGCTGGGCGCTGGCCGACCCGGCCTCGGAGACCACCGCGATCTCCGCCGGTGCTGGCCAGTACCGGTCGATCGGACGCATGCTGATCCTGAGCAGGCTGCAGGAGATCCAGCAGGAACTCAAGAAGTCCTGGGACGTGCTCTTCGGCGGTGAGACCGAGCGTGAGCTCGCGGACCTGAGGTCCGAGCTCTACGGGCGCACCGTCTACAGCGGCGAGAGCTCGAAGGAACAGCCGTTGGTGTTCGTGGTTTCCTCCATGGCCGGTGGCGCCGGCGCGTCGATGGCCATCGATATCTGCCGCCTGCTCACCGGATTGGAGGGCAACGCGGTCTCGCTGAACTCCCTGTTCATGGTGACCCCGGACATCTTCTCCCAGCTCTCCGCCGATGCTGTGGCGGGTGCGAACCCGAACGCCCTGGCGATGTTCGCCGAACTGGCAGCAGCCCAGCTGGGTGCCGCCACCGAGGAGGACCGCCGCCTGTTCAACGCTCTGGGCGTGCCGGTCGGCGATGACTCCATCCCGGTCGGCCGCATCTTCCCGGTCGGCGTGCGTTCCGGGGAGAACGGCGCCCTGCTCGGTGACGGCAAGCCCGACACCGTCTACCGTGCCCTGGGCCGGGGCCTGGCGGCACTGATGTCGGACGAGGTCTCGATGGAGAACTACAAGGCCTTCACCCTCGGCAACAAGGGCGGCGTCGGGGCCGACCAGAGCCGCTATGCCTGGGGTGCCCCGGAAGCCAAGAACGTGCCGTGGGGAACCTACGGTTACGCACAGCTGTCGATGGGCCGCGATCGTTATGCTGAATACGCCGCCCAGCGCCTGGCCCGCCAGGCCGTGGAGCGGCTGCTCAACGGTCACTACGACCCTGCCGATGACTCCCCGGCGGATGTCCAGATCCGTAAGCGACTGGAGAATAACGCGGGCCGGAACATGGATCGCCTGGCCACGTTCCTGCCGCCGCGGGGGCACGCCGAGGAGTGGATCCACAGGAATTTCACCACTGTCATCAGGTCCTGGGTGGGGGAGATGAGCCTGAAGGTCAGTAATCGTATCCCCCAGTCCGACAACAAGCGTGGCAGTGAGTGGGCACTCGACGTCACCCGGGTCCTGCACTCGGTCAGTGAGGAAATCGACCAGGACGCGAAGACGGAGCTGTACGCCGATGTCGCCGCCTGGGCGGGTGCCGACGGAATCCAGACACTCCTGCTGAACATGCTCAAGGCCGAGATCGCGAAATACGGTGTGCCCTACGGCGCGGCGCTGCTGCAGCAGATCCGCGCTGAGATCGAGGGCGCCATCCTGTACGAACTCCACTCGCTCGACGCCAACCTGCCCTCCCAGGCCGTGGTGATGGACCAGCAGCTGCGCACTGAACTGGAGGGCATGCGCGGACGCATCGACGATTCCAGCAGCTACGCGAAGAAGATCGTCGCCAGCCTCCAGGACCAGCTGCTCGGCCGGGCGGCGGGCTTCATCGCCCGCCGCATGGAGAGCGTGCTCGGCGATTTCGTCCGTAACTTCCTGGAACCACTGGCCAGGGTCATCCAGACCCAGCACGAGGACCTGGAGAAGTACAACGAACTGACCAGTGACTCGAACCTTGGTGTGGCCCAGCTGAAGACGAATGTCCCGGCACTGTGGCCCAGGGAGGACCAGAATGAGGTGCCCCGGCGTTTCAGCCAGGCGGCCAACGAGGTCTTCCTCACCGAGGTCGACTCCTTCATCGACCAGTTCGTCTCCGACATTATCCAGTCCGCGCAGACGGGGGAGAACCAGGACTACGATTACCAGCATGCCCTGGGGATCTCCACCGAACGCGTGGTCAGCGGTGACTGGGAATCCCTCTCCGGGGCGGAGCGCGCCCCCGGCGATCTGCTCCGCCTGCTCGACGTGTGGGTGGCCCGGGACCTGGCCCTGGACCCGAACAACCCCGGGACCGCTCGGGATCCGCGCCCGGCGCGTTTCGAGTTCAGCATCGGCACCGGTGCGGTGCTGGAGCGTGCCCGCCAGTACATCCGTCGCCCCGGTTTCTCCTTCCAGCAGTTCATCTCCAGCTCCCTGCGTAATTTCGTCACCGCGCCGGACCTGTCGGACCACGAGCGGCGCGAGCGTCGTCAGCAGGTGCTGAGCAAGTTCACCGAGGCCATGACCTACGCCCTGCCCCTGGCGCAGATCAATTCGCAGCTGGTGCAGTCGATCTACAATAGTGAGGTCGCCTACAACTTCAACTTCTCCCGTATCCCCTTCGGCGGTGACGAGCTGGGAGGGATGCTGGAGCAGGCGGTGCGGGACTATCCGAACCACCGTCCGGCGGACATGACGAAGCCGTTGGGTAAGGCCCTGTCCAATCAGGGCGAGGATCGATCCATCGACATCTTCGGCTCCTACCCGAACTATGCGCCGATCGTCTTCGACTCGCTCCTTCCGCCGATCGAGAAGCAGTGGCGGCAGACCGCCGGCAACCGGTCCGAGTTCTGGCACGGTCGTCGCGCCCGCTCCCTCAGCGCCGCCCTGCCGATGTCGGATACCGAGCGTGAGGCCATGGTCATCGGCTGGTACGTGGGTCGGTTGACCGGTCAGGTCTTCTTCCCCGGCACCCTCGACACCGGTGACATGACCCCGGTGCAGATCTTCGATGAGCGGGTCAACCACTGGCTCAACTTCGACACCCCGATGCTCACCCCGGTCTCCCGGTTCCGGGCGACCCTGGACTGGTTGCCCAACCTGCTGGAGTCCGCTTCCCTGGCGTGGGCCCGGGTCGGCCAGCAGCCGTTGTTCGGTTCCATCGAGCCCTACCTGCTGCTGCGTCAGCTGTGGGATGCCGAGCCCACCCCGGCGCTGCCCGGGCGCACCACCCGGGGTCAGCGTCTGCTGCACCAGTGGCTCTACGACGGTGAGCGTAAGTCCGGTGAGGTGCACATGATCGAGGGCACCGGTCCGGAGGCCGGCCCGCAGGCCCGGCTCGCTGCCGCGAAGGCGTGGCTGGAGCGGCAGAACCACATCGCCCAGGAGTACGTGCCCAGCTCCCGGCTGGGTGCGGGCCAGCTGTTCAGCACCGTCGAGCGCCCCTATGCCGACATCACCGACCGTGGGCTGGCCTCTCAGGTGCCGGTCTTCGCGGATATCGCCTCCGACGTGGTGAAGGCCACCAGTCTGATCGCCGGGATCCTCGATGACTGCCTGCGGCAGGGCCCGCCGCAGAGCACGCCGACGAGCATGCCGACCTCCGGTTTCCACCCCGGTGGTGCGGGATCGAGCCGTCCGATGCTGCCTGGCCAGGGTGAATTCTGATGCAGCCCTCCCACAGTCATGACACCACCCTGACGATCTTCCTGGGCCGGGGTCGGCTCGCCCACGGTATCCGGCAGACCCTGGAGGACTTCACCGCCACGGGCCTGGTCCGGGACCTGGTGTGGGTGGACGCGGATACCTTCGCCTCTTCCTCCTCCCCGGTGACCTACCTGCGTCTGGACGATGAGGGGAGCCCGCGGATCAGCCGGGAGTCGTTCAACGTCCTGATCGCACGGTCCGGGGCTGACCGACTGCACCTCGGCGTGGTCAACGTGGTGGGACCGGACGACAGTTTCCTGGGCAGCACCCAACTCTCCCCTTTGCTGGCGGCCATCGACTCAGTGAGCACGGGCCTGAGTGTTCACCGCACCAACCTGCTGATCTCGGCGGTGGGTGCCCCCTACCAGGGTGATCTGCCCCTCCTGCGGGGGTATACCAACCTCCTGCTCGCCCCGGAGGATTCACCGGGGCCGGATGCCGCGACGGTGCCGTTCCACTTCGACCGGTTGGACAACCGCTTCACGCTGCACTGCGTGGCGGGGCTGGCCAGCCTCTTCGGGTTATGGGAGGGCAGCGCCACCGCCCCGGTCACCAGGCTGGAGCCGGCCAACGGCCTGTCCTTCCGGCTGGTCCGGGCCTTCTACCGGCGTATCGACGGCCAGGAGGTCCAGGCCCGTCTGAAGACCCGCATCCTCGACACCACCGATAACCCGCTTCCCCTGCTGGAACGCCCGGGGCAGAACATCGGCGTGCGTCATCCGGAGAATCCGGAGGCCTTCGCCGAGGGCGCCGCCCGGGAACTGCTGGACACCTTCAGTCAACGGCTGGAGGGCCGGCAGGCCATCGCGGTGTCCGAGAAGACCCGGCAGACCAGCTCCCGGAGTGCCCTGGGCGAGTTCCTCAGCACCTGGTGGAAAAAGTTCGTCACCACCCCGCAGCGTTTCTGGGCCGGGCTGCGGGCCGAGTCGGGCTCCTTTCTCGATGACACCGTGCAGTCCACGATCTACGGCGCCAACTCCCGCACCCACGTGGGTACCTCCCTGTCCCTGCCGGGGGAATCGACCACGGCAGAGGAGGCCGGCCACCCCGATCACGGCGTCCGGGCAGCAGCCGAACTGGGCCCGCTGTGGGCGGCCTACGCCAACACTGCGATGACCCTGCTGGATGCCAGTGCCCGCCCCATCACGGAGACCGCCGGGGAGAGCACCCGCCCGCAGGCCGTCAGCGGGAGCGGGGACGGGCAGATCCAGGTGGCCCACCGTGCCGCCGACGTCATCCCCGGTCCCACCTCGCATTTCGGCGGTGACCTGCCCGTGGAGGTCAAGGTCGCCATCGACGGCGGGGAGATCGCCCCCTACGACGTGCTGGGGGTCGCGGACTACGAGCGCACCCTCTCTGATCAGCGCCACGGCACCCACCGGGACATCGGCCGGGTGATCGGTGACTTCAAGCAGTGGCAGCAGCACAACTCCACCAGTTTCGCCTACTTCGTGGGCAGGGGACTGCTGGACAAGAAGGAGCAGCTGCGACAGCGCCAGAGTGATCTGCGCGAAGAGATCGACCGGCTGAACAACCAGCAGGTCGACCGGGAGGGCTCCGGCATCGCGGGACGGGTCTTCCGCTGGCTCGGCTGGGTGACGTTCTGGTCGATGGCGGCCTTCGCCGGCCTGTGGTTGGTGGGCACCCTGCGCACCGATGACCTCGACCTCCCCCTGTGGCAGTGGGTACGCAACCTCAACGACGCCCCCGCCTCCACGCTGGCCTGGACCTTCGGCCTCTGGACCGGCCTGTGGCTGATCTTCTGGATCAGCCAGGTGTTCTTCGAGGCCAGGGACGAGATACGGTTCCTCCACCGTCGCCGGGACATCGTCTCCCGCCTGCAGGCCGCAGAGGAGAACCTGCAGACCGCCGCTGAGGCACTGCGGCGTCTCGACATCGGCTACCGACAGTTCCTGTCCACCTCGCAGATGATGGGCGCGCTGCTGGAACAGCCCTTCGGTCGCGTCCGCCAGCCGAAGGTCGAATCCACGATCCCGGTCAACACCATGCCTGATTCCGTGGTCTTCGCGGAAGCCGCCCCGGCGGAGGCGGTCGTGGACCGCCTGGCCACCTCCTTCCGTCGCGAGCTCTACCGCGAGGGCTGGCTGAACACCTACGTCATGGGCAGCCTGAATTCGGCGGCCGCTGACTTCAACCAGCGGTCCAATGAACAGATCAACCTGGACACGGTGTTCTCCACCGCTGGCCGGGGCACCGGCGGTCAGCTCGCCCGGCTCGCCGACTGGGTCACGGGTGAGGAATTCAGCGCCCGCGACCGCAGCAGCGGGAAATGGCGGCAGATCACGGACCTGCTGCGCACGGGCCATCACCGTGATGACACCGAACTGCTCTCCTCGCTGCAGGTCTACCGCGCCGGGCAACGGCACACCGCCTCCTCGCGGGCGCCGCTGGCGGAGACCGTCACCGTCGGCTCCTTCAACGGTGAAGTGACCACCGAGCGGGGCCGGGTCCACGGCATCCTCGACCCGGACCCTGACTACTGCTCCCACGACCGCAGCGTCAACACCTTCGACGCCATCGGCGTCAGCGAGGTGCTCGTGCAGGTCGGCGAGTCCGCGGATCAGGCCGACGTGGTCCTGGGCGGAGTCGAGAAGCAGCGGGTCAGCGACGAGGTCTTCAGCAACATGCCGGTCAGTGAGGACGCCCGACCGCAGCACACGCCGGTGACGTCCACGCAGCAGCCCCGGTACCAGCTTCCAGGAATGGGGGAATTCTAGATGTCATCCGAACTACAGGTCCTTGACGCGTTCCGGGTCTGGCACGGGGTCGCCCGGACAATTCATCCGGACGAGGCACTGCCCACCGGTGATGAACTCATCGCCGCGGCCGGTGACCACACCGAACTCAACCCCGGCGGCAACTACCCCGCGCTGCTGGTGTGGGCGGACGCCCTCAAGCAGGTGCGCGCCCTGGCGCTGACGGACAACACCGAGGTCATCCCGACCTCGGCGGATCTCTACCGGCCCAACCTTGATCCGGTGGAGGAGTACACCTATGCCGAGGTCGTCGAGGAGCCCGTTCCGGAGCCTGTCGGGGAGGCGGCCCCCGCACCCACCCCCGCACCCACCTCGGAGCCCACGCCCGACCCGGAACCCGATATCGCGCCCGAGTCCGAACCGGTATCCGAGCCGGAACCGGAGCCCGTGGTGGTCGAGGAGCAGGATGTCGACCTGCGCCCCTATCAACCCCATGAATTCCGCATGCTGGACGGCTTCGCGGACGTCGAACCGATCCCCGGAGCGGAGCTGTGGCTGCGCCGCACCGCCGTGGGCGACCTGGAGCTGGAGTGGGATCTGCCCGATGGTGCGGCACCCCAGTCCGGGCACCGGGCCCGACTGTTCCGCGTCGTCAGTGAGGAACACGATTTCGAGCAGGACCCCGAACTGGGCGAACCGCGGGTGGTCACCGTCGGCCACCGCTGGGTGGACACGGAACCGCTGACCACCGCCTACCGCATGTACCAGGTGTGGATGCACGAGGGTACCTCCGAGACCTCGGCGCTCCGCAGCGAACCGCAGCTGGTGGGCCAGACGCACTTCATCCTGCCGATCGAGCACATCGACCTGTCGGTGGCCGGTTCAGTGGTCAAGGGGCAGTGGTCCCCGCAGGAGCACACCCACCGGGTCGCGGTCTTCGCGGCCCAGAGCACCGAACGGCGCACCCGGGCCCAGAAGAACGAGATCGCCACCGTCACGCAGAACCTGCAGGGCTTCCGGCACACCCCGGAGCTCAAGGGCGTGCGGTACAAGTTCGTCGCCCAACGCTACGTGCTGATCAACGGGGACCAGCTGGCCTCGGCACCGTCCGAGGAGTTTGAGATCAGCGTCCCCGCCGAGGTCGTTGAGGTTCCCATCGACGTCGAGGAGTCCTTCGACGGATTCGACACGGGCTTCACCGTCAGCTGGGAGAATCCGAACTCCGGCGAGGTGCGCATCTACCGCACCGAACACGCCCCCGCCAGCGGGTTGGGCGACCGGATCGTGGAGGTCGAGATGCTGGAGAGCTTCGGGCTCGCCCAGCGGGACTGGACCAACGACCTCGAACGCGGCATGTCCACCTGTCAGGTGGACTGGCCGGACGACTGGTACTCCGTCTTCCTCACCCCGGTCAGCGTCGTGGGCAACCAGGCCCGGGTGGGCCGCTCCCACTCCCGGGTCAGGGTCGGGGAGATCACCAACGCCCGCCTGCACGAGCGCGTCAACAATCAGCTGCTGACCTTCGGCTGGCCGGAGGAGGCCCACGAGGTCACCGCCGTGTTCGGCGCCCGGGGGACCGGTCACCGTATCACCCCCGGGGCGGAGGGCGACAGCTCCAACATCGCCTCCATCCACCGCCAGGCCTACGAGGACGAGGGCGGCATGCGTATCCACCTGCCCGCCGCCGGTGGCGACATCGCCCTCTTCCCCTCCCGGGTCTACGAGGGCAGGCAGATCTGGGGCGAACCGGTGGTCCTGAAGTACGACGGACTGCGGATCTACCGCTATGCCTTCGAGATCCACCACGGCACACTCCACGTGGTCATCCGGGCGGACCGGGAGGAACACGTCCACCGCTCCTTCACCCTGCGTCTGCAGCAGGGCCGCCTGCCCCTGGAGCAGGGCGACGGCACGGAGGTCAAGACCCGCCGCATCCCGGATGTCGGCCCCGCCGACGTGGATTACCTGCCCGGGGTGAATACCAGCGCTCTCTACCCTGACCGGCACACCGAACGCTGGGAGCTCAACCCGGAGGACCTCGACGTCGCACCGGACAGCTTCCTGCGGCTGTTCGCATGGGAGGAATCTGAGCAGGGGGGCCCGGTCACCGTCCTGATCGATCCGAACCCCGTCACCCTGGAACTGGATGCGTGGCGTGACTATCTGAACGGGCAGGGATAGGGGTGGCGGCATGAGCGGCCGGGACGGACACCGGTGGGCGCACCTGACCTACGCCTCCTTCCGGAACTCCTCCGGGCGGGGCGGGTGGCGCGTGGGCCCGTCGGTGAACGCCGATCCGCAGGATGAGCAGACGGTCACGGAGCACGCTCCGACCAGTCTGGTGCCCACCCACGCCTTCGATGACTTCATCGGCATGGCGGAGATCGAGAAGCTTCCGCGTCGCTTCGAGTACCTGCCGCTGGGGGAGTCGGGACTGATGATGCAGTCGGTACCGGCGGGCACCGACGCCACGGGACGGCCGGGCAACGTGTTCACCCACGCGGTGATCGATCATGACCTGTCTGCGCCGTTGGCCTCGGTCTACCCGATCAACCTGTACGACTCCCCGGACCTGCGCGCGCCTTTCCGGGTGGCGTCGGTCAACGCGGTTGAGCTGGCGGCCGGGTTGGGGGAACCGCGTTCCGGACCGCTGGCGGACCTGGCGGTGGCGTGGATGATGGTCAGCAGCATGATGGGGGACCGCACCGGTTCCCTCCACCAGCTGCAGGATCTGATCAGTGAGGGCAGGACACTGCCGGTGCTGGTGGCCAAGAACAGCAACGAGGCGGTCTACTGGCTGCAGGCGCTGTCCTCCACGTTGGCCCCGGCGGAGGCCCGTCGGCTGCTGCGCTTCTCCACCTTTGAGCGGGCGGCCTCGCTGCCGGTCTTCGCTCCCGGCTCCTCCCCGCAGGTCGTGGTGGTGCCTGCCCAGGACCGGGCGGAGCTGCGGCAGCGCACCGACGTCACGGTCGTCGATATCGCCGATCCGGCGACGCACACAGCATCACCGGCATCCACCTGGGCGCGTCTGAGCAGCGGGGTCTTCGGTAGCTCCCTCGCCCCCACCGAGATCGTCGCCGGGCTCGATACCGTCGCCGCTGAACTCGACGTCGCCCAGCGCAGCGCCCTGGGTCTCGGTGACAGCCTGGCGCGCTTCGTGCGCGCCCACCCCACGCTTTTCGACGCCGCCCTGGCTGAGGTCGCGGAGCAGCACCTTGCCGGGCGGGATACCCCCCGGCAGCGCACCGTGGCCGCGGTACCCACAGGCCCCACGGGTGCGGAGCTGGAGCTGGTGCGCCGGATCATTGCGCATCCGGAGCGGGCACGCCCGAGCTGCCCCTGGCCGGTCCTGGAGCCGGGACCGGTGCCGGAACGGGTCTTCTTCCAGCTGGTCGATGAGGTGTTCTCCTCCCTCGACGGGTTGCGGGACAGGGGTGCCGGCACGGTGGTCGGCTACCTCGATTTTCTGCTGCACACCAGGCTGTTGAGCGGGGAGAACCTCAGGGACCCGGCGGTGATCGGGAAGATCGCCGCCGCCCCCGCCCTCCGGCGGTGGCGGGAGAGGCCGTTACCGGGAACCGCCCACCCTGAGCTGGAGGGCCTGCTGCGGCGCGCGGAGTCCCATCGCGCCGTGGTCGAGGAACGCGCCCGGGCCCGGGCGGATGACCGCAGCCTGCTTCCCCTGAGCTCGGTGAACAGCATCGGCAACATCCTGCTCTGGCTGGGGCAGGAGAGCGCACCCGCGCAGCTGCGCCGGGCCCTGGACACCCGGTTCATCGACCGGAACAGGCGGGACTATGCCCCTGACCTGTTGCGGGTGTACTACACCGTCAACATCTTCTGCCAGATCGACCCGATCATCACCGGGGACCGGGAACATGATGACTCCGTGGCCCATGACCTGGCCAGCCTGACCCTGGCCGCGGTGATCCGGCACGTGCAGACCACCGGTGCCAGCCCTGCCCGGTTCCGTCAGCTGGGGCGACAGATCGCCCGCGATGATATTCGCGGGGCCTCCCGCGACCCGTGGACGCTGGGGCGGGCGGAAACCGAGTTCATGAGGCACCGTAACCCCGACCTCCTGCAATTCTCCCTCCCGCCCGGGATGAGTGCGGCCGAGGAGGCGGCCGTGAAGGAGATCTTCGTGGCGGTCGCGCGCGGAATCATTGAGGAACTTGGGCAGCAGCGAAAGGACAAGCACTGATGAACAACATCCGGCTCTCCGCAGGGCAGAGCCACGATATCCCGGGGGCCACCTTCACCGGTCGGCTCCAGGTCGGACTGAGCGGGGACCTCGACTTCGAGGTCTCCACCCCGGACATGGAGTCCCGCCGCCGCGGCATGAACGTGGCGCTGCGCAACCCCACGGCCAACACGGAGATCACCGTGCGGCCGGGCTACGGGTACTCGCATTTCCCGACCGGCAC
Source organism: uncultured Corynebacterium sp. (assembly GCA_964613845.1). Lineage (GTDB taxonomy): Bacteria > Actinomycetota > Actinomycetes > Mycobacteriales > Mycobacteriaceae > Corynebacterium. The sequence continues at coordinate 25,050 of CAZTIZ010000024.1, forward strand.
CAAGCTCTTCCTCACCCTTCAGGTGACGACAACGGAGGGGGAGGAGACCCACCTGGAGTTCCCGACCTTCGAGGTCGGGGGCCTGAAGTCCTTCCCGGTGGCCACGGTATTGCCGGACGGGGACCGGGTCCGGCTCGTCGTCGCCGAGGCCACCGGGGACAGCCTGCTGGATGAGGATTCCGCAGGTGTGCGTTCGGCATTGCGACGCTCCATCGACCGCGACAGTCTGCCCGAGGGGCGGCGTCGTGACGTGGTGCTCATCATCGACGTCTCCTCCTCCATGCAGCACAGCACCTCCCGCGAGGTCTTCGACGCCATGTGCGCCTTCGCCGCCGGCGTGCTGTCCGCCAGCAGCGGGGAGCGGGTGCTGCACTTGGTGACCGGCAGCAGCTCCTTCACCCCGGAACGGCTTTCCGGTTCCGAGGCGATCCGCCAGCTCGCCGAGCGTGACTTCCCCGCCCGGGAGGTCGGGTGGAGCCTCGACCTCGGTTCCCTCGACCCGGAGGACGCGCTGGTCGTGATCTCCGATGACCTGCCCGCCGAGGTTTCCACACACCCCGGGGTGGTGCACCTGCTCACCGGCCGCCCGCCGGTGTCCACCTTCGGCAGGACCGCCACGGTCTTCGACGAGAAGCTGATCACCGCGGTCCGGGAGCAGGACTCCGTGAGCCTGGAGGCGCCCACGAGAATCATGTTCGACACCTTGACCCAGGGGGAGAAGTAACCCAGTGCACACACCTGACACCCACCCACAGCCGGACCCCACCGACCGGCTGCCCACCCGCTGCCCGTACACCTTCCGGGTGATGCCGGATCCGCAGGCCACCGTCTCGCCGCACGTGCCGACCACCGAACAGGACAGGTACCCACTGCCGGAGGGCTGGCAGGACTCAGGCACCCTGACCTTCGCGATGGCCGGTGCGCGGTCCTCGGGCAAGAGCCTCTATATCGCGGTGATCGTCAAGCTCTTGAAGAAACTGGTCATCGCCAACCACGGCACCTTCCGCCACGCGGACGAGTACACCCGCCGCAACTATGAGGAGAAGTACGAGAAGCCGCTCTTCGAGCAGATGGGCCTGCTGCCACCGACCCCGCCGGCCTCCTCCACCGACGCCCACCAGACCCGTCCGCTGATCTTCGACGTCGGTATGCACCGGCGTGGCGAGGGGCTGCAGAAGATCTTTGTCGTCTTCCGCGACGTCGCCGGTGAGGACCTCAAGGAGGAGAACTTCGGCGAGCGCGCCGGGGAGCTGGACTTCTTCCGTCACGCCAACCGCATCCTGTTCCTCTTCGACCCCATGGCCGTGCCGCGCATCCGCCAACTGCTGGAGGGATCCGTCCCGATCCACGAGGTCGGCGAGGACGATCCGACCGCGGTGCTGCAGAACGTCCTGCGGGTGCTGGGGGAGGAGCACCGCCCCGGTATCGCGCTGTGCCTGTCGAAGTTCGACACGATGCAGCAGCTGGCGGAAGTCAACCAGAGCCACCACCACTCACCCGGTCCCAACGCCGTGAACTGGCAGCGGGTGATGAGCAACCACGGGGCTTCCTTCCGTCGGGAGAGCGCTGCCCTGGACCAGCCCTTCGACGGACAGAACAGCTACCTGCTGCACCTGGAGGTCGAGAGTCTGCTGCGGTGCCTGGACGCCACGCAGCTGCTCAACCAGCTGCGGATCCCGCTGTTCGGCCGGGACCCCTACCCCTACCACTGCTATGCGGTCTCCGCGCTGGGCGCGCCCCCGGAGGGCGACCGTATCAGCCGCATCGGTATCGCCCCTTTCCGGTGCATGGACCCGCTGCGCCAGGTCTTCGCTGAGTTCGACCTGGTCAGCGGCCTGCCGGGAGACAGTGGTGACCGTGTCTGAGGCCTGGTTCGACGCGGCGTGGGACCGCATCACCCACCATTCCCGGCAGCCGCCTGCCTCACGGCGCCTGAGCCCATTATCTGAGACAGACGGAGAACACACATGAACCAGCAG
>CAZTIZ010000025.1:0-26793 GCA_964613845.1 uncultured Corynebacterium sp.
CCTTTCACTGGAATCAGGGGCTGACAGGACAAGCATAGAGCGCCTACCTCCGGCCGATGGTGGGGACCAGCGGGAAAGGGGCCTCCCGCACCAGAAAACGATTCCCATTGATCGGCTATCCCTGAAGTAGGGATACGGCCAATAAATGGGAATCGCGGATGCTGTGACTCTTCCGCCGCAGTGAATAGGCCACACGGGCCACTTGCGTTCACTACAGTCACAACGTTCTCGACTTTACACAGGAACCAATGCCATGGCCAGTCCTTTTTCCCCGCAGGCTGGCATCGCTCACCCGCGGGTGGCCGCGAATCTGGTGTACACGTCCCCGCACACGAGTGCGAAGAGGTCATTGCGCGCACTCAGTGGTGTGGTCAGTCGCACGGCCTCCTCCAGTGCGGACCGGGCTGCCGCGACGTCGGCGAAGACCGGGATGCCCTCGATCCGGGCCCCGGGCACCGCGGCCACCTGGACCAGGGCCGCGAAGCTGCGCACCGTGACGCGGTGGGTGGCGGCGAATTCGTCGGCGATGATGAGCAGCTGGCCGGATGTGAGCGGGGGAGTCACCGGCGGGCCCGCCGGACCCTGCCCTCCAGGGCCGCGTGGGCGGCGACGGATTCGCGCGCGAGCCGGGCGATCTCGGCGTCGTCGAGCGCGCGGGTGGCGGTGGTGACGATGGCGCGGACGGCCGCCTCGTGCTTGCTCGATCCCTGCGCGGCGGCGAGCAGGCTCAGGGCGCGGTCCTGTTCGGGGGTCAGTCTCAGTGTCATGGCCATGCCCTAGTGATACCACTGTGGTATCACTTTCTCTCGGGAAGGGCCTGAAAAGGCACCTGTGGGTCTAGAATGGGGGAGTTAGCCATCCCCGAAGGAATAAGGTGAACATGAGCGACGAGAACAACGGCGTACCCGGCCAGGACTTCGACCGCGTCCAGCCCATCGACATCAACGAGGAGATGCAGACCTCGTATATCGACTACGCGATGTCGGTGATCGTGGGACGTGCCCTGCCGGAGGTCCGCGACGGCATGAAGCCCGTCCACCGCCGCATCGTCTACGCGATGTTCGACTCCGGTTACCGTCCGGAGCGCGGCTACGTGAAGTCCGCCCGCCCGGTCTCCGACACGATGGGTCAGTTCCACCCGCACGGCGACGTCGCGATCTACGACACCCTCGTGCGTCTGGCCCAGCCGTGGAACATGCGTTATCCGCTGATCGACGGCCAGGGTAACTTCGGCTCCCGCGGCAACGACGGCCCGGCCGCCATGCGTTATACCGAGTGCAAGCTCACCCCGCTGGCCATGGAGATGGTCCGCGATATCCGCGAGGACGCCGTCAACTTCAACCCCAACTACGACGGCAAGACCCGGGAGCCCGAGGTCCTGCCGGCGCGCGTGCCCAACCTCCTGATGAACGGCTCCGGCGGTATCGCCGTCGGTATGGCCACCAACATCCCGCCGCACAACCTCAACGAGCTGGCCGACGCCATCTACTGGCTGCTGGACAACCCCACCGCGGACGAGAAGACCGCCCTGGAGGCCTGCATGGGCTTCGTCAGGGGCCCGGACTTCCCGACCGCCGGCCTCATCGTCGGTGACCAGGGCATCCATGACGCCTACACCACCGGTCGTGGTTCCATCCGGATGCGCGGCGTGACCTCCATCGAGGAGGTCGGCAGCCGCCAGACCATCGTCATCACCGAGCTGCCCTTCCAGGTCAACCCGGACAACCTCATCGCGAACATCGCGGAGCAGGTCTCCAACGGCAAGCTGGCCGGCATCTCCAAGATCGAGGACGAGTCCTCCGACCGCGTCGGCCTGCGCATCGTCGTCACGCTCAAGCGGGACGCCGTGCCGCGCGTGGTGCTCAACAACCTGTACAAGCACTCGCAGCTGCAGAGCAACTTCGGCGCGAACATGCTCTCCATCGTCGACGGTGTGCCGCGCACCCTGCGCCTGGACCAGATGCTGCGCTACTACGTCGCGCACCAGATCGAGGTCATCGTGCGGCGCACGAAGTTCCGCCTCAACGAGAAGGAGGAGCGCGCCCACGTCCTGCGTGGCCTGGTCCGGGCGCTCGACGCCCTCGACGAGGTCATCGCCCTGATCCGTCGTTCACCCACCGTCGACGAGGCGCGCGCGGGCCTGCGCACGCTGCTCGACGTCGACGAGGTCCAGGCGGATCATATCCTCGCCATGCAGCTGCGCCGCCTGGCGGCTCTGGAGCGCCAGAAGATCGTCGACGAGCTGGCCGAGGTCGAGGAGATCATCGCCGACCTCAAGGACATCCTCGCCAGCCCTGAACGGCAGCGCACGATCGTGCGCGACGAGCTCGCCGTGATCGTCGAGAAGTACGGTGATGAGCGTCGCAGCCAGATCATCGCCGCCACCGGTGATGTCTCCGAAGAGGACCTCATCGCCCGGGAGAACGTCGTGGTGACGATCACCTCCACCGGCTATGCCAAGCGCACCAAGGTCGACGCCTACCGTTCGCAGAAGCGCGGCGGCAAGGGCGTGCGTGGTGCGGAGCTGAAGCAGGACGACATCGTGCGCCACTTCTTCATCTCCTCCACCCACGACTGGATCCTCTTCTTCACCAACTTCGGCCGGGTCTACCGCCTCAAGGCCTACGAGCTGCCCGAGGCCTCCCGTACCGCCCGCGGTCAGCACGTGGCCAACCTGCTGGAGTTCCAGCCGGAGGAGCGGATCGCCCAGGTCATCCAGATCCAGTCCTACGAGGACGCGCCCTACCTGGTGCTGGCCACCGCCCAGGGCCGGGTGAAGAAGTCGCGTCTGACCGACTACAGGTCCGCCCGCTCCGCGGGGTTGATCGCCATCAACCTCAACGAGGGTGACCGGCTCATCGGCGCGGCCCTGTGCGAGGAGGAGGACGATATCCTGCTCGTCTCCCAGTTCGGTCAGGCCATCCGCTTCACCGCCGACGACGACCAGCTGCGCCCCATGGGGCGTGCCACCGCGGGCGTCAAGGGCATGCGTTTCCGTGGCGAGGACCAGCTGCTGGCCATGAGTGTGGTCCGGGACGGCGAATACCTGCTGGTGGCCACCTCCGGGGGCTACGGCAAGCGCACCGCCATCAACGAGTACTCCACCCAGGGCCGCGGCGGCCTGGGCGTGGTCACCTTCAAGTACACCCCCAAGCGCGGCCGGCTCATCGGGGCGGTGGCGGTGGACCAGGATGACGAGATCTTCGCCATCACCTCCGCCGGTGGGGTCATCCGCACCGAGGTCAACCAGATCCGCCCCTCCTCCCGCGCGACCATGGGCGTTCGCCTCGTGGACCTGGAGAAGGACGTGGAGCTGCTCGCCATCGACCGCAACGTCGAGGGACAGGGCGAGGAGGAGGCCGAGGCCGTTGCCACGGGGGCGGTCGATGGCCCCGCGGAGCGGGCGAAGCGGGCGGAACAGAGTGCCCGGGAGGCCGCTGGCGTAGAGTCGGAAAAGTCTGATTTCGGCGACAAGGATTCCTAAGGAGTAATCGATGGCAACACGAGATGTAGCAGTGACACGGGTGTCACCCATGTCAGCTTTCCGTGTGGGCCTGGCCATGTCCCTGGTGGGTCTGCTCGTGTGGCTCGTGGCTGTGGTCGCACTGTACTTCGGTATGCAGGCCGCCGGGATCTGGGATCAGGTCAACAACCTCATCGGTGATGTCGGTGGTGACCAGGTGGTCACCTTCGGCATGGTCATCTCCTTCGCCGCTCTCCTGGGGGCCATCGGGGCAATCCTGTCGACGGTTCTCGCCCCGCTGGTCGCGGTGGTCTACAACGCCATCGTCGATATCTTCGGCGGGCTGAGCGTCACCCTGCGTGACGTGGAGGACTGAGGCCGCCCCTGATGCGGACGATCGCCTGTTCAGGCTCGGATAAACTGTCCCTGAGCAGGCGATTTGTGTTCCTTCAGGCGTCGTGGGTAAAGTGATTCTCGTTCCCAGGGCCTATAGCTCAGTCGGTTAGAGCGCATCGCTGATAACGATGAGGTCGCAAGTTCGATTCTTGCTAGGCCCACCAAGGAACAATGGGGCATTAGCTCAATTGGTAGAGCACCTGCTTTGCAAGCAGGAGGTCAGGAGTTCGATTCTCCTATGCTCCACAAGGGAACAGGCCGGCATCCGCTCAGGGTGCCGGCCTTGTGCTTTGTCTGCCTCACCTGATCCGGGGATCAACGCTAGACTGCGGGGAATGTCGGGCAGGGCAGAGGTGGAGCACCACCGGGGTGGTGCGGCGGGCGACAACGATGTGTCCTGGCCGCTGGCGGTGGTCTCTGGCACCGGCTTCGGCCTGGCGGTGACCTTCGTACACCTGGGCCTGCTGGTTCCCATGGCCGTGACGCTGGCCGCCATGGTGGTCGTTCTGGTGGCGATGCGCCCCCGGGTGTTCTCCCTGGGTAACTCCGGCTACGAATCCGTGGATATCCGCTCAGATGACTTTCCCCGCTGGCGCCACTGGAGCCCCTTCCTGCCCCCGGCGCTGACCTTCCTGTCCGGCTACGCCCTCGACCCGCTGCCGGTGGACCCGGTGGCGGGCGGTGCCGTCTACGCCGGTGCGGCGTCCCTGGCCTTCACCTGGACCATCCGGCGGACGGGTCAGCAGTTCCGGGGCGTCGGTCAGCGGCGGGCCCGGAAGATCCTGGCTGATCCGGGCCTGGAGGGCATCACGGTGGAGCGTCTCGACGCCGCCGGGGCCCACCGTGGGCTCATGAGGGTGCTGCTGGAGGTGGGGGCGGTCGACGGCCAACGGATCAGGCTGTGGAAGCTCGGGGAGGTTACCGCCACGGAACCGGCGGGCCTGCTGCCGGAGTTGCGGGAACTGCGCCGGCATGACCTGGTGGGGATCTCCACGATCGACGCCGGTGACGACGTCGCCCGGCAGCTGGTCGAGCTCACCCCGCTGGGTGTGCGCGTGCTGGCGCAGGAGCGGCGTCGATAAGTTGGGGTGGGCGCAGACGGAAACCGGCCCCTCCCTGGTCAGGGAGGGGCCGGTGGGGTGGTGAGTGAGGGTTAGACCCCGCGGTTCTCGTCCGGGTTGCGGCCGATCTCCCGGTCCATCTCATCTTCGAGTTCCTCGGCCTGGGCCTGGAGGTCACCGAGCTTGGCGGTCTGCTCCGCGCCCTTGGTCTCCTCGGCCTCGGCGGTGATCTCCTCCTCGGCTTCGGCGGCGGCCTGCGCAGCGGTCTTGTCCGGGTCGACCTCCGGTTCGACGAGCTCCGGCTCAGCTGCTTCGTCGGCGGCCTCGTCCTCGGCGGCGTCCTCCGTGTCGCGGTGGGCGGCCAGCTGCTCATCGAGGGAACCCAGCAGCTCCTCGTCGCGCTCGGCGGGCTCCTCCGCCAGGTCACCGGCGGCGGGGACCTTCTGGCCCTCCGGGGTGGTGGTGGAGTAGACGAGGGTGGGCTTCTGCTCCTGGCTGTCCTCGCCGGAGAAGTCCTGCACGCGCGGCGGGGTATCGCCCGGCTGCGGGCGGCGGCTGAGCCAGTAGTACAGGCCGGCCACCACGGCGGCCAGCAGTGCGATGATGCCGAGGTTGCCGAGGGCCTTGCGGCGCTTCCCGGCCTTGGCCTCCTTGCGGGCGGCCTTGGAGCTGAGCTTGCTGGAGACGTCCCGGCCCTTCTTCCGGCGGACCCTGCTGACCGTCTTGCGCGCCTTCCCGGTGTCGGCCACACCGTTCTTGCGGCGCTCCTCAAGCTCCTCGCGGGCCTTCTCCAGTCGTGCGCGGGCGGCCTGGGTGACCTGGCCGGCCTCACGGCGGGAGTCGTCGAGCAGCTCGCCGGAGCGCTCCCTGATCGCGTCGAAGTCCACCTTGCCGGCAGCGTCGGAGAGGGCATCGTAGGCCTCGCGGGACTTCTGCTCGCGGAAGTCCTTCGTGCGCCCCCAGGCGGAGGATGCCGCGTTCAGTGCAAGCTTCAGTGTGGTGGGGTTCATGGGGCTCCTTGGGCTCGGGTCGGTCGGGACGTATTTCTACCTTCCAGCGTAGCGCCGTTTCCCTCTCCGGTGCCGTCATCGCAGCACTTTTCCCTCTTCCGGGTAGCCCCCGCACAGTAACTGGGCCCCACCCATGATTGCCTGATCGCATTAAAGACAGCTTGGTACGGAATGTGTACCCGCGGGCTCTTCGTGCACATATTATATTCACGGAGGCATTGTGTAAGTTTCCAGCTCGGGGCCTTGGTGTCACGTAATATCTTTGGTTTTCGTGGCAAGTTTCGGTGCCGGAGTTGCTACATTCGCCATCAGTCACCAACCGGGACCAGACAGGTCCCCGAGACACATCGAGGAGGTAGACATGAACGCCACCGCCGCAGCGCGCCGGACCGACTCGCGTTTCTCCGCGTCCGCCCCGCTCGATGACAGCTCCCTGGAGCACGAGGCCCCCACCGCGAGCCGGTCGGGTCAGCGCACCGCCCTGTCCTTCGAGGTCATCCCGCCCCGGCACGACGCCGACGAGGCCAAGATCGCCGAGCTCCTGGCCACCCTGCAGTCCTATAACCCGGACTACATCGCGGTGACCAGCTCGCGCCGCTCCGGGTGGCTGGAGGGCACCGCCAAGTTCATCGAGCTCATCTCGGAGACCACCCGCATGCGTCCGCTGGCCCACCTGGCCTGCACCGCCGGCGACCGCAAGGAGCTCATCGGCTGGATCAACCGGCTCATGGACGCCGGTGTGCGCGGCCTGCTGGCCCTGCGCGGTGACTTCGAGGAGGGGCAGGACCGCCTGCCCGAGGGGTACCTGCAGCATGCCGATGAGCTCGTGCGGCTCATCCGCGACGTCGAGAAGCAGCAGGCCCTACGGTTTGCCGCTGGCGGCCTGGCCGTGGGCGTCGCCGCGTACCCCAACGGGCACGCCGAATCCGCCAACTACGACGAGGACATCGACGTCCTGCTGGCCAAGCAGCGTTCCGGCTCGGACTTCGCCATCACGCAGCTGTTCTTCGACGCCGAGGACTTCCTCCGCTTCACGGAGCGGGCCCGGCTGGCCGGGGTCAGGATCCCACTGATCCCCGGAATCATGCCGATGACGTCGATCCAGCGGTTGCGCCGAATGGGGCAGCTCTCCGGACTGATCGTCCCCGACCGGCTCATCCGCCGGTTGGAGGAGGCGGGGCCGGAGGGCGAACACGAGGTCGGACTCGACCTGACCGTTGAACTCGCGCAGACCATCCTGGACGCCGGCACCGGGGGACTGCACATCTACACCCACAACAAGCCGGATATCACCAGAGAACTGCTGGACCGCATCGGAATAGCGCCCCGCTCACAGAGCGGATAGACGCCCTGTCCACTGCATGCACCGGGAGCCCCCGCGAAGAGCAGTTCAGGTAAGAGACCTAGACACTTCACGAAAGGCACCCGTTTTCATGTCTGCATCCACTTTCCCCGCAGCAACCATCGAAGGCTACCCCCGCGTCGGCCCGAACCGCGAGCTCAAGAAGGCCCTGGAGTCCTACTGGGCCGGCCGCATCGACGCCGAGACCTTCACCTCCACCGCACACTCCCTGCGCGTGGACACCTACGCCCACCTTCGTGAGCTGGGTCTGAACGAGGACTACGCCATCCCGGCCGACGTCGCCGTCTACGACCAGGTCCTGGAGACCGCCCTGACCGTCGGTCTGCTCGGCGGCGACGCCGAGGAGGTCTCCCTCGACGAGTACTTCGCCCTGGCCCGCGGCAACGCCGAGCGCGCCCCGCTGGAGATGACCAAGTGGTTCGACACCAACTACCACTACCTGGTCCCCGAGGTCACCGACTCCGGTAAGTTCACCGCCCGCCCGGAGCGCATCCTGTCCATCGTGGCCGAGGCCCAGGAGGCCGGCCACACCGTCCGCCCGTACCTGGTCGGACCGGTCACCCTCCTGGCCCTGTCCAAGCCCGCCGAGGGCGCCGGTAACCCGCTTGCCCGCCTCGCCGAGCTCACCGAGGCCTACCAGCTCATCCTCTCCTCCCTGGCCGCCGCGGGCGTCGAGTGGATCCAGCTGGCCGAGCCGGCCCTGGCCGCCGACCTGACCATCGCCCCCGATGAGGAGCTCGCCCAGCTCGCCGCCACCACCTACGGCACCATCCTCGGTGGCACCGTCGGCACCGACCGCCCGAACGTGCTGGTCACCACCGCCTACGGCTCCCTGCGCGCCGGCCTGAACGCACTGGCCGAGGCCGCCCCGGAGGCGCTGCACGTCGACCTGGCCCCGGCCACCCTGGCCAATGACACCGACTACGTCAAGCGTGTCGCCGAGGCCGTCAAGCCCGAGACCACCCTGGTTGCCGGTGTCCTCGACGGCCGCAACGTCTGGGCCGCTGACCTGCGTGAGCGCCTGAGCGTCGTGGAGCAGCTGCGTGACTCGGGCGTCGAGAAGATCGCCGTGTCCTCCTCCGTGTCCCTGCAGCACGTGCCGCACTCCGTGGCCGTCGAGACCACGCTGCCGGTCGACGTCGCCGGCTGGCTGTCCTTCGCCGACGAGAAGATCGGCGAGGCCCTGGCCCTGTCCACCGCCCTGGGTGAGGGTACCGTCGCCGCCGCCGAGGCCTTCGCCCGCTCCGACCGCGCCGTGCGCACCCGTCGCGAGTCCGCGCGCATCCACAACCAGGCCGTCCAGGACCGCGTCGCGGCCCTGCCCGATGGCGAGGTCGCCCGTTCCCCGCAGTTCGCCGAGCGCGTCGAGGCCCAGAAGGCGCTGGAGCTGCCGCAGCTGCCGACCACCACCATCGGCTCCTTCCCACAGACCAGCGAGATCCGCAAGGCCCGTGCCGAGCACCGCTCCGGTGTCCTCAACGACGAGCAGTACGTCGACGCCCTCAAGGACGAGATCAAGTCCGTCATCGAGCTCCAGGAACGCCTCGGCATCGACGTGCTCGTCCACGGTGAGCCCGAGCGCAACGACATGGTCCAGTACTTCGCGGAGCTGCTCGACGGCTTCGTGACCACCGAGTTCGGCTGGGTCCAGTCCTACGGTTCCCGCTGCACCCGCCCGTCCATCGTCATCGGCGACGTCTCCCGCCCGGAGGCCATGACCGTCGAGTGGGCCCGCTACGCCCAGTCCCTGTCCGAGAAGCACGTCAAGGGCATGCTGACCGGCCCGGTCACCATCCTGGCCTGGTCCTTCACCCGTGACGACGTTCCGAAGTCCGTCTCCGCCGACCAGATCGCCCTGGCCCTGGCCGACGAGGTCCGCGACCTCGAGGAGGCCGGCATCGAGATCATCCAGATCGACGAGCCCGCCCTGCGCGAGCTGCTCCCGCTGCGTTCCGACGCCCGCCCGGAGTACCTGGACTGGGCCGTGCGCTCCTTCCGCCTCGTCTCCCTGGACGCGAAGCCGACCACCCAGATCCACACCCACCTGTGCTACTCCGAGTTCGGCCAGATCATCGACGCCGTCGCCGCCCTGGATGCCGACGTGACCTCCATCGAGGCCGCCCGTTCCCGGATGGAGCTGCTGGAGGACCTGGAGGGCTCCTTCCACTCGGAGATCGGCCCGGGCATCTGGGACATCCACTCCCCGCGCGTGCCCTCCGTGGCTGAGCTCACCGAGCTGATCAAGGCGGCCCTGCTCAACGTGCCTACCGAGCGCCTGTGGGTCAACCCGGACTGTGGTCTGAAGACCCGTGGCTACGCCGAGACCGAGGCCTCCCTGCGCAATATGGTGCTCGCCCGCGACATCGTGGTCGAGGCCCTGCAGTCGGTGAAGTAACCAGGCTCTCACCACTGGAAACAGAATCCGGGGCCGCCGGCGGAATCATCCGCCGGCGGCCCCGGTCGTCTCACCGCCGGCTGAAGTCGGAGCAGCCCGGCTCGCCGACCGGCAGGGAGGCATCGGAGGGGAACCAGCAGTCGGTCGCCTCGAAGGCCAGGTTCAGGCGCTGGCCGGCCAGATCGAAACCGAGGCCGGTGGTGCCGTAGGGGGTCTGTGCCCCCAACCGGACCAGGGAGGCCTCCCGCTCCTGGATCTCCCCGGTGGCACCGGATGCCTGCGCGCTGAAGGCGGTGGGGGCATCGAAAACGAACACGGCGTAGCGGTAGGTGGAGTCCTCGCTGTTGGGGGTCCGGTCCAGTCCCTGTAGCTCGGCCAGTTCCGGTGCGCTGAGCACCTGCACGGTGCCCGCCACGGCCCCATCACCGGCGGGTGCTGCCTCGGTGGGTGCTGACTCGCCAGACCCGGCCAGGTGGTCGAGCGGGCCCCGGTCACTGATCGTGTGGAACTTGATCCGGACCAGCTCCTCGGAGGGGGAGCGCTGATCATAGGTCCATGCCTCACCGGTGGGCAGTAGACGCTCACCCTGCAGGGTAAAGGCCTCCACCTCCACCTCGGGGGCGATGGAACGCCACTGCTCCTGGTAGATCCGGTCCCCGGAGAGGGAGGTACTCAAGGCGGTGCGCGACCCGCCGGCGGACGCGGCGCCGTCGATGAGCACGTCGTCGGGGGAGACCACGGTGCCGTCGGCGTCGGTGCTGAACACGCGCACCGGATTGAGGTTGTGCACCGTCACGGCTTCGAGCAGCAGCTCAGGGATACCGTCGCCGGTGATGTCCGCCAGCCCGTACATGTACTCTCCGGTGAACTCACGGTCCGCGCCGGGTGAGGAGAAGGAGTACCGGTCGGGCTCGTCCAGAATGTCCGCGAAGGTCTCCGCGGCGGTGTGCAGTGGTGAGGGGGCCACCGACTGTTCCCCGTCCCCGGATTGATCAGGCGTGCCGGTCTCGGTGGGAGAGGTGGTCACCGTCGGGTCGGTGTCGGTGTCGGCGCATCCGACGAGGGGGGCGGCGATCATCAGGCAGGTGGTGAGGGTGAGAAGGGGGCGGGGTGTGATCATGGGGAGGCCAGGCTTTCTGGGTGTGCCGGGAACTATGTGACGTGGACAGCATAGCGATGTTCCGGCAGGTCGGCGCAGGTTTCACGTCAGTGGTGCCCGCCGGGGGCCGCCGTTAGCCCGGTGGGTCTGTGCACGCGGCCGGGTCCTTTCACTAGGATGGTCCGCATGACCAACAAGACCGCTACCGCGACGCTGCACACGAACCGCGGCGACATCGTCATCGAGCTGTTCGGCAACCACGCCCCGGCCACCGTCGACAACTTCGTCGGCCTGGCGCAGGGCACCAAGGAATACAAGACCGAGAACGCCTCCGGCGCCACCTCCGGTCCGTTCTACGACGGTGCGATCTTCCACCGCGTCATCGACGGCTTCATGATCCAGGGCGGTGACCCCACCGGCACCGGTCGTGGGGGCCCGGGCTACATGTTCGCCGACGAGTTCCACCCCGAGCTGCGCTTTGACCGCCCGTACCTGCTCGCCATGGCCAACGCCGGCCCGGGGACCAACGGTTCCCAGTTCTTCATCACCACCGGCAAGACCCCGCACCTGAACAACCACCACACCATCTTCGGTGAGGTCACTGACGCCGAGTCCCAGAAGGTCATCGACGCCATCTCCTCCACCGCGACCGACCGCATGGATCGCCCGACCGAGCCGGTCGTCATCGAGTCCGTCGAGATCTCCGCTTAACGCAGCACCGACTTTCTGTACCCACCCGCGCCGCGTGTGGTCCTTCCCTGGACCCCACGCCGCGGGTTTTTCCCGTTTCCGGCCCCGCCCGAAAGGACGCCTCCCGATGACCGACTGGTTGCGCCGCTGGTACCGCGACGTGCCGGCGACGACCTCTCTGACCCTCCTCGCCGTGGTGGTGTGGGTCCTCACCGCCGTGCAGTCGTGGTCGGTCATGGACAACCTCCGGGCCTCCCCGCTGGCGGAGGCGTGGTTGCTGTGGGGGCCTGCCGTGCTGTCCTCCCCGCTGGGTCTGCTGCGCACGGTGGGGGCGATCTTCCTCCACGTCGGCATCAGCCACCTGGCGATCAACGCCTTCCTGCTCATGCTGCTGGGCCGGGAGATCGAGCGGTACACCGGCACGCCGCTGTTCCTGGCCTCCTTCTTCGCCGGGGGCGTGGGGGCGTCGATGGCTGTGCTGTGGATGGCGCCCACCACCCCCACGGCGGGTGCATCGGGGGCGGTGTATGCGCTGATGGTGCTGCTGGTGGGGGTTTCTCTGCGACGCCGCGCGGACCTGCGGGCGCCGCTGATCCTCATCGGCGTCAATCTGGCCTACACGCTCATCATGCCGGGGGTCTCGCTGTGGGGACACCTCGGTGGGCTCATCACGGGCCTGCTCATGGTGGGCTTCGTGATCCACCGCAGCCCGTGGGTCCGGTGGATCGGGGTACTCGGGGTGCTGCTGGGGGTGGTGGGGCTCGGGGTCGGCTGGGTGGGGGCCTTCGCTTAGTTCGCGTAGGCCTTCGATCCTGGGTGTGTTGCCCGGAGGGGCCCCTCCCGCACGGAAACTATCCACAGGCTTATCCACACTGTGGATAACTACACCTGTGTCATTCACGCCTGGGCAGAGAAATACATCCCCCTCACCAGCGGTGATGGGGATGTATCGAAGGTCTGTTCGCCTGAGGGGTGGGGGCGGCGAATCCCCCTCCAGCCTGTGGATAACTTTTTCGGGCGGTGGCAGGTACTGCGCTCAGGCGGGTTGCTCGGCAGGTTGCTCGGCGGGTCGTCGGAACACCGGGCAGCGGGACCCGGCCCGACGGCAGAACAGCACGATGACCGCCAGCACCAGGGAGCTCCCGGCCACCACCAGCCCCCAGGGTGAGGGCAGTTCCTGAGACAGGACGAACACGCCCATCACCAGGACGAACACGCCGAAGCCCCGGCGCAGTGCGGCCTCGGGCACCACGGAGGTCAGCTGCGCCCCGATCAGGGCACCCACCAGGGCTGCGGCGGTGACCGCCAGTACCAGCGGCCAATCCAGGCTCACGCTGGTCAGGTAGCCGGCCAGGCCGGCGAAGGACTTCATGGAGATCACCAGCAGGGAGGTGCCCACCGCCAGCGGCATGGACAGGCCACCGAGCAGCACCAGGGCCGGGACCACCAGGAAGCCACCGCCCGCGCCGACGATGCCGGTGACCAGGCCGACGATACCGCCCTCCAGCAGGATCTTGCCGAGGGGGAGCGGCCGGTCGGAGGGGGTGTTGTCACCCGTGCTCCGCCGCCCACGCAGCATCGCACCGGCGGTGGCGATCATCATCAACGCGAAACCGATCATGAGGATGACACCGGGGATGAATCCTCCCAGCAGGCCACCGAGGAAGGCCCCGGCCATGCTGGCCACACCGAAGATCAACCCGGTGCGCCACTGCACATTGCCCTTCCGGGCGTGCATGATCGTGCTCAGCACCGAGGTGGCACCCACCACGAACAGTGAGGCCGCGATGGCCTCCTTCGGGTCCATGCCCGCCACGTAGGTCAGCAGGGGAACGGTGAGAATGGAGCCGCCACCGCCGAGCAGGCCGAGGCTGAGCCCGACCACGACGGAGAGCACCACGATGACCGCCAGGGTGAGACTCATCAGTTGCTCCTTAAGCTCAGGACAGGGTCACGGTGCCGGTGGCGACCGGAATATTGCGGACCGCAGACGCCAGGGTGGGGTCGACCGTGGTGCGGTTCCAGGGCATGCGCGTCAGCACCGAGACCATCGGGCAGGCGTTGCGCACCGCGGAGAAAGCCAGGCCGGCCCCGACCGCGGCGGAGAGCCACCCGATCGGGCGGGCCACCAGGCGGGCGCCGAGGAAACCCCCCAGCACCAGCGAACCGGCGACCAGGCGCATCTGGCGGTCGACGGCCCAGCGCTGGCGGCCGCGCACGACCTCACCACCGGCAGCCTCATAGGCCGAGGTGCCTCCGGCGAGCACGCTGGCGGCATCCAGCCCCGCCTCCTGCAGCCGGAGTCGGGCCTCCTCCGCGCGCACCCCCGACTGGCAGACCAGGACGACCTCGCAGCGGAAACGGTCCGCGAACTCGCGGGTGTGCTCGGACAACAGGGACAGCGGCACGTTATAGGCACCACGGATGTGCTGGGACTCGAACTCGGCCGGGGTACGCACGTCGACGATCATGAGCTCGGTGTCGCGGGCGATCCGCTCACGCAGTTCGGCGGCCTCGATGGTGGTGAGGGTGGTCATGGTGGGGAAGAGGTCCTTTCGGTGGTGGTTGAAAACGGGTGGATGTTCGGACTCGGGCTCAGACGGTGGCGTGCCGGGCTTCCCAGCCCAGGTAGCTGCCCTCAAGCTCGATGACGCGGTACCCCTTGCGACGCAGGGCGGAGGCGGCGACAGAGTTGCGGACCCCGGAGCGGCAGTAGGAGACGATCGTGGCGTCCTCCCCGTCCGGCAGCTGCCCCAGGTTCCACAGGACCCGACCGGCACTGAGCTGGTGGGCGCCCGGGATGTGGCCCTCGCTGTACTCCGTCTTATTGCGCACGTCGAGCAGCAGATCGTGCTCGTGGCCCTCCAGCTCCACGGGGCTGAGCAGCTCCGGGGTGATGGTCGGCAGACCGTCCAGGCTGGTCAGGTAGCCGGAAACCCGGTCGATACCTACCCGGATCAGGTGGGCGCGGAACTTCTCCGCCTCCTCCTGATCGGCGCTGAGCAGGACCAGCGGCGCGGTGTCGGTCTCCGGATCGTAGGCCCAGGCACCGTAGGTGGCGGCTTTGTCCGCGCCGGGGATGTTGATCGATCCGGCGACGGTGCCCTGATGGACCTGATCGTGGCTGCGGCTATCGACGACGATGACCTCACCGTCGGCGATCTGTCCGGCGACCTGCTCGGTGCTCAGTTCCGGCAGCGGCTGCAGCGGGTGTCCGAGGACGACCGGGCCCTGGCGGTTCTGGCGCTTCATACGGCCGAAGTAGGCGTGGGCGTCGGGCTGGCTGTCGAGCAACTCGTCGATGAAGCCCTGCGCATCGTCGGCGGCCAGGTACTTCGCCCACCAGGCGTAGCGGCGTTCGTAGCCGACGGTGGTGGCGGGCAGGGCGCCCAGTGCCTTGCCGCACGCGCTGCCGGCCCCGTGGCCCGGGTAGACCTGGACGTGATCGGGCAGGGTGAGGAAGGTGTCCTGCAGGCTGGTGAACAGCTGCTGTGCGCCGACGAAACGGGTATCGACGCCGCCGGCGGCCTCATCCAGCAGGTCGGGCCGACCCAGGTCACCGGCGAAGATGAAGTCGCCGGAGATGAGGTAGCCGGGCTCGTCGGAGAAGGCGCCGTCGGTGATGAGGAAGGACAGGTGTTCCGGGGTGTGGCCGGGGGTGTGCACGGCCTCGACGGTGATGTTGCCCAGGTCGAAGGAGTCACCGTGGTGGAGACGTTCGCCCTCGAACTCGTACTGCCAGCCCTTCCCGCCCTCGCCGGAGAGGTAGACCGTCGCGCCGGTGGCGGCGGCCAGCTCACGGGTACCGGAGAGGTAGTCGGCGTGGATGTGGGTCTCGGTGACGGCCACGATCTTCATGCCGTTGGCCTCGGCGACCTCAAAGTACTCGTCGAGATCCCGGCGGGGATCGATGACCACGGCCTCACCCCTGGCCTGGCAGCCGATGAAGTAGCTGGCCTGGGCGAGGTCCTCGTCGTAGATGCGGTGCAGCAGCATGGTTTCCCTCCTGAGGTTGTTGATGCCGTGACAACGATTATTGCACATACCCAGGGGGGTATGCAAGCATGCCCCGGGGGGTATCTTGGGAAGGGTATGGGAAATCAGCTGTTTGTGCAGGTTGATGCGGGTGAGGGGCTGATATTCGCGCTGGGGTGTGCGGTGGGGAAACATCTGCTGTGCGCTACCTGCTGAGGGCCGCTTCACTGCCCTTCGCGCCGGGCAGGCATTCTGCACGGACAGCATGTAATGGCTGCGGGTGGCCAGGGCGAACCTACTGCGACGTATGTGATCTGCGGGGGCGACCCCCCTGGAAAGTAGACACAGGGATCGGGCCCGCGTGCCGAGGGCGGTAAAGTAGGCAACGAGGGTTTCCTTGCAATCGTTGATGATTCGACACCAACAGCGTGCGTCGGGAAACCCTCGTTGCTGTTGAGGGCCCGCCGGTCTCACTCACCGGAATTGCGCAACACGACCTAACCGCGACGCCGTGGTGCGCCTGGTCGGTGCCGTGTTGGCGGAGCAGCATGATGACTGGATTCAGCAGAAGCGCTACATGTCGTTCGAGTCTGAAGCAGACGAAAAACATGATGGCTGTCAACGTCATCGACGCCGACGACGTCACTCAGGAGGTCGCATGAGCCAGTACCAACACCCGGCTCGTGCCGGTCCCTGACACCGTCACACTGCCTGTTTTATCGAAAGGGCAGATACACCACTCCGGCGGACTTGACCGGGCCCCAGCCTCAGTCGTAGCTGACGTGGTACGGACCTTCACCATCGCGGATGGTCTGACAGGCCAGGGTTTGGTCCTCGTGCTTGATTTCGTAGCGGGAGAGCACCTCGTTGTTGAGCATGTGGGCCGGGCCGCCGGTCAGGGTGCACTGGCAGGTGCCACAGTGGCCTTCCATGCAGGAATAAGAGGCGGGAATATTCTTTTCCAGCATCGCGTCCAGCAGGGTGATATCCGCAGGCCAGGAAAAATGGTCAACCTCGTCGTAGACCTCTGCAGTATGGATGACAGCTGAATCCGGATCTGGGGTCGTCATACTGCCCAGGCTAACCCCTTTTTGGCACCTGGTTTTACGTTGCAGGTTCGGTGAAGGTGGCTGATATTGGGTTCGCGGAGATTAGGGCAGGGGCTGGGGCCGGGGGCCACGGAATCAGGCCACACCCTGCGCCCCAGAACCTACCCGCGCAGAAACTACCGCCAGCCCATCGTCATGAGGAGGCCGACGATGAACAGGCCGAAGCCGACGGCGAAGTTCCACGGGCCCAGTTCCACCATCAGGGGGATGGCCTCACCGGCGAGGTAGTTCACGACCAGCCAGGCCAGGCCCAGGATCATGAACCCGAACATCAGCACCTTGTACCACATGGAGGTGCCACCGGTGTTGATCTTCACCGGGGTCCGGCTGACGTTCGACGGCGTCGCGGGGGCGACGGAACTGGTCGTGATCTTGGCTTTGGGCATGACACACACCTTCAGGGTCGGTCGTACAAGGCGGGGACGAGATGCTCGCCGGGACCGCTTTTTACTTCCCTCAGGATAGCAGCGGCCCCGGGCGGTCGGGATCAGCGAGTCAACGCCCCCAGGTTGAATTCCCAGTACCGGGCGGTGATGACGCTGTCGCGTCGCATGGTCTCCCCGGCCGGGGGGTCGGTGACGGCGATCCGGTCGACGTCGCCGAGCACGATGGTGTCGACGTCCTCGCCCCGGCGGAGGTTGCCCTCGGGGGCCTCCCAGCCGGCGTCGCGGAGCGCGGTCAGGGCCTGTTGCCTGGTCATGCGGGTGATGTTGGGGGTCTCGATGAGCTGGCCGTTGGAGACCTGCAGGGTGACGGCGGAGCCGCGGGGGGCGGTGCCGCCCTCATCGGGGACGCTGATGACCTCACCGTTGGGGCGCATCGAGTTGAGCATCTCGACCCGGGGCACGAAGTCCAGTGAGGTCAGGGTGGCCTCCGCCTGGCTGAGCTGCATGCCCGACAGCACCGGGATGCGGACATCCTCCTGGCCGGTGGATACGGTCAGGCGCACCTCGGAGCCCATGGAGATCTGCGAGCCCGCGGGCGGGGTCTGCTCGATGACGTGCCCCTCCTCGACGCTGTCGGAGGTTTCCTCGGTCACTTCCTGGGCCAGCTGCAGGCCGACTTCCTCCAGCAGTTGCGCGGCCTCCTCCAGTGGCAGGTCCGTGACGTCGGGGACATCGGTGATCTGCCGGCCCGAGGAGATCGTGAGGGTCACCGTGGTGCCCGCCTGCAGTTGGGAGCCGGGTTGCGGGCTGCTGCGGATGACGATGCCGCGCGCGATCTCCGGGTGGGGTTCCTCGTTGACCTCCACGGTGAAGCCGAGCTCCTCCAGCCTGCTGACCGCCGCCGTGCGCTCCAGACCGACTGACTCCGGTACCGTCACCGTCTGCTGGGAGAAGATCCCGTTGCCGTTGCCCGAGAGGAAATCCCAGGCGAAGGCACCGCCCGCACCCAGGGCGACGACGGCGAGCAGGGCAGCGATCCAGGTCAGGGGGCGGTTCTGCCCCGAAGCGCGTGTCGAGGCCCCGCCGGTGGCGCCCGCGCCGGTGGCTGCGGAAGCGGGCACGTTCTCGACGGCCCCGGGTGCCGCGGCCGGCGCCACCATGGTCGGTGCGGTACCGGGGACCTCCTCGTCGGTCTGTCCGGAGACGTGGGAACGCGCCGCCTGGGTTACCGCGTTGCGGGCCAGGCGGTCGAGGTCGGCGCGCATTTCCAGGGCCGTTTGGTACCGGTCGGCCGGATGCTTGGCCATGGCGGTGAGCACCACGGAATCGAGGTTGACCGCTGCGGTGGGCGATAGTCCGCCGATGATCCCGGACGGCGGGGTGGGGTCCTCCTGAACGTGCTGGTAGGCCACCGCGAAAGGTGTTTCGCCCTCGAAGGGCGGATCGCCGGTGACGGATTCGTAGAGCACGCAGCCCAGGGCGTAGACATCGGAACGCGCATCGGCGACCTTGCCGCGTGCCTGCTCCGGCGAGAGGTAGTGGGCGGTGCCGATCACCGCGGAGGTCTGCGTCATCGCCGAGGTGGAGTCATCGACGGCGCGGGCGATGCCGAAATCCATCACCTTCACCACACCGGTGTTGGTGATCATGATGTTCGCCGGTTTCACGTCACGGTGGATGATGCCCGAATCGTGGGAGGACTGGAGTGCCTCACTGACCGGGATGAGCGTTTCCGCGGCCTCCGCCGGGGAGAGCGGACCGTCCTGCCGGACAATATCGCGCAGCGTCCGACCGTGCACCCGCTCCATGACGATATAGGGGACACTGACCCCGTCCATCATGGTTTCACCGGTGTCGTAGACCGACACGATCGAGGGGTGGTTGAGCCGGCCGGAGTTCTGCGCCTCCCGCCGGAAACGCTCACGGAAGTTCACGTCCCGGGCCAGTTCGAGGCGGAGCATCTTGATGGCCACACCCCGACCGAGCAGGGTGTCATCGGCGGCATAGACCTCGGACATGCCACCGGTGCCGATGACCTGGCCGAGTTCATAGCGATCGCCGATCAGGCTCATGGTCCACCTCCGTCTTCTGTCAGATTACCCTGGGCCTCGCTTCGGGCGTCGGTCGTTCTCATATAGTCGCCGGAATCGCCACCGGTGTTACCCGCCCCCGTGGTGGTCGCTGACGCGGAGTTCGTGGATTCCCCAGTGTCCCCAGCGTCGCCGGCATCCCCGCCGTCGTCACCGTTTCCCCCCGCGTTGTTCCCACCTGTGTCCTGGCCCCCGCCGTCACCGTTACCCGGCTGCGTCGGCGGGTTCGTCGGTGGTGAGGTGGGGGTTGGTGTAGGGGTCGGGGTGCCCGGGCCGGTGGGCGTGGGCGTACCCGGTCCCGTCGGTGTCGGGTCGGGCGTGGGATCCTCCGTGGGCGTCGGGGTGGGGGAGGGGCTGGGGGTCGTCGGCGTGGGCGGAGCGGGTTGCACCGGTGTCGGACTCGGCGTGGGTGTGACCCACTCGGTGACGACCTCCGGGCTGGTGGTCGTCGGTTCCGGCTCCTCCCCGTCATCACCGCCGACACCCTGGAACCAGCCTGCCTGAGCGGCGAAGATCAGCCCGCCGATGCCCGCGGCGATCAACACGGCGATGAGTATCCCGAGACCGAAACCACCGGCACCGCCGGCGCGCTGACGGTGGCTGGTGGTCGGGGGGCGTGCGACGGCGACACCGGTGGCCAGCTGGGTGGCCGGCTGCAGGGTCGTGGGGTGGGTCGTGGCGGCCAGGGCGTGCGTCGACTCCGTGGGGGAGGGTTCGGGGGCCACCTTCGTCATGGCTGCGGAGGCCGGCTGCGGGGGGCGTTTACCCAGCCGCACGGCGGAAACGGCCAGGGCCATCTCGTTGCCGTCGGCGAAGCGGGTGGCGGGGTCCTTGCGCAGGGTGATGCCGATCAGTTCCCGGGTCGGCGCGGAAACCTTCGTGGACAGGGGCTGCGGTGCCTGGTTGATGTGGGCCAGCGCCACCGAGACGGAGGAATCGCCGGTGAAGGGGCGTCGGCCCGCGAGCAGTTCGTAGCCGACCACGCCGAGGGAGTAGATGTCGGAGGAGGCGGTGACCTTCCGGCCCTGGGCCTGCTCGGGGGAGACGTACTGGGCGGTGCCCACCACCATGCCGGTGCGGGTGAGCGGCACGGCGGCCGCGGCCTTGGCGATGCCGAAATCGGCGATCTTGACCTGCCCGTTCTGGGTGATCATCAGGTTGCCGGGCTTGATGTCGCGGTGGACCAGTCCCATGCGGTGGATGATGGACAGGCCGTGGGCGGCCTGCTCGAGCACGTCGAGGGCCAGCGGCTCCTCCAACGACCCCTCCCGGATGAGCAGGTCGGCCAGTGATTCGCCGCGGATGTACTCCATGGCGATGAAGCAGAAGGTATGGCCCGAGGGGTCGGGGACCTCCCGGTAGTCGTAGGTGCGCACGACGTTTTCCGAGTCGATGGATTCCGCGGCCTCCGCCTCGTTGCGGAAGCGCGCGAGGAATTCCTGGTTATCGGAGAACTCGGGGCGCAGCACCTTGATGGCGACCTCGCGGTCGTCGATCATGTCGTCGGCGAGCCAGACGGTGGACATGCCACCGTGGCCGATGATCCACTGCAGCTGGTAGTCATCGCCGATGAGCTTCTGGAGCCGTTCCCGGCCGTCGGTGTCGGACATGTTCACCTCCTCAGGACTGCAGCGCGGCGTTGAGTACCGCGCGGCCGATAGGGGAGGCGACCTGGCCACCGGTGGCGCCGCTGCCGAAGCCGCCGCCGTCCTTGACGACGACCGCGACCGCGACGTCCGCGTCCTGGGTGGGCGCGAAAGCCACGTACCAGGTGTGCGGGGCGTCGTTGGGCCCGCCGTGCTCGGCGGTACCGGTCTTGGAGGCGATGCCTGAGCTGCCACCGGTGGTGTTGTTCTCGGAGGCGATCATCAGGTCGGTGAGCTGCCGGGCCACCTCGGGGCTGATGGCCTGGTTGAGTTCGCGGGGCTGCTGGTCGCGGATCTCCTCCAGATCACTGTCGGTGATCCGGTCGACCAGGTGGGGTTCCATGCGTCGGCCCTCATTGGCGACGACCGCGGTCATCACCGCGGCCTGCAGCGCGGACATGGTCACGTCGCGCTGGCCGATGGAGGTCTGGGACAGGGCGGCGGCGTCGGGTAGCTCGCCGAGCGCGCCCGGGGACATGGGCACGCCCAGGTCGTAGGTGTCGCCCACACCGAAGGCTTCGGCGGTCTCGCGCATGGCGTCCTCGCCGAGCTGGGTGCTCATCTCCACGAAGGCGGTGTTGCAGGACAGGGCGAAGGCGGTGGACAGGGGCACCTGGCCGCCGCCGGCGCAGGCCTGTCCGGCGTAGTTGGTCAGCGTGGTCTGGGTGCCGGGCAGGGTGATGGCGGCGGCACCGGTCAGGGAGGAGGAGGGGGTGTAGCCGTTCTCCAGGCCCGCGGCGGTGGTGATGATCTTGAAGATCGAGCCCGGCGGCAGGGTCTCCTGGGTGGCCTGGTTGAACAGCGGGTTGCTGGGATCGGAGTTGAGGCGCTCCCAGGCCTGGGCGGCGGTGGCCGGGTCGACGATGGCGTTGGGGTCGTAGCTGGGGGAGGAGGCCATGGCCAGCACCTCGCCGGTGGAGGGGCGCAGCGCAACGACGGCCCCCTCGTAGCCGTTGCTGATCAGCTGGCTGTAGGCGGTCTCCTGCACGGCGGGGTCGATGGTGAGCTCGATGTTGGCGCCCACCGGGTCCTGGCCGGTGAGCACGTCCAGCCACCGGGAGGCGAAGAGCGCTTCGTCGGTGCCGTTGAGGATGGTGTTGTGGCTGCTCTCCAGGCCAGCGGCGCCGTAGACATCCGAGAGGTAGCCCACGACCGGGCCGTAGGCGGCCGGGTTCGTGGTGCCGTAGGAACGGTCGTAGATGCCGTCCCCGTCGGGGGAGCTGGAGGCCAGGACCTGGCCGCCGGCGGTGATCTGGCCGCGCGGGATGGTCTTCATGTCGTAGAAGGCCCGGTTGTTGAGGGCGTTGTCGGCGTACTCGTCCTCCCGGAAGGCCTGCACGATGGTGAGGTTGACCAGCAGAATCAACGTCAGTAGCAGCGAGAAGATCGCTACGAAACGGATGGAGCGGTTCATCTAGTTCGTGGCCTCCTTCCGGGAGGTGATGGGGAAGAGACCGGTGCCGCTGCCACCGTCGGCGACGGCCTCCGGGGTGTCCGGGCGGCGGGCGGAGTGGGAGATGCGCAGCAGGATACCCAGCAGGATGTAGTTGGCCATCAGTGAGGAACCACCGGCGGACATGAAGGGGGTGGTCAGGCCGGTCATCGGCATGAGGGCGCTGATACCGGCGGTGACCACGAAAACCTGGATGGCGATGGTCAGGGACAGACCCGAGGCCACGAGCTTGCCGTAGGAGTCATTGGCGGAGAGGGCGGCGCGGAAGCCACGGGCGACGAAGAGCGCGAAGAGGACGAGGACGGCCGCCAGGCCCACCAGGCCCAGTTCCTCACCCACGGCGGAGAGGATGAAGTCGGAGTGGGCGACGGGCACCAGCTGCGGGTGGCCCTCGCCCAGGCCGGTGCCGGTGATTCCGCCCCAGGACATGCCGAACAGTGCCTGGGAGAGCTGGTAGCCGGTGGAATCGTAGTTGGCGATGGGGTCGAGGAAGTTGGTCACGCGTTCCTGGATCTTATCGGAGACCTGGTACACGGCTGCCGCACCGAGTCCGACGAGCAGGGTGCCGATGATCAGCCACGACGCCCGGCCGGTGGCCAGGTAGAGCATGCCCAGCACCGTGGTGAACAGCAGCAGGGCGGGGCCGAAGTCGTTGGAGGCGGCCATGATGATGATGGCCAGTGCCCACACCACCAGGATGGGGGCCAGGTCACGCAGGCGGGGGAAGTCGATGCCGAGGAAGCGGTAGCCGGCCACGGTGAACAGGGCGCGCTTGTTCACCAGCAGCTGGGTGAAGAACATCAGCAGCAGGATCTTGGAGAACTCACCCGGTTGGAGGCTGAAGGGGCCGATGGTGATCCAGATGCGGGCGTCGGCGTTGATGGCGGTGGGCCAGACCAGCGGCAGGGCCAGCAGGATCAGGCCCACCACGCCGAGCAGGTAGGAGTAGCGGCTCAGTGAGCGGTGATCACGCAGCAGCACGAGCACGAGGATGAGCAGCCCCACGCCCACCAGGGTCCACAGCATCTGCCGCGAGGCCATGGTGGTGCCGGTGGCCAGATCCAGCCGGTAGATCACCACCAGCCCCAGGGCGTTGAGCACCGAGGTCACCGGCAGCAGGATCTGGTCGGCGTGGGGGGTGGCGAAGCACATGACCACGTGGGCGATGCTGAACACCAGGATGAAACCGCCGATCAGCCACAGCATGTCGGTGGTCAGGGCGTTGCCCTGGGACAGCTCCAGGCTGGCCAGCGTCACCGCCAGGAAGACGGCGGCGAGGATGAGTAGCCGCATCTCGGTGCGGCGGTAGCTCAGTCGCTTGAGGAACGTCATCTAGTTCACCTCCCGGCAGTTGACCCCGGGCACCGACAGGGCGCGCCCGTCGGCCGCCGCATCAGCTTCTGCCGCGTCGGGGGAATCGGGGTCCACCGGTTCCGCCCCCTCCCCGGAGGCTTCGCGGGTGACGCACACGGGCAGGGCCTGATCAGCCAGGCGTCTCAGCTGGCGGACCACCTCGTCATAGGAACCGGAACTCAGCCCCGGCACGGAAGCCCGGGCGGAGTCAGGCAGGTCTTCGAGGGCGAACATGGCGCAGTCTGTATCCGTGCCGACGGGCACGAAACGCAGATCACCACCGGCGTTGATGCACGCCTCCTGGTACGGGGTGTGCAGGTCACGGCCGAAGACGGAGTAATCGACCCCGTTCTGGACGATGAGCTGATCCTGCTCGCCGACGGAGACGAAATAGGACTCGTCGATCCGGCTGTAGGCCCACCAGCCCGCGCCCACCAGGCCGATGATCACGATCAGCGAGATGATCAGCGCAGGCAGCCGGAAGGCCCGGCCCCGGCCCGGGGTCTGTTCTTCCGCCGCGGAGTCCGGGGCGGGCGCGGGATCAGCGGCAGTCGGGGCCGCGGTGAGCGGCTGCGGCTGGGAGTCCCCGGCGGGGGAGATGGTCTGCGGACGACGGTTGAGCGCGGCCGCCCGACCCGCCGCGGTATCGGGCTTGGGGTCCTCGGAGGATTCGCCCAGCAGTGCGCCCGCCGAAGCCGGCGTGGTGGGCAGGGCGGCGCGGGCGGTGTCGTCAAGCGACTCGTCCTCGATGATGTCGGCGACGACGACGGTGATGTTGTCCGGCCCGCCGGAACGCAGGGCGAGCTCGATCAGCCGCTGGGCGGCGATCTCCGGGGTTCCTACCGGCAGCTCCGACTCGATGGTGGAGGCCGTGACCGGATCGGACAGCCCATCGGAGCACAACAGCAGACGGTCACCGGCGCGTACGTCGATGAGCTGGAGCGTGGGCTCCACCGGACGACCGGTGTAGGCCTTGAGGATCAGGGACTTCTGCGGATGCGTGGACACGTCCTCCGGATCCAGCTTGCCCTCGTTGACCAGCGACTGGACGAAGGTGTCGTCCATGGTCAGCTGCTCAAGACGGCCCTCGCGCAGCCGGTAGCCACGCGAATCACCCACGTGCGACAGGGCCAGCTCGCGGCCGTTGAACATCAGGGCGGTCAGGGTCGTGCCCATGCCGTTGGTCTCCGGACGCTCCCGGATCACGCGCGCGATCTCCAGGTTCGCATCATCGGCCACCGAACCCAGCAGCGCGAGCATGTCATTATCGCCCGGATCGGCGTCCAACCGTTCCATGTGGGAGACCATCATCTGGCTGGCCAGTTCCCCAGCGGCATGACCACCCATCCCGTCCGCCAGGACGAGCAGGTTCGGGCCCGCATAGGCGGAATCCTCGTTGTTGCTGCGCACCAGCCCCCGGTCGGAGGCCACGGCATAGTCGAATCGCAGGGTCACGCTGCCAACCTCACTGTCGTGCGGCCCACCTTGATATCGGTGTCCACGCCCACCCGCTCCGGCTGCTCGATGCGATAGCCGTTGACGAAGGTGCCGTTACGGGAATCCAGATCCTCCACGAACCAATCGGAGCCACGGCGGAACAACCGCGCGTGCCGGGAGGAGGAATAATCATCGCCGAGCTGGAAATCACAGCTCGGACTCCGGCCCAGCACCACTTCCTCCAGCGAACTGATCTCCATGTGGGAACCCACCAGCGGTCCTTCCGTGACGGTGACGGCACGGGGGGTGCCACGGCGTAACGACGCCGCGACCGGCGAGGGCGCCGCCGACTTCCGCGCCCCCTCCGCCGCAACTGCGCCGGCGCCACTGGCGTCCCTGCGCATGGCGTTGAGCGCCAGCAGCACGAACAACCAGAGCAACACCAGCAGTCCGATGCGGAAGATCATCAACACGATCGAATCCATGGTGGGCTACCTCCTGAGGGCTGTTCCGGGAAAAGGGCGCTCAGCGGGGTCAGCGCTGCGACGGGTCGATGATACGGACCTCAATGTGGGAGTGTCCTATCGTGATGACGTCACCGTCCGCGAGCAGCCAGTTCTCCACCGGCGTGTCATTGACGGTCGTCCCGTTGGTCGAACGCAGATCCACCAGGATCGCATCCCGGCCATCCCACGTGACTTCCGCGTGCTGCCGCGAGACCCCCGTGTCCGGCAGCCGGAAATCCGCGTCATTGCTCCGGCCGAGGACATTCGACCCCTCCTGGACCATGTAGGTCCGACTGGAACCGTCCTGCAGCAGCAGACTCACCGTCAACTGCTTATCGACGTCCGCGGGGGACTTGGCGTTCATGTTCTCCTCCTGGGAGTCGGGGGCCGCCGCCGGCTCAGCGGCCGGGGCGGGCTCAGGGGCCGGTGCGGGGACCGGAGGTGCCGGCGGCGGTGGTGGGGCAGGGGCTGCGGCTGGTGCCGCAGGCTTCTTGGGCGCGCTGTTGGCCTCGGCGTCGTCGATCCTCTTCTTCAGGTCCTCGGGGTTGATCGCCTCGAAGCCACTCTGATCGACGGGCGAGGGATCAATATAGGAGGACACGCGCAACTGTCCCGTGCGTAGACCGGACTCCTCCGCGATGTGGACGACCACCGCTCCGGACAGACCCCAGGCCTGGTTGCGGCAGTAGCGCGACATCTGGTCGGCAAAGGAAACCGGCAGCTGCGGATTCGCCTCCGCAAGATTGAGCAGGTCCTTGGAGGACACGCCGACCATGTAGACGTTGGGGGCGGTGAGACGGTCATCCTCGGTGGCGACGAGATTGTCGCGGGCCTCCTGCTTGAGTAGTTCCTCGATCTCCGGGGGAACCACCCGACCGCCGAAGACCCGGGCGAAGGTGTTGTCCAGGCCACGCTGAAGAGCGCTGTCCAACCTCGCGAAACGGTCCATCACGGACATCGGTCCGGCCCTCCTCTCTGGCCTGAAGCATCAGATACGTGGTTGATCGCCGCCGGGGGTGATGCCCGTGCGGCGTAGTTATTCGACAGTATGCGCCATGGTCCGGGTACCGCGAAAGCGGTGCGGCCCCGGACCACGCGCGTGATTGGGCACCAGTATAGGGTGCGACCGCCCCGAAAACGTAGCCTTCGGTGCCGCCGGGCGCGTGTCGATGCCCGTTTCGGGGACAGCGGATTCACTTGCCTACCTGCCGATTTGGTGTAGTGCGGGTGGTGCATGCTATCTTATGGGAGTCGAAAACAAAGACACCACTCGGGCGAGTGGCGGAATTGGCAGACGCGCTGGCTTCAGGTGCCAGTGTCCGCAAGGACGTGGGGGTTCAAGTCCCCCTTCGCCCACAGCG
>CAZTIZ010000026.1:0-2997 GCA_964613845.1 uncultured Corynebacterium sp.
GTTAGTCCCCGGCCTCCTCGTCCCCGTCCTTAGATTCAGCACTGATCCCGAACCTGCGCAATCTCGCCCGGTCAGAGGCGGAGGCGGAGGCGGTCAGCCGCAGCAGCTCGGAGTAGATACCCCCGGAGACGGCGAGTTCGTCGGGGGAGCCGATCTCGTCGACCATGCCCGCCCGGAGGGTGACGATCGTGTCGACGTCCGCGATCGTTGACAGGCGGTGCGCGATGATCAGCGTCGTACGGTCCTTCATCAGTTCGTCCAGGCCGGCCTGGACCGCCCGCTCGGACTTGGTGTCCAGTGCGGAGGTCGCCTCGTCGAGGACGAGGACCGGGGCGTCCTTGAGCATGGCGCGCGCCACCGCCACCCGCTGCTTCTGCCCACCGGACAGCCGTAGGCCCCGTTCCCCGATGACGGTGTCGTAACCGTCGGGGAAGGCCATGATGAAGTCGTGCGCGTTGGCGCGTTGCGCGGCGCCGATGATCTCCTCCTCCGAGGCGTGGGGCCGCCCGTAGGCGATGTTCTCCCGCACGGTCCCGGAGAACAGCGAGGCCTCCTGGAAGACGACGCCGACGCTGGCACGCAGCTGCGCGGCCGTGAGCCCGGAGACATCACGACCACACACGCTCAACTTTCCGGCGTCGACCCCGTAGAGACCCAGCAGCAGGTTCACCAGGGTGGACTTGCCGCCACCCGATTCACCCACCAGGGCCACGCGCTGCCCATGCCCGGCCGCGAAGGAGACATCGCGGATCACCGGCTCACCCTCCTCATAGGAGAAGGACACGTCCTCGAAGGCGATGACGGGACGGTCTGTCAGCGGCTCCAGCGGCGGGGTCTCCCGCAGGTCCAGCACCGGCACCCCGGCGGCCCCGGTGGCGGAGACGAGCTCCCGGTTGGCGGTGGGCTCAAACTCCTCCTCCATGACCGTGAAGTAGTCCCGGGAGCCGGCCATGGCCCGCTGCGCGGCGTCGACGATGAAGCTCATCGAGAACACCGGCTGCTTGGCCATGTTCACCAGCTGGATGAGCATGACCATCTCGCCCAGACTGAAATGGCCGTTGAGCGTGCGGTAGAACAGCAGCAGATAGATACCGAAGAAGATGACGTTGAGCGCAGCACCCCGCAGCGTGTCCATCGTGTGCCACCAGTTCGACTGCGGGCGGGTGATCTCCACCGTCTTCCCGTAGCGACGGCCGAAGAAGTCCAGCTCCCGGACCTCCGCCACGAACGACTTGGTCACCTTGACCTGACCGATGACCTCGGCGAACCGGCCGTTGGCCAGGTCCACCTGCTCGTTCTTGTTCGCCTCCAGCCGCTGCCACCGTCGGCTCGTCAGGGCGGTCAACCACATGTAGACGGGGAACAGGGAGGCCAGCAGCAGCGTCAGCGGCCAGTAGTACCAGGCCGTGATGGCCAGCACCGCCCCCACCGTGATGAGCATGGGGAAGAAGTTGTTGGAGAAGGACTGCAGGAACTGCGTGACGGAGGTGATCGACCGATCCAGGCGCGCGATGACGGTACCGGTGATCTGCCGGTCGAAGTACCGCTGCGGTAGGGCCAGCAGTTTCGCGTAGTAACGGGTGGACAGGATCTGCCGCATCCGGGAGGCCATCACATCACCGATGTACCCGCCCACGTTGGTCATCACCGTGTTCGCCAGATCCGCGAGCAGCAGCACCACCGCCAGCCACAGGATGGTCATGGTCACCGACTCCACGGTGACCTCCCCACCCAGCGCGGAGACGATGGTGTCCGTCGTCTCCCGCAGGATGAAAGGGGAGACCAGCGCCAGTGCAGCCACCGCCGTGGCGGCGAGGACGACGCCGAGATAATACGGCCACAGCGCCGAGGCGCTGCGGATGATCCGGAGGAGAGAATTCACGTGACTCTTTTCCGTTGACTTGGGACAACGAACGATTCTGGACAGCGGCGGGGACCGCCCCGACAGGCCGTCGGGGACAGGTCCCCCGGGTAGGGGGACCGGCAGGTACTCTAATCCCAGTCCACCGCATTATTGCCTACCATCCGAAAGGCAGTACCGTGAAGTCCATCCGCATCGGCGCCACCCTGGCTTTGTCCGCGCTGCTCCTGGCAGGTTGCAACGGCGCAGACTCTGCAGGGGGGGATCCGGCAGACGAACTCGAGGTCAGCACCTCCCAGACCCCGACCCTCCAGCCCCAGAACGTGTCGACGATCGAGGTCCCCGTCACCGCAGGCACCGTCACCGACACCGGGCTCAACGTCGAATGGACCTACCAGGGCTCCTCCTACGGAGCCACCGGCGGCACCGTCCTGACCTTCCTGCTCAAGAACCTCAATGACGTTCCCGTCCCCCCGGAAGCCATCGGCGACCCCACCCTCGAACGTTCCGACGGCGCCGGCGGCACCATCGACGTCGACCTGCTCACCAGCTCCACCATCACCAACGGCCTGGACGTACCGCTCGGCTCCCTGGCCACCACCAACGTGCGCTACACCTTCGATGTCGCGCCGGGCAACCTGTGGGACGCGGAAGTTCAGGTCAGCAACGTGGCCTGGTCCGGAAACCTCAACAACTGATCCCGGGAACCGTGGGTCAGCGGGGGCAGTCCAAGTGCGGTGAGCACGACTGCCCCGCCACCGGGGCGGCGTGTTCCGGGTCTCCCACCGGGAGCCTGAACCGGACACACGAGGGGATCACACATGCCTGCCCGTTCCAGGCTCCTGCCACTGCTGGTATCGGCGGCCCTGCTGGCTTCCTGTTCCACGCCTGACGACGCCCCGTCCCGCACCGTCACCACCGCCGCTGCGGCGGGTGCCGACGCACCGTCGGGCACGGTGGTGGAGGAGAAGACAGCCGTCATCGAACTGGGGGAGTTCGACGCAGAGGACGACGGTTTCGTCCTGTTCGACCCCTGCACGGAGATCCCCCGGGAGGTTCTTGACGAGGCCGGGTTCGGGGACATGGTGAGCGATCCGTCCTACCTGCCGACGGGAAGTGTGCTGTGTTCTTTCTGG
>CAZTIZ010000026.1:3097-26590 GCA_964613845.1 uncultured Corynebacterium sp.
GACAACAGCTACTCCGGGGTCTCCGGCCTCGATCAACTGGGAGGGGCACACGGCAACATCCTGGTCGGTGGGGGAGGCTCAGCTCTGACGGTACTGAACTCCTACGCCGAGCAGATCGAATGGCTCAGCCAGGCGCTGGCCGCCAGCTATCAGGCGGTGACCGGGCAGAACGCCTTCGTTCAGCGGGGCATGGACATCGCGGATGAGGGAGGAGCGGTCGGGGAAGACGCGCTCTCCTTCCCGATCAGACCCATGCCGCGTTTCGAGAGCTTCAGCTTTCTACCACCGATGGTCCGGCCCGCCGCATCGATCGAACAGCTCGCCATTGACTTCTCCACCACCAGGGTCGCGCAGTCCGTGGCTGCCGCTGGGATATGGAAGAACCTGTCAGCGGAGGTCTCCTCGATCGCCCAGTCACTGAGCAGCGTCGCCGGGAGCCTGGCAGGGGACAACGGCGGTGACGTCATTGACGCCGCTGTGCGCAACATCGAACAGGTCGCCCGGGCGGGAGAGACCTTCGCCCAGAACGCCGTGCTCATGGGCCAGTCCGTCGACCGGCTAGCCGCCATCAAGGCCCGCGGAAACACCGAGGTCAATGCCACCTACGCCACCCTTCTCGCCATCACGGAACCAGCGGCGCGGGAAGCGGCCGAACAGACTTACCTGCTCTCCTTCCCGGCCACCTTCACCCCCCTGGTGCAGGGCGGTGTGCCTCCGCTCCGCAACCTCATGGACATGTCCGGTGGTGACGGCGGAGGCGGGGAGATCGCCCTCGGCATGAACGACATCGACGGCACCGGCGCCCCACACCACGCCACCGGCCTGCGTGCCCCCGGCGCGCCCCTCGATTCCCTCCTCACCGGGCAGTCCGCCGGTGGTGCCGGGCAGTTCTCCACCGTGGCCGGTGAAACCGCCGAGCTGGCGCAGGTCGGGGCGGTTAGGGCGGAGGATGTCCTCACCACCGCGGCCAGCACGGGTCCGGCCACCCCGACGTCAATGCCGGTGTCCGCGGGCATGGCCCCGTCGATGTCCCCTGCCGGTGGCTCCGGCTTCTCCGGGCTGGCGGGACTCGCTCCGCTGGCAGGAAACCCGGCGCTGATGAGAACCACCGCGGCCTCCTCGACCACGGGTCTCCCACCCTCCCCGGGCCTGCCCGGCGCCCCGGGGGCGGTGCCCCTCGGTGGGATGGCTGGCAGTGGCCGCCCAGTCATCCCGGCCACCGGTGGTGTGCCCCAGGCATCCGGGGCCGGTGGCCCCGCCCCGTCGGCACCACCGGCCGCCACTGCGGCTGCTGTCCCGGGCCAGCGCGGCATCGCCACGGGCACTGCACAGACCACGCCCCGGGGGATGATGCCGATGATGGGGATGCCGTCGGCCGGGGCGGGAGCAGGAGCGGGACAGCAGCAGAAGACCGCCAAGGTCAAAACCGTGACCTCCGCGGTGGAGGAGGGCGACAATATCGCGGCCCTGCTCGGGGGACGCGGCCCCGTCGTGCCCGGCGTGATCGGGGCCTGGGTCAGGCAGTAGGCGGAGGGGGGGAATCGCGGTAGGGTCGAGACCATGACTAACGACGTTGAACTGGTTGTCCTGGCTGACGAGAACGGCCAGCCGGCCGGCACTGCGCCGAAGATAACCGTCCACACCGCGGACACCCCCCTCCACTTCGCCTTCTCCACCTACCTGTTCAACGAGAACGGCCACCTGCTGATGAGCCGCCGTGCCCTGAGCAAGAAGACCTGGCCCGGTGTGTGGACGAACAGCTTCTGCGGCCACCCCGGCCCCGGGGAGAGCAACACCGAGGCCGTGCGCCGCCGCTCCATCGAAGAGCTCGGTTTCCCCGAGGACGCCCTCACCGACATCACCGAGGTCCTGCCCGACTTCCGCTACCGCGCCGTGGATTCCACCGGCATCGTCGAAAACGAGCTCTGCCCGGTCTTCACCGCCCGCCTCCGCCCGGGCGCCCAGGCTGACCCCAGCTCCGATGAAATCGATTCCATGATCTGGGTTGACCCGACGGATCTGCTCGCCGCCGTCGACGCCACGCCCTTCGCCTTCAGCCCCTGGCTGATCGAGGAACTCTCCCACACGCAGCTGCGGGAAGCCCTGTTCCGTCGCTGAGCCCTCAGAGGAGGAAAGCCTCGCGCACCATCCGTAACGGGTCCTCCACCGTGGTCACCGAACCATCCGACAGGTCCACCCGGCGGGCCCACCGCCCGTCCTCGGGGGAGTAGCCCGGCCACCCCGGGGCCCTGCCGTGGGCGAAGTCGCTGAGCCAACCGTTGAGGTGCTCGGCCACCGGCCCGCTCTCGACCCCGAACAGGAAGGGGATCTCCGCGCAGTGGAGGGCGGGCCGGTCCCGGTGCGTGAACTCCACCATCCAGGTGGGGCCCGGGGCCTGCTCTCCGACCTGGGCCACCCACCTGCGGTTGGCGGAATCACCGATCAGACGGCCGGCCGGTCGCGCCGGGTCGATCTCCCGGGCGGCGGTCAGCCAGGTGTTCATGGAGCCGGTCAGGCCCATGGGTCGGGCGAGTAGCCGCACGATGCGTGTGTTCAGGTGTGATCGGTCGATCCTGGCGCCGATGGGCATGTGGTAGAACTCGTCGCGCATGGAGGTCACGACCAGGGGGATGTCGGCAAGTGCGGTGCCGTCGAGAGGGGAGGGGCCCAGTGCCATGTCCAGTCCGTGGCGGGTGCGGAAACGCCGGTAGCCGCGTTCCAGGGTCTTCGGGCTGAGCGTGGAGA
This sequence comes from uncultured Corynebacterium sp., assembly GCA_964613845.1. Classification (GTDB taxonomy): domain Bacteria; phylum Actinomycetota; class Actinomycetes; order Mycobacteriales; family Mycobacteriaceae; genus Corynebacterium. The sequence goes on from CAZTIZ010000026.1 coordinate 5,843, forward strand.
GCGATTCCCTGGTCACGGGTTTACGGAGGGCGGTGCGCAGGCTGCCGCGACGTTTCTCGAAGGGGGTCCGCGGGTAGCAGGGTGACATGGCGACGACGCGGCGGAAGGCTCCCCGGAAGTGATCGCGACGCATCAGCCACAGGGCGGTGGTGGCACCGGCGGACTGACCGGTGAGCGTCACGTTGGTGGGGTCGCCGCCGAAGGACTCGATGTTGCGCTGCACCCATTCCAGGCCGAGCTGGCAGTCGTCGATGCCGCGGTAGCGGTCGGGTTCGTCATCGTGGAAGCGGGCGAAGCCGGGCAGTCCGACGCGGTAGCCGAGCTGGACGGTGATCACCCCGCGTTCGGCATTGGCGGACCCTTCCGCCCGGGGATCCTCGTGGGTGCCGTACTCGAAGCGGCCGCCGTGGATATAGACGATGACGGGCAGGTCGGCGTCGGCCCGGGCCCGGTGGGGGCGCGTGACGGTGAGCGCGATGTCCCCGGGCCGGGGGACGGTGGCGTCGATGTCGGCCGGGCGGGCGCGGGCGGCGTCGAGGTAGTCGCCGGGGATGTGCGAGTAGCGGATGGAATGGAAGCGGTGGACGGCACCGTCGTCGATTCCTGTGACGGTTCCGGCGGGGCAGGTGACGGTGACATGGGCTTCCGTGGACATGGACATAACGCTACCAACTACCATCGGACTGCATGACCGAGAAGAACCCTCTGCTGAGTCCCTCACCGCTGCCCTATGAGCTGCCTGATTTTGCGGCCATCCGTCTGGAGCACGTCCTGCCGGCCTTCGATGCCGCCCTGGCGGAGCACGACGCCGAGATCGCGGCGATCCTGGCCCAGGATGAACCCACCTGGGCCGGCACCGTCGAGGCGCTGGAGGTCTCCGGGCAGATGCTGGACCGGGTGACGGCCTGGTTCTTCAATCTCCACGGCACTGATTCCACCGATGAGATGGATGAGGTTGCCGCCGAGCTCGTGCCGCGGCTGTCGGCGCACGCTGATGCGATCTACCAGAACGTGGATCTCTACCGCCTCATCCGCGAGGCCGACGTGCCCGGTGACGCCGAGTCCGTCCGCCTCCACGAGTGGCTGCTCCGTCAGTTCGAACGACGCGGCGCGGCCCTGGACGAGGCTGATAAACAGCGTCTGTCCGAACTCAACCAGCGGCTGAGCGTGCTCTCCGAGCAGTTCGGCCGCAACCTGCTGGCCGACACGCGGGAGCTCGCCGTGCGTTTCGATGAGCCGTCTGAGCTGGCGGGGCTGTCGGAGGCGCGTATCGACGCCGCCGCAGCCTACGGCGAGCAGACCGGCGCGGGCGGCTACGTGCTGCCCATCGAACTGCCGACTGTGCAGTCCGATCAGGCGGTGCTGGCGGACCCGCAGGGTCGGGCGCGCCTCTATGAGGCCTCCCAGGCCCGTGGCACCGATTCCAACGTATCGGTGCTGCTGGAATCGGTGAGGCTGCGGGCGGAGCGCGCCCGCCTGCTCGGCTACGGCACCCACGCCGATTACGTCATCGCCGAGGAGACCGCAGGTACCGCCGGTGCAGCCCGTGACCTGCTCTTCGACCTGGCCCCGGCGGCCGCCGCGAACGCCACCTCCGAACGCAAGCTCGCCGGTGAGCTGACGGGCGGGGAGATCGACGGCGCGGACTGGCCCTACTGGGAGGCCCAGCTGCGCGAGCGTGAGCTCAGCCTCGACGAGGATGAGCTGCGCAGCTACTTCCCCCTGGACCGGGTGCTCGTCGACGGTGTCTTCCACGCCGCCGAGCGCCTCTACGGCATCCGTGTGCACCCGAGAGAGGACCTGGTCGGTTATCACGATGACGTCGATGTGTGGGAGGTGATCGACGCCGACGGTGCCGGTCTGGGACTGCTGCTGACCGACTACGTCGCCCGTCCCTCGAAGCGGGGCGGGGCGTGGATGAGCTCCTTCGTGGGCCAGTCGGGTCTGCTGGATCAGCGCCCCGTGGTGGTCAATGTCCTGGGTATCACCAAGCCGGCGGACGGCTCCCAGCCGCTGCTGAGTCTGGATCAGGTGACGACCCTGTTCCACGAATTCGGTCATGCCCTGCACGGACTGCTCTCCGATGTGCGCTACCCCTCCTTTGCCGGTACCTCCGTCCCGCGTGACTGGGTGGAGTTCCCCTCCCAGATCAACGAGAACTGGGCCTTCGACCCGGCGGTGGTGCGCAACTTCGCCCGCCACGTCGACACCGGCGAGGTCATTCCGGAGCGGCTGCTCGACGCGGTCGTCGAGGCCCGTCGCTTCGGCCAGGGCTTCGCCACCTCCGAGTACCTCGCCGCGGCGATCATCGACCTGGCCTGGCACTCCCTGAGTGAGGAGGAGGCGCAGGCCGTGGGCGAGTCCCTGGCTGATGTCCGGGCCTTCGAGGAGAAGGCGCTCGCCGAGGCCGGCCTGGAGGTTGAGGGCCTCGCCCCGCGGTACCGCTCCACCTATTTCAACCACATCTTCGCCGGCGGATACTCCGCGGGCTACTACTCCTACCTGTGGGCGGAGGCGCTGGATGCCGACGGTTTCGACTGGTTCACCGAGGTCGGGGCGGCCGGTGAGGACGGGACCGGGGAGGCCACCCGGGCAGCCGGGGAGAAGTTCCGGGAGCTGGTGCTCTCGAAGGGGGCGTCCACCGACTACGGACAGGCCTTCGAGCAGCTGCGGGGTCGGGCCAAGGACGTCGGTTCGCTGCTGCGACGTCGCGGCCTGACCGGCGCTGCCGTGCGGTAGCCTGAATCCCCATGCTCACCGACCTGCTGGATCAGATCAGCCAGTACCTGACCACCGTCCCCCTGTGGTGGCAGGTGACCCTGGTCAGTCTGGTGGTGGTTCCGCTGGCTGCGGTCTTCGCGGTGCTGCTGCTGCGTCTGGTCGACGGCACGGCCCTGGTCTGGAACCGCTTCTGGCTGGGCCCTGGTTCCGGTGGGGAGCAGCAGGATTCCCCAACCTCCGGACCTGACACTAGACTCACGGACAACTAGTCGACCCCGGTTGACCCCACAGAAGGAAGAGATCAGGAACCCATGGCCAACCCAGAGGAACTCCGCAAGGAAGACCGGCAGCTGCCCAAGGGCCGGCGCAAGTACCCGCAGTCGCGTGTCACGCAGGCCCTGTGGGTGCTGCTGGCCGTGGTTCTGATCGCCTGGCTGATCTCGATGATCTAGCTGGTACCCACTGAGGCGAGAGGCCGGGATCAGATATCTGATCCCGGCCTCTCGCCTCAGTGGGGTCTCGTTCCTCAGCTGCGCTTCGAGGCCTGCGCCACCGCGCGGAACAGCTGGTGGTCGGCCAGATCCTCGATGAGCACCGGCTCGCCGTTGTTGTCACACAGCGGGATGCACCAGTTGGGGTACATGTCGCGGGTGGTGCCCGGCTGGTTCTGGGTGTGTACTTCACCGACCATGTCCACCAGGGAGGTGCAGGTCAACGCGGAGGGGGTGCCGGCGATGAAGCGGTGCAGCCCGGCCAGCAGGTCAGCCAGCTCACCACGTTCCCCACGGTCCAGACCGGCGAACTCACGCTCGGCCAGGCCGGTGCCGTCGAAGGCGTCGGACTCTCGGACCCGGTCGAGGATACGGCCCTGCCACTGCAGATCCTCCGCCTTCTCCTCCTCGGCATCGGTGGTGAGGATGCCGAGGCGCTCGCGCAGGGCGATATGCTCCGCAGCGAGGTAACCGGCGGTCGGCGGTAGATCGTGGGTCGTCACCGAGGACAACGCCAACCTGCGGTACTCATCCTGCTGTCGCGGCCCGTCCACGGTGGGGGAGGACTCGAACCACAGGATCGACGTGCCCATCATGCCGCGCTCGGCCAGCACGTCCTGCACCCAGGGCTCGAAGGTGCCCAGATCCTCACCGATGACCACCGCCCCGGCGCGCTCCGCCTCCAGGGCGAGCACCCCGACGAGCGCCTCGTGGTCGAAACGCACGTAGGTACCGGTGGAGGGGTGCTGCATCCGCGGCATGAGGAAGAGCCGGAACAGGCCGAGGATGTGATCGACCCGGATGCCACCGGAGTTGCGCAGCACGGTGGCCAGCAGATCACGCCACGGCAGGTAGCCAGCCTCGGCGAGCTTGCGTGGGTGCCACGGCGGCTGGGACCAGTCCTGGCCGTGCTGGTTGTAGGGGTCCGGCGGGGCGCCCACCGAGGCGTCGGGGGCCAGCCAGGGGGCGAGGTTCTCCGAGTCCGCACCGCCGGGGTGTACCCCCACGGCGAGGTCCGCCATGACGCCGATGGACATGCCCGCCTCGGTGGCGCGTCGTTGTGCGGTGGCGAGCTGCTCATCACAGAGGAACTGCAGCCACATGTGGAACCCTGTCAGTTCCTCCTCGGAGGGACGGACGGCGTGGGCGCTGCGGGAGTGGAGCTGCTCCAGCTCGCGTCGGGCGCACCAGCCGGCGAAGTCCCGCAGGCCCTGTCCCTCTCGCTCCATGTAGGAGCGGAAGGCGTCGTCACGTTCCTGCGAGTTACGCAGTGTGAACAGCTCGCGCAGGACCTGGAGTTTGGCATCGTAGATGGGGTTGCGCTCGATGATGTCGGAGCTGGTGTTGAGGCTGCGCAGCTCCTCGGCGAGTTCTTGGACATCGTCGAGGATATCGCCGCTGAGCAGCTCGTATTCGGGGATGTCCTCGATGCGCAGGTAGATCGGGTTGATGAACCGGCGGGTGGTGGGCAGGTAGGGGGAGTCCTCCATCGGCGGGAAGGGCTCTCCGGCGTGCACGGGGTTGATCAGTAGGAAATCGGCCTCGGCGGTGCGGGCCAGGACCTCGGCGAGCTGGCCCAGGTCGTGGAAGTCGCCGATGCCCCAGGACCCGCGGGAGCGGACGGAGTACAGCTGCGCCATCACGCCGTGTGCGGGGGAGTCGAGGTAACGGTCGGTGGTGGACAGGCGGGCGGGGGTGATGATGAGCATGCACTCGGCCCGTTCCCCCGCGGAGTCGAGGATGATGCGGTGCCAGCCCTGCGGGAGGTCGGCGGGGATGCGGAAGGTCGCCTCGCCCCAGGTGGTCTCACCGACTTTGACGGGGGGCCGCCAGTTCTCCTCCTGGGTGACCTCGCGGCGGGATCCGTCCTCCAGCAGGAGATGGACCTCGGCGGGGGCCCCGTGGTGCACATGCACGTTGAAGGTCGGGTCGTGGCCCTCCACCGCCACGACGCTCGGCGGGAGCGGTCGGGACGCTTCGGCCTCCTGGAAGGCGGTGAGGGCGTCCCGGATCTCCGTTTCATCGGGTGTCGCGCTCAGCGGGACATCAAGGGCACGGAGGATCTTGACGAGGGTGTCATCCGTGGCCGTGATCTCCTCGCCGTCACTGGCGAAGTAGCGTGTTGCGACGCCGTGGGCGTCAGCGAGTTCTCTCAGCACGTCCTGGTAAGTCACAAGTGAACATCCTGCCACCCATCATCGGGTTTCGCCGAAGGTATGCCCGGAACCGGGGCTGTCGCACTCATGAGGGGGTCCGGGAACGGTAGCGTTGGTGAGGAAACCGTCATGTTTTGATCCGGGCCCGCTGGACTCGGACCCCGCCGTGAACCGTGATCGAGAGGACTACCGACCGTGCAGGAATACACCACCCCGGCAGAATATGAGATCGCCCCCGGAGAAACGTGCCTGACCGCCCTGATGGACACCGCGAAGGCGCGTCCCTACGGGGTCATGTTCACCCGCCCCGCCAACTACGAGTGGGTCAATGTCACCGCCCGGGAGTTCGTCGATGAGGTCCATGAGGTGGCCCGAGGTCTCATCGCGGTGGGCGTCGAACAGGGCGACCGGGTCGCCCTGATGTCGGACACCCGCTACGAGTGGTCGTTGCTGGACTTCGCCATCTGGGCGGCGGGCGCGGTCTCCGTACCTATCTACCCGTCCTCCTCGATGTCCCAGGTGCAGTGGATCATCGAGGACTCCGGAGCGGTACTCGCCATCACCGAGACCCCCGAGCACACCGACCTGCTCACGAACCTGGTGCTGCGCGAGGGAGGCACCCCCGCCCTGCAGGACTCGCCCTCGCAGCTGCGCCGCATCCTGGAGATCAACTCCGCTGCGATCGACACCCTGAAGTTCGAGGGCCGGGCCGTCCCGCTCGCCGACGTCGAGGAGCGCATCGACGCCACCGCCACCGATGACTTGGCCTCCCTGGTCTACACCTCGGGGACCACCGGTAGGCCGAAGGGCTGCCGCCTGACCCACCGCAACTGGCTGGCCGAGATCCGGGCGATCCTCACCCACCCGATCGGCGGGATCGCGGTGCCCGGAACGCGTGTCCTGACCTTCCTGCCGCTGGCCCACGTCCTCTCCCGCGCGGTCTCCCTGGCGGTGGCGATCTCCGGGGCCACCCAGAACCACTGGTCGGACTTCTCCACCCTGTCGGTGGAGTTCGCCCGCTCCCGACCGAACCTGATCCTCGGCGTCCCCCGGGTCTTCGAGAAGGTGCGCAACGGTGCGGCGATGAAGGCGGCCGACGCCGGCCCGGTCAAGGCACGGATCTTCGCCCTGGCGGAGAAGACGGCCGTCGAGTACTCGAAGGCGCTCGATACCGCCGACGGGCCCTCCCGGGCACTGGCCGCCCGGCGCAAGCTCTTCGACCGACTGGTCTACTCCAAGATCCGGGCGGCGATCGGCGATTCGGTGCGCTACTGCATCACCGGCGGGTCCGCGATGAGCCATGACCTGCTGCACTTCTTCCGTGGTCTGGGCGTGACCATCTACGAGGGCTACGGGCTGACCGAGACCGCCGCCGCCGCGGCCGTCGACTTCGATGAGCAGAAGATCGGCAGCGTCGGCCGTCCGTTGGGCGGCACCTCCATCCGGGTCGACGGGGAAGGCGAGATCCACATCAAGGGTGAGATCGTCTTCGACGGCTACTGGAACAACGAGGAAGCCACCGCTGAGTCGATGGAGGACGGCTGGTACCGCACCGGTGACCTGGGCGAACTGCTCGATTCGGGGCACCTGGTGATCACCGGCCGCAAGAAGGACCTCCTCGTCACGGCGGGCGGCAAGAACGTCTCCCCCGGGCCGGTGGAGGATGCCCTGCGCGGACACCCGCTGATCTCCCAGGCGATGCTCGTCGGCGATGGCAAGCCCTTCATCGGACTACTGCTCACCCTGGACGAGGACGCCCTCAAGCGGTGGAAGCTCGACCACAACATCTCCGAGAACAAACAGGTCAGTGACCTGGCCACCCACCCGCGGCTGCGTGCTCAGCTGCAGGATGCGATCAACGCCGTCAATGCCACGGTCTCCCAGGCGGAGGCCATCCGGAAGTTCTACATCCTGGACCGGGATCTGAGCGAGGAGGCCGATGAGCTGACCCCGACGCTCAAGGTCAAGCGCAACATCGTGGTGCAGCGTTACTCGGAGGCGATCAACCACATCTACAAGCGCTGACCGCACCCCGGCGCGTCGGGCAGAATATTCGCGGGAACTGATCTAGAGTCAGCTGACATTAGCAAAACTCTCAACCTCTACTTCAGACTTTTTGCTGGTGGAAAGGAGCAGCCATAATGCGGAAAATCGCTGCCGAGCTGCGCCACCGTGAGCTCACCCAGGAGATCTACAACATCGGGGACGAGGTGGCCGAGTACATCGAGCACCTTCTCGAATCGATCGCCGACTGGGACGCCGAACTGACCCGGGAGTGTCTCGCCGAATTCGAGGAGATCCTCGAAGACGCACGAGCCGACACCCGGCGCATCATCGGTGAGCTGCTCGGACTGCGTCAGGCCCTGACCTCGGGGGTGCGGGCGGGCACACTCAGCGCCTCCCCCGACCCGGATTCCCAACTTCCGGAACCGGAATTTCTCGATGTCTTCGCCCTGGAAGACGCCCACCCCGTCGACGGGACGCCCATCGTGGTGCGGGAGCTGGCGGCCGCGCTGGACGCCCGCACCGAGGGCGTCGTCACGCAGTTGGGTCAACTCGTCGACTGGGTGCTCGACCAGACCGGCCGGGTCGCCCACGACCTCGACGCCGTCTCCCTGCCGCACCTGTACGCGCGGGTGGGCAGGCACACCACCGCTGCGGTCGGGGGGTGGCTGCGCGCCGTCGCCGAGGCGCATCCCGCCTACACGCGCACCATGCGCGGCGTGAACCCGCCCGCCTTCCTGGAGGAACGCGCGCGTATCGACGCCGTCGTGGCCCGGGTGGCGGCCAAGCGCGCGAGGGAACGCGACGCAGCCAGCTAGGCTGAGGGGGTTATGGCTACCCCTTTCGGCGTCTATGTCCACGTTCCCTTCTGCGCGACCCGTTGCGGGTACTGCGACTTCAACACCTACACCCCCGGCGAGCTCGACCCCTCCGCCACGATCGGGTCCTACCTCGATGCCCTGGAGCGCGAGCTCGCCCTGGCGGTGGCCCGCGTGGGGGAACGCCCCGCGGAGACCGTCTTCATCGGCGGCGGCACCCCCTCGTTGCTCGGTGCGGAAGGGCTGGGCCGGGTGCTGGACGCGGTGCGCAACACCTTCGGTCTGGCGCCCGGCGCGGAGATCACCACCGAATCCAACCCGGAGTCCGTCTCCCCTGAGTTCTTCGAGGGGCTGCTGGCGGCCGGATACACCCGGGTGTCCCTGGGTATGCAGTCCGCCTCCTCCTCGGTGTTGCGGATACTCGACCGGGCGCACACCCCGGGGCGTGCCGTCGACGCCGCCCGGGAGGCCCGGGCCGCCGGTTTCAGCCACGTCAACCTGGACATGATCTACGGCACGCCCACCGAGACCGACGATGATGTCCGTCGCACGTTGGACGCGGTGCTCAGCGCCGACGTCGACCATGTCTCCGCCTACTCCCTGATCGTCGAGGACGGCACCGCCATGGCGCGGAAGGTACGCCGCGGTGAGCTGCCGGCCCCCGATGAGGACGTCTACGCCGCCCGCTACGAGATGATCGACGAGCGGCTGCGTGGCGAGGGATTCGACTGGTACGAGGTGTCGAACTGGGCGAAGCCGGGCGGGGAGTGCGAGCACAACCGCATCTACTGGGTCAACGGTGACTGGTGGGGTGCGGGTCCCGGGGCCCACTCCCACCTGGGGGACCGGCGTTTCCACAACGTCAAGCACCCCGGCCGCTACGCCGCGATGGCCGGGGAGGGTGAGCTGCCGATCGCCGAGGTCGAGCACCTCAGCGCCGAGGATCACCACATGGAACGGGTGATGCTGGGCATGCGGCTGCGCGAGGGGGTGCCCCTGGACTGGTTCCGTCCGGGGGCCGGCCCGGCGATCGACGGTTTCCTCGGTCGTGGCCTGCTGGAGACGTCCGGGGGTCGGCTGCGCCTGACCGATCCGGGTCGGCTACTCGCCGACGGCATGGTCACGGACATCCTGGTGGCCGAGGAATCCTAGCGTGGTCCGTCGCCCCGGTCGGTGGCCCTTCGAGGCCGTCCTATGCCTTCCGCACAGTTGACAACCGTGGTTAGACTGGAGACCTGGCAATCGAAGGAGGGGAGTGCCACATGGCTGCACCGGCAGAGAAACGCCGCGAAGAGGTGCTACGCGCGATCGTGGCCGACTACATCGCCTCCCAGGAGCCGGTCGGCTCCAAGGCGCTGCTGGAGCGGCACCGCCTGAACGTCTCCTCGGCCACGATCCGCAATGACATGGCGGTGCTGGAGTCCGAGGGCTATATCGCACAGCAGCACGCCAGTTCCGGGCGGATTCCCACGGAGAAGGGCTACCGGCAGTTCGTGGACACCATCCACGACATCAAGCCGTTGTCCGCGGCGGAACGGCGCGCCATCCTGTCCTTCCTGGAGGAGGGCGTCGACCTGGAGGACGTGCTGCGTCGTTCGGTGCAGTTGCTGGCCCAGCTGACCCGTCAGGCGGCGGTGGTGCAACTACCCACCCTGAAGGTCTCCCGGGTCAAGCACTGCGAGGTGGTGTCACTGAGTCCGGTCCGTCTGCTGCTGGTCCTCATCACGGACACCGGCCGGGTGGATCAGCGCAACGTCGAGCTGCAGGAGGTCATCGACGCCGAGCAGGTGCGACGTCTGCGCGACCTGCTCAACGACGCGCTGGCGGACAAGACCCTGGCGGACGCCTCCACCTCTCTGGCGGAGCTGGCGGATCAGGTACCGGAGGATCTTCAGGGGGCGGTACTCAACGCCGCCACCACCCTGATCGAGACGCTCGTCGAACAGCCCGCCGACCGCCTGATCCTGGCGGGTACCTCGAACCTGACACGGGTGGCCCGGGACATCCCGGCCGGCCTGCCCATGGTCATCGAGGCACTGGAGGAGCAGGTCGTGGTGCTCAAACTCCTGGCCAACGTCCCTGACCTGGGTAATGTCTCGGTCCTCATCGGTGAGGAGATCGAGAACAAGGAGCTGCATTCCGCGTCGGTGATCACCACCGCCTATGGTTCCGAGGGTGCAGCCCTCGGTGGCCTGGGCGTGGTGGGACCGACGTTCATGGACTATCCGGGAACGATCTCGAAGATCTCGGCCGTCGCCCGGTATGTCAGCCGTGTCCTGGCCGGGGAGTAGACTGATGCGGCGCACACCGACCTGCAAGATCCCAGACACAGAAGGAAGAACTGTTTAACCGTGGCTCGTGACTATTACGGCATCCTGGGTGTGGAAAAATCCGCCTCCGATCAGGAGATCAAGAAGGCCTACCGCAAGCTGGCTCGCAAATACCACCCGGATGTGAACCCCTCGGAAGAGGCCTCCGAGAAGTTCCGCGAGGCATCCGTGGCCCATGAGGTGCTCACGGATCCGGAGAAGCGGCGCATCGTCGACATGGGCGGCGACCCGATGGAACAGGGTGGCGGCATGCCGGGCGGCGGCTTCGGCGGAAGCGGCGGCCTGGGTGACATCTTCGAGGCCTTCTTCGGTGGGGGCGGCGGCGCCTCCCGGGGCCCGCGTTCGCGCGTCCAGCCGGGCAACGACGCCCTGCTGCGCATCGCCATCACCCTCGAAGACGCCTACCGGGGGGTGAAGAAGGACATCACCGTCGATACCGCGGTGGTCTGTGACTCCTGTGAGGCCACCGGCTCGGAGAGCAAGGCCACGCCGGTGACCTGCGGAAGCTGTCACGGTAGTGGTGAGATCCAGGAGGTGCAGCGCTCCTTCCTGGGTAATGTCATGACCACCCGTCCCTGCCCGACCTGCTCCGGTTTCGGCGAGATCATCACCGATCCCTGCCACAAGTGTGGCGGTGACGGCCGAGTGAAGAAGCGTCGTGACCTGGTGGTCAGCGTCCCCGCCGGCATCAACGACGGCATGCGCATCCGCATGTCGGGTCAGGGCGAGGTCGGCCACGGTGGCGGCCCGGCCGGTGACCTCTACGTGGAGATCTCCGTCCGCCCCCACCGCACCTTCATCCGTGACGGCGATAACCTGCACATGCGGGTCCGGGTGCCGATGATCGACGCCGCACTGGGCACCTCCGTCACGGTGGAGGACCCGGCGGGCCAGACCCTGACCATCGAGGTCCCCGCCGGCACCCAGCCGACCGAGCAGATCCGCCTGGCCGGCGCGGGCATGCCGCGCCTGCGTTCCGAGAGCCACGGTGACCTCATCGCGCACATCGACGTCATCGTGCCCACCGAGCTCGACGATCGCTCCCGTGAGCTGCTGGAGAAGATCCGTGACCACCGCCGCGAGGAATCCTCAGTGAATCAGGAGGGAGAGGACAGCGGTTTCTTCTCCCGGCTGCGGGACAAGTTCAAGCGATGAGCCTGCCGGTCTTCCTCCACGACGGCCCCGTCGGGGACAGCGTCGAACTCACCGGTCCGGAGGCCCGGCACGCCGTCACCGTCAAACGCATCGGCCCCGGTGAGCAGATCATGCTCATCGACGGCCGCGGCGGCTGGGCAGAGGTCATGGTCACCGCGACCTCGGGCAGGGACCGGCTCAGCGCGGACGTCCTCAGGCGGGGAGTGGCGGAACCCTCCCGGCCGACGGTCACCGTCGTGCAGGCCCTGCCGAAATCAGAGCGCTCCGAACTGGCCGTGGATCTGGCGACCCAGGCCGGTGCGGACGTGATCGTGCCCTGGCAGGCGGAACGGTGCGTCGCGAAGTGGACCGGGCCGAAGGCCTCCAAGGGTGTGGCGAAGTGGGAGGCCGCGGCGCTGGCGGCGGCCAAGCAATCGCGTCGCACCCGGGTCCCGGAGATCACTGAGCCGGTGGGGACCGCGCAGCTCACGCAGCAGCTGGCCGGTCGGACCGTGCTGGTGCTGCACGAGGAATCCGCGACGCCCATCCGGGATATCGACCTGGACGTCGAAGAGATCGTGCTGGTCATCGGCCCGGAGGGCGGGATCGGACCGGAGGAGCTGGCCGCCCTCACCGGGGCCGGGGCCCGGGCCGTGCGGCTGGGCCCGGAGGTGCTGCGCACCGCCAGTGCCGCCATGGTGGCGCTGTCCGCGATCGGTGTCCTGACCTCCCGCTGGTAGAGTTCGAGCAATCACACCCGAGCAGGAAAGCAGGCGCACCGCTTCCGTGGCAGCACAGAGCAAACCCGAGGTCATCACGAGGAAGGTCGAGCTCGACCCGGCCCACACCCAGACCGTCCTCGGTATCAACGACGAGAATCTCCGCGTGCTGGACAACCAGATCGACGCCGATCTCTTCGCCCGCGGGCACGTGGTCCGGGTGACCGGGCCCGCCCACGAAGTCGCCCGGGGCGTCAAGGTCCTGGAGGAGCTGGAGTCGATCGCCCGGCGTGGACACGTGATCTCCCCCGACTCGGTCCGGCACGCGGTCTCCATCGTGACGGTGGAGTCGCCGCAGTCGGTCAGTGAGATCCTGGCCTCCGACATCATCGCGCGTCGGGGCAAGGTCATCCGCGCGAAGACCCTGGGCCAGAAGTCCTATGTGGACGCCATCGACGAGAAGACCATCGTCTTCGGCCTCGGCCCGGCGGGTACCGGCAAGACCTACCTGGCGATGGCCAAGGCCGTGCAGGCGCTGCAGGCCAAGCAGGTCCACCGCATCATCCTCACCCGCCCGGCGGTGGAGGCGGGGGAGAAGCTCGGCTTCCTGCCGGGCACGCTCGACGAGAAGATCGACCCCTACCTGCGTCCGCTGCACGACGCCCTGCGCGACATGGTCGACCCGGAGCTCATCCCCAAGCTCATGGAGTCAGGCATCGTCGAGGTCGCACCCCTGGCCTATATGCGCGGGCGCACGCTCAACGACGCCTTCGTCATCCTCGACGAGGCGCAGAACACCACGCCGGCGCAGATGAAGATGTTCCTCACCCGCCTGGGTTTCGGCTCGAAGATGGTGGTCACCGGCGATATCACCCAGGTGGACCTGCCCGGTGGGCAGAAGTCGGGGCTGCGGCTGGTCCGCCACATCCTGCACGGTGTCGAGGACGTCCACTTCGAGGAGCTCGGCAGCGCGGATGTGGTCCGGCACTCCCTGGTGGGCCGCATCGTCGACGCCTACGACCACTACGAGGAAGAGCTGGAAGCCCGCCGGAATAAGGAGCAGCAGTGAGCATCGAGATCTTCAACGAGTCCGGCCACGAGGGCATCAACGAACAGATGCTCATCGACGTCGCCTCCTTCGCCCTCGGCGAGATGGACATTCACCCGGACGCCGATGCCTCCCTCCACCTCGTCGAGGAGAAGACGATCGCGGACCTGCACGTGCGCTGGCTCGACCTGGAGGGTCCCACTGACGTGATGACCTTCCCCATGGATGAGCTCTCGCCCGGTGACGGCGGTCGCCCCGACTCCCCCCTGCCCGGCCCCGCCATGCTCGGTGACATCGTCCTGTGCCCGGCCTTCGCCGCCCGGCAGGCGGAGGCCGCCGGGCACGGCCTGGACCACGAGCTGGCTCTGCTGACGGTCCACGGCTGCCTGCACCTGCTCGGTTACGACCACGCCACCCCCGCCGAGGAGCGGGAGATGTTCGGCCTGCAGAATGAGCTGCTGGCCGACTGGTACGACGACGTCGCCAAGCGGGGCGTGACCTACCAGCCCCGACCCACCGGCCCCCAGGCCTTCCCCTCCGCCGCCGACCGCCTCGCCCTCGATGAGGTCGTGCCCGGCGGTGGCGTCCCTGCAGTCGGTGAGCCGCGGGAGCGCGGGGAGGAGTAGCCCTCCGGGGAGGTGGTTGGCCGTGTACCGGGCCGGGGGAGCACAATGGGTGACGTGAACATCCTCTCCATCCAGTCCTCCGTCGCCTACGGCCATGTCGGCAACTCCGCCGCGGTCTTTCCCCTGCAACGTCTGGGCCACGAGGTGTGGCCGGTCTACACCGTCAACTACTCCAACCACACCGGCTACGGTTCCTGGCGTGGTCCGATGATCCCGGCCACCGACGTCGCCGACATCATCACCGGCATCGAGGAGCGCGGTGTGCTGTCGCAGGTCGACGCCGTGCTCTCCGGCTACCAGGGCGGCCCCGACATCGCCGACGTCATCATCGATGCGGTGGCCCGGGTCAAGGCCGCCAACCCCGGGGCCGTCTACGCCTGCGACCCGGTGATGGGTAACGCCAAGTCCGGTTGCCACGTCGCCGACGATATCCCGCCGCTGCTGCGCGACCGCGTGGTGCCGGTCGCCGACATCATCACCCCCAACCAGTTCGAGCTCGGCTTCCTCACCGGGATGGAGGCCTCCGATCTGGAGTCCACGCTGGCCGCCGTCGACGCCGCCCGCGACCTGGGACCGCAGACCGTGCTGGTCACCTCCGTGGAGCGTCCCGACCGCCCCGAGGGCACCATCGAGATGCTGGCTGTCAACGACACCGGTGCCTGGCTCGTGCAGACCCCCCACCTGCCCTTCAAGCGCAACGGCTCCGGTGATGTCACCGCCGCCCTGTTCACCGGCCACTACGTGTCCACCGGGGACGCCGCGGACGCCCTGGCCCGGACGGCGTCGAGCGTGTTCGACCTCGTCGAGAACACCTACCGTGCCGACACCCGGGAACTGCAGCTGATCGAGTCCCAGGACACCTACGCCAATCCGCGGATGCAGTTCGAGGTCGAGCAGGTCCGGTAGTTCTCAGGGAAAAGAAATGGAGCCCCCCCCCGGCGCATCGTTGAGAGGCAATCCGGGGGGCGTTCAGGATTGATATATTACCCTGCGCCGGGGAGGCCGGACCATCCGCAGCACCGACGGCTGGCGGCGTCCCTGGAAAGCACCCGGGTCGGCAGAGGTATGTGTCGCTGGACAAACTCCAACTCGCACAATCAATTGACGATGTGATCGACAGTGACATTGCGGAGTAACCTGTAACCAACAACCCCCTGACCTAGGAGTCACCCATCAGCAGTTTCACCAACACCCCGGAGGGTTTCCGCTCCGGGTTCGTCAGCTTCGTCGGCCGTCCGAACACGGGCAAGTCGA
The DNA here is from genome assembly GCA_964613845.1 of uncultured Corynebacterium sp. GTDB lineage: Bacteria > Actinomycetota > Actinomycetes > Mycobacteriales > Mycobacteriaceae > Corynebacterium. Next base: position 21,144 of record CAZTIZ010000026.1, read on the forward strand.
CCCTCACCAACGCCCTGGTGGGGGAGAAGATCGCGATCACCGCGAACCAGCCGGAGACCACCCGTCACCCGATCCGCGGCATCGTCCACCGTCCGGACGCCCAGGTCATCGTGGTGGACACCCCGGGGCTGCACAAGCCACGGACCCTGCTGGGTGAGCGGCTCAACGAGATCGTCAAGGACACCTACGCGGATGTGGACCTCATCGGTTTCACCATTCCGGCCGACGAGAAGATCGGCCCCGGTGACCGGTGGATCCTCGACAACCTCCGCACGATCGCGCCGAAGACCCCGATCATCGGCATCGTGACCAAGCTGGACAAGGCCTCCAAGGACCAGGTGGGCGCCCAACTGCTCGCGCTGCACGAGATGCTGGGCGGTGAGTGCGAGGTCGTGCCGGTCTCCGCGGCCGATGGTATCCAGACCGATGTGCTCATGAACGTCATCGTGGAGCATCTGCCGGAGGGGCCGAAGTTCTACCCCGACGACCACGTCACCGACGATGACACGGAGACCCGCATCTCCGAGCTCATCCGCGAGGCTGCCCTGAGCGGCCTGAAGGACGAACTGCCGCACTCGGTGGCCGTCGAGGTCGACGAGATGATCCCGGAGGAGGGCCGGACGGCCATCCACGCCATCATCTACGTGGAGCGCCCCGGCCAGAAGCAGATCCTGGAGGGTCGGGACGGCCGTCGGATGGGCCGCATCATCCACAATGGCCGGCAGGCCATCATCAAGCTGGTGGGGCACAACGTCTACCTGGACCTGCGCATCAAGGTGCTGAAGAACTGGCAGTCGGACCCGAAGTCGCTGGGTCGCCTGGGTTTCTAGGGACGCCATGCGCCGCGAGAGTTTCCGGGACCGTGCCCTCGTCATCCGCACCCACGATTTCGACGAGGCCGACCGCATCGTGGTCCTGCTGACACGCAACCACGGCCTGCGCCGCGGCGTCGCCAAGGGGGTGCGACGCGCGAAGTCGCGGTTCGGTTCGCGCCTGCAGCTGTTCGTCGACCTGGACGTGCAGCTGCACCCGGGGCGCAGCCTGGACTCCATCACGGGAGCGGACACCGTCGCCTATCACGGCTCCGGCATCATCGACGACTATGCGCGCTACACCGCCGCCTGCGCTGCCCTCGAATCCGCGGAACGGCTCGCCGGCGGGGAGGGCGACCCCTGGCTCTACGACCACCTCACCGAGACGCTGGCGCGCCTGCGGAACAGCGACCACCCCACCCTGGATCTCGACGCCTTCCTCCTGCAGGCCATGCGGCATGCCGGCTGGGCGCCGGGACTGTTCAACTGCGCCCAGTGCGGGGCAGCCGGACCACACCACGCCTTCCACCCGGCCATCGGGGGCGCCACCTGCCCGCGCTGCCGTCCATCCGGTTCAGCGGAGGTGCCCGAGCAGGCGCTGCGCCTGATGTGGCTGCTGGAGAACTCACACTGGCCGGCGGTCCGGCAACTGGCCGCTGGGCAGAGGCCACTCGTCGACGCCGCACACCGGCTCACCCGCGCACACCTCCAGTGGCACCTGGAGCAGAAGGTCACCAGCCTCACCGTCATGGACCAGGCATAGGGCAGAATAGGGGCCGTGAGCCCTGAACTGACACCCCCGGACATCCCCGCCGAGTTCTTACCCCGCCACATCGCCCTGGTGATGGACGGCAATGGTCGGTGGGCGCAGGAACGCGGGATGAAACGGACCGAAGGTCACCGGCGGGGCGAAGCTGTCCTCATGGACGTCGTCGACGCCTGCCTGGCACTCGGTGTGCCCTACCTGTCCGCCTACGCCTTCTCCACGGAGAACTGGCGTCGGACCACTGAAGAGGTACGTTTCCTCATGGGCTTCAATCGAGACGTGCTGCGTCGCCAGCGCGACGAGCTCAACCGCAAGGGCGTGCGGGTGCGCTGGGTCGGTCGGCGCCCCCGACTGTGGCGCTCCGTCATCCGGGAGCTGGAGGCCGCGGAGAAGTTGACGGAGGGCAACACCCGCATGACCCTGGCGATGTGCGTCAACTACGGCGGTCGCGCCGAGATCGTCGACGCCGTCCGGCAGATCGCCACCCTCGCCGCGGAGGGGGCACTGCGGCCGGAGCAGATCACGGAGAAGTCCTTCCCGCAGTGGCTGGACGAGCCGGACATGCCTGACGTCGACCTGTTCCTGCGTCCCTCCGGCGAGAAACGCACCTCCAACTTCCTCCTGTGGCAGTCGGCCTACGCCGAAATGGTTTACCAGGACAAGCTCTTTCCCGACTTCACCACCACGGATCTCTTCACCGCGGTCGAGGAGTACGCTCATCGTGACCGCAGATTCGGCGGCACCAAGACCTAGGGGGAACAATGCCCGCGAGCCAGCCGGACCATACCGCCGAGGATGAGGCTCTCGACCCGCCCAGGCCCACCCGGGTGCAGATCAGCCGGTGGCGCCGCTACCTGGCCAATGAACGCGCCGAAGCGGCCGTCTACCGTGAGCTCGCCCACCGGAAGACCGGGGAGGAGCGGGAAATCCTGCTCCGCCTCGCGGAGGCTGAGGCACGCCACGAGCAGTTCTGGCGGGAGAAGCTCGGCGACTATATCGGCATGCCCCGTCAGCCGGATCTGGGCACCCGGCTCAAGGGCTTCATGGCGAAGCGCTTCGGTTCGGTGTTCACCCTCGCCCTGATGCAGTCCGCCGAGTCCCGCACCCCCTACGTGCGCGATGCCGACGCCCCGGAACAGATCGCCGCGGACGAACGCATCCACGCAGAGGTCGTCCGCGGACTGGCCAGCCGTGGTCGGGAGCGGATGTCCGGTGATTTCCGCGCCGCGATCTTCGGGGCCAACGACGGTCTGGTGTCCAACCTGGCACTGGTCATCGGCGTGATGGGCTCCGGCGTGGCGCCCAATATCATCCTGTTGACGGGCGTGTCCGGGCTGCTGGCCGGCGCGCTGTCGATGGCGGCGGGGGAGTATGTGTCGGTGAAGTCCCAGACCGAGCTGCTGGAGGCCTCCACCCCGCACCCCAAGGCCCACACGCTGGTCCCGAAGCTCGATGTCAACGCCAACGAACTGGCCCTGGTCTACCGGGCCCGTGGCCTGGCCACCGAGGAGGCCACGGAGAAGGCCCGGGAGGAGTTCGTCCGGCTGCACCAGGGAAGCGTCCCCGACCAGATGTTCAGCAGTGGTATGGGCCAGGAGAGCGTGCCGCAGGAGAAGTCCGGCGGCGGGGTGTCGGCGGCGGTGTCGAGTTTCCTGTTCTTCTCCGTCGGGGCGTTCATCCCGATCATCCCGTTCCTGTTCGGGGCCACCGCGGGGGTGGGGGCGATCCTGGCCCTGGTGATGGTCTCGCTGGCGCTGCTCCTCACGGGTGGGATCACGGGCGTGCTCTCCGGGAAACCACCCTGGACCCGGGCTCTGCGGCAGCTGCTGATCGGGCTGGGGGCCGCAGCGGTCACCTACGTGCTGGGGCTGGCCTTCAGTTCCTGGGTGATCTGAGACCGGGGCCGGGCGCGGCTAGTCGGTGGCCGCGGGCCTGGTCTCCTGCTTGCCCCGGCAGGTGGGGCACAGGCCGAAGATCTCGGCGTCGTGGCCGGTCAGGGTGAAGTTATGCTGCTCGGCCACGGTACGGGCCCAGGCCTCAACGGGGCCACCGTCGATCTCCTCGGTGTGGCCGCAGTTGGTGCACACCAGGTGATGGTGGTGCTGGTCGGAGAGGCAATGCCGGTACAGGGTCTCCCCGGAGGTCATGTGCAGCACGTCAACCGCCTTGATCTCGGCCAGGGACTGCAGGGTGCGGTAGACGGTGGTCAGTCCCACCTGCAGATCGCGTTCCTGGAGAGCCCGGTGGATGTTCTTCGCGGAGGTGAAGGTGTCGAGCTCTTGCAGCACGTTGATGACGGCGGTGCGCTGGCGGGTGTTGCGCGCCCCGAGCTTCGGCATGCTGGACTTGACGGTGGACATCAGGGTTCCTTCGACGACAGGGACGGTAGCTGACCCATTTCTATCACGGGTCTGAATTCACCGCCGGGCCCCTGAACCGCGGTTGCCGGGCGCTCAAGCGCAGGAATCCGTCGTCCGATGCCTGCTCCGCAACTATTTCTGCGGTGGACTGAGCGGGGACTGGCCGGGCGGCGGGACAGGGGAGGGACTCGGGATCGTCTCATGCTCCTCGGACGGCAGCACCACCGCCGCTGTAGCAGTGGCCGACTCGCTCTCCGGCGACACGTCGGTTCCGTCGACCAGCGCGAGCTTGCGCAGTGGACGTCCCCCGAGGTTCGCGGCGAGGTCGATGATCTCCCGGGCCCCGGGCTGGGCGAGCCGGTAGATGACCTCACGGCCCCGGCGCCGGGAATCGATGATGCCCGATTTCCTCAGCACGCGCAGGTGCTGACTGACGAGGGGCTGGGACTTTCGTAGTTCGGAGACGAGTTCATGGACGAAGTGCTCGCGTTCGTCCAGGCGCAGGACAATCTGGATCCGCAGCCGTGAATCCAGCGCGGCGATGATACGGGTCGCGGACTCCAGGTCAGCGTCCGGGTAAGTGTCCATTTCTGCTCAGTTCTCGTGGTCCGGCATGTCATGTCTGAACCGCCAGGACCGTGGGCGAAAATTCCGGAATGCGCGGTACAGCCTGCAGATATGAGATCCACATGCTGATTCCAGCATATATCCTGACTATTAAAAGTTAGACATTTGCCCCACTTTGCGCCCGGGCCCCGTCGCAGGGTAGCCGCTGTGTCACTCCCGGGATCAGGCGGCTAGACTGGTCCGGGTGTACGTTCCGGCAGGAACGTCCCACCCAGATTTTTCCACCGACTGTCCCCTACCAGAGGAGTCCGAGAGCCAATGGCCGCATCCGTCATCGATACCGTCGTCAACCTGTGCAAGAGGCGAGGTCTCGTCTTCCCGGCGGGGGAGATCTACGGAGGCACCCGCTCGGCCTGGGACTACGGTCCGCTGGGTGTGGAGCTGAAGGAGAACATCAAGCGCCAGTGGTGGCGCAACATGGTGCAGTCGCGCGACGACGTCGTCGGCGTCGACACCTCCCTCATCCTGCCGCGCCAGGTGTGGGTCACCTCCGGCCACGTCGAGGTCTTCACTGATCCGCTGGTCGAGTCCCTGCACACCAACAAGCGCTACCGCGCCGACCACCTGATGGAGGCCTACGAGGCCAAGCACGGCCACCCGCCGGCGAACGGCATGGCCGATATCAACGATCCGGAGACCGGCCAGCCCGGTAACTGGACCGAGCCGAAGGCCTTCTCCGGCCTGATGAAGACCTTCCTGGGTCCCGTCGATGACGAGGAGGGCATGCACTACCTGCGCCCGGAGACCGCCCAGGGCATCTTCGTGAACTTCAAGAACGTCATGACCTCCGCGCGCCTGAAGCCGCCGTTCGGCATCGCCAACATCGGTAAGTCCTTCCGCAACGAGATCACCCCGGGTAACTTCATCTTCCGCACCCGCGAG
>CAZTIZ010000027.1:0-26137 GCA_964613845.1 uncultured Corynebacterium sp.
GGGAGGGTGTGGGAGAGTAAGTTACCGCCAACACTCAAAACAACACAACTGAATATCGAGAAGACGACGGCGTGGCCTGTCAGGACAACCGGGATCAACCCGGTCCTGACAGGCCACGCCTCATTCATGAGCACATCACCCTGAGCCGTCTACGGATTCATCACGGTCCCGGGGTAGACTCATGCACCTGGAAGTCCTTTGAGATCAGGGCCGTTGCTTCCCAGCCGGCCCCGGAACCGGAAAGAGATAGTGAATGTCAGACCGCCCTTCGCGTGACCACCGTTCTGAGGACCGCCGCCCCCGTCGCCCGGGTGCCGGCGCAGGCGGCGGAAGCCGTGGTTCGAAGGGCGATGGAGGGGACCGCAGGCACGCTCAGCGGGCCGGATCGGAACGCGAGGGCGGGTTCCGCTCCGGCCCCCAGCGTTCCGGTTTCCGTGAGGAACGCCTCAACAAGCGTCTGTCTGAACCGGACCTGCCGGGTGATATCGACATCGCTGATCTCGACCCGATGGTCCTCCAGGACCTCAGGGTCCTGTCGAAGGACAACGCCGATGCGGTAGCCAAGCACATGATCATGGCTGCCACCCTGATGGCCGATGATCCGCAGCTGGCACTGCGTCACGCCCGGGCGGCCAAGGACCGGGCCGGACGCGTTGCTGTCGCCCGTGAGACCAACGGCATCGCCGCCTACCGGGCGGGGGAGTGGAAGGAGGCGCTGGCTGAGCTGCGCGCCGCCCGACGTATCTCCGGTGGCCCCGGCCTCATGGCCGTCATGGCTGACTGCGAGCGCGGCCTCGGTCGCCCGGAGAAGGCTCTCGAACTCGGGCGTTCCGAGCAGGCCCGGGAGCTCGACGAGGAGTCCCGGGTCGAGCTCGGGATCGTCGTCGCCGGCGCCCGTCTCGATCTCGATCAGCCGGAGAGCGCCGTGGTGACGCTGCAGCGGCACAACCCTGACCTCAACTCCACCGGCCCGGCTGCCACCAGGCTCTCCTACGCCTACGCTGATGCCCTGGCCGCCGCCGGTCGCACGGAGGAGGCCCGCGAGTGGTTCCGCCACGCCGACAAGATCGACGAGGACGGGATGACCGACGCCGCGGAACGTCTCAACGAGCTCGGTTAAAGTTGTCTCCATGAGCCTTCTTGCACAGCACGACGCCTTGATCCTGGACCTTGACGGAACCATCTGGGAAGGCGGTCGTGCCATCCCCGGCGCCGTGGCCGCCATCCTGGATGCGGACCTGCCGGCGATGTACGTGACCAACAACGCCTCGCGTGCCCCCGGACTGGTGGCGGAGAAGCTCAGCGAGTTGGGCCTTACCGTCAGGGTCGGGGACGTTCTGACCTCCGCGCAGGCGGCCGTCGAACTCGCCGCGGAGCAGCTCGAACCCGGAGACCGGGTCCTGGTGCTGGGCACCCCTTCTTTCCGGGAGCTGACGCGTGAGGCCGGTTTCCTCGTCGTGGATTCCGCCCGGGACCAGCCGCGCGCTGTCCTCCACGGCCACAACCCGGAAACGGGGTGGGCCCAGCTCTCCGAGGCTGCCCTGGCGCTGCGTGAGGGGGCGATCTACATCGCCTCTAACCTGGATTCCTCCCTGCCCTCGGAACGGGGGCTGCTGGTGGGTAACGGCTCGATGGTCGCTGCGGTCACCAACGCCACCGGTGTCGTGCCGGTGGCGGCAGGCAAGCCCGGCCCCCGTCTCTTCCATTCTGCGGCAGCGAAGCTGGGCTCGACGGCCCCCCTGGCCGTTGGTGACCGCCTCGACACCGATATTGAGGGCGGCAACGCTGCGCAGATCCCCACCTTCCAGGTGCTCACGGGTGTTTCGGGTCCCCACGATCTGCTCATGGCCCCGGAGCACCAGCGTCCGACGTACATCGCGGAGTCGATGCTCGAGCTCAACCTGCCCGTGCAGGCCCTGCGACCGGGCGCCCAGGGTGGTTTCACCGCCCGCCTGGACTCCGGTGATCTCCTGCTCGACCTGGGGCGGCCTGAGTCCACGCCCGTGCAGGCCCTACGCACCGCCCTGGCGGTCGTGTGGTCCTCGGAGCATCCGCTCAGGCGTATCCGACCGGTGGGCGAGTATGCCAAGGCCGCCGTCGAGGCCTGGTGGTGACCGGATGAACGTCCCCCTCCCGCAGGATCCGCGGCGCCCACGGGTGAGCCCCGCGGACGTCGAGAGGCAGCTCAACGCTATTCTCGGTGAGAACCCGGCGTCGCTGGCGGAGGAAACCGACCAGCTGGAGCGGGCGCACGCGGTGCTGCACGAGGCGCTGCAGGATAACTAGGAGAAGACATGGTGGCACGCAGACGTCTCGATGCCGAGCTGGTCCGGCGCAAGATCGCCCGTTCCCGGGAACAGGCGGTGGAGATGATCCGGGGCGGCCGGGTGTTCGTCGGTGGTTTCAAGGCGGCCAAGCCGGCCACGGTCGTGGCACCGGAGGTCTCCATCCGGGTGGAGGAGTCCGTGGACGATGGCTGGGCCTCACGCGGTGCCCACAAGCTGCTCGGCGCCCTGGCAGCCTTCGAGCCGCAGGGGCTGTCGGTGGCGGGGAAGAAGGCCTTGGACGCCGGCGCCTCCACCGGGGGATTCACGGATGTGCTGCTGCGTCGCGCCGCCACCGAGGTCGTCGCCGTCGATGTCGGTTACGGACAGCTCATCTGGCGGCTGCAGAACGATGAGCGGGTGCGTGTACTCGACCGCACCAACATCCGTCACCTCACACCCGAGCTGTGTGGCGGTCCCTGCGACCTGATGGTCGGGGACCTGTCGTTCATCTCCCTGCGGTTGACCCTGCCCGCCATCGCCAACTGCCTGCGTGAGGGCGCTGATCTGCTGCCGATGGTCAAACCGCAGTTCGAGGTCGGAAAGGACCGGTTGGGGTCCGGCGGGGTGGTGCGTAGTCCGGAGCTACGCGCCGAGGTGACCAGGCAGACCGCGGAGTTCGCCGCTGAACTTGGTCTGAGCTGCCGGGCGGTGGTGGCCTCCCCACTGCCGGGGCCGAGCGGCAACGTAGAATATTTCCTGTGGCTGGTCAAGGACGGCGGGGCAGGTGCCCCGAGTCCTGAACAGCTGACCGACATGATCGCAACCGCCGTGAAGGAGGGGCCACAGTGAACCCCCAGCGTGAAGTCCTGCTCGTGCCACACACCGGCCGCACCTCGAATATCGAGGCTGCCGAACACACCGCCAGACTGTTGGTGGAATCGAATATCAAGGTGCGTGCCCTCATACACCAGGACGCCGGATCCCTGGAGGGCTGCCCGGTGCTGACCAGTCTGGAACGGGTCACCCACAGTCCTGAAGCGGCCGAGGGGTGCGAGCTCGTCCTCGTCCTCGGCGGGGACGGTACCTTCCTCCGGGCCGCGGATCTGGCCCGGGCGGTGGACCTGCCGGTGCTCGGTATCAACCTCGGGCACGTGGGTTTCCTCGCGGAGTGGGAGGCCGAGTCCCTGGAGGAGGCCATCCAGCGGGTGATCGACCGTGACTACCGCGTCGAGGACCGCATGACCGTCGACGCCACCGTGCTCGACAATGATGGTGAGGTCATCGACAGCGGTTGGGCGCTCAACGAGGTCAGCGTGGAGAACCTCAACCGACGGGGGGTGCTCGATGCGATCCTCGAGGTCGATGGCCGTCCCGTCAGCTCCTTCGGCTGCGACGGGGTACTGATCTCCACGCCGACGGGCTCGACGGCCTACGCCTTCTCCGCCGGTGGGCCGGTGCTGTGGCCCGAGCTCGATGCGATCCTCGTGGTCCCGAACAACGCACACGCCCTGTTCACCAAGCCGCTGGTGGTCTCGCCCTATTCGACGGTCGCGGTGGAGTCCAACCCCGGTTCCTCCCCGGCGATGGCCGTCATGGACGGTTTCCGCCCCATCCCCATGCCTCCGGGCTCCCGCATCGAGATCATCCGCGGGGTGCGTCCGGTGCGCTGGGTGCGCCTGGATGAGTCGACCTTCACCGACCGGCTGGTGACCAAGCTGCGGCTGCCGGTCGCCGGCTGGCGTGGGCCCCGTAACCCGCGGCACTGAGGCAGCCGGGCGGATTCCGGTTCCGTCCGCGGTGCTGCGATAGGCTGTTGCCCATGCTTGCTGACATCACCATCGAGAATCTCGGCGTGATCCCCTCCGCGACGGCGGAACTGTCCGAGGGACTGACGGTTCTCACAGGTGAGACCGGGGCCGGAAAAACGATGGTGGTCACCGGCCTGCGGCTGCTCGCCGGGGGGCGGGCAGAGGCCTCCCGGGTCCGCAACGGGGCCCGGCAGGCCGTTGTGGAGGGTCGTTTCCTCACTGACCAGCTGCCTGGCGAGGTCGCCGGACGTGCCGGTGCCATCGTGGCGGCCGCCGGGGGAGCTGCGGACGAGAACGGGGAGTTCATCGCCTCCCGAACCGTCAACGCCACCGGTCGTTCCCGCGCCCACCTGGGCGGGCGTTCCGTGCCGGCGGCCACGCTGGGGGAGTTCACCGCCGAGCTGTTGACGATCCACGGGCAGAATGATCAGCTGCGGCTACTGGCCCCGGGTCAGCAGCTGGCCGCTCTAGACCGGTTCGACCCGGCCATCGGACCCCTGCTGGAGACCTACCGCACGGCCTGGCGGACGTGGCGCGCCCTGACTAAGGACCTGCGGCAGCGCACCGAGTCCCGGCGGGAACTGGCCCAGGAGCTCGACCGGCTGGAGTTCGCCCTCAACGAGATCGACCAGGTCTCGCCCGAGCCGGGTGAGGACGGGGAACTGATCGGGCGGATCCGGCGCCTGCAGGACGTCGATACGCTGCGGGAGGAGGCCGCCACGGCACTGGGTGCGATCGACGGCCCGGAGACCTTCGGCGGTTATGCCGAGGACGAGCCCGCCTCCACCCTGCTGGGGCGGGCGGAGTCGGCACTGGTCGGCTCCAGTGATCCGGCACTCCGGGAGATGGGGGAGAAGCTCTCCGAGATCACCAGTCTGCTCGGCGACATCTCCGTGGAGCTGGGCAGCTATCTGTCGGACCTGCCGGCGGATCCGGACCAGTTGGAAGAGCTGCTGCAACGCCAGCAGCAGCTGAAGATGCTCACCCGCAAGTACGCCCCCGACATCGACGGGGTGCTGGTGTGGCGCGATAAGGCCCGGCAGCGGCTGGAACGCATCGATATCTCCCCCGGTGCCCTGGAGGAGCTGAAGGAACAGGTTGCGGCTGCCGAGAGTGCCCTGCGGTCGGCGGCCCGGACACTCAGCCGTAACCGGGAGCAGGCCGCCCGTCGACTCGGCGAGCAGGTCACCGGGGAGCTACAACACGGCCTGGCGATGCCCAAGGCCCGCATCGAGGTCGCCGTGCGGCCGGTGGAGCCCGGCCGCGATGGCGCCGATGATGTGGAGCTGTTGCTGGCCCCCAACCCCGCCACCACCGCCCTGCCCCTGGCCGCAGCGGCCTCCGGTGGTGAACTCTCCCGGGTCATGCTGGCTCTGGAGGTGATCCTCTCGGCCGGTTCACAGGGCGCGACCCTCGTCTTCGACGAGGTGGATGCTGGCGTGGGAGGTCGTGCCGCAGTAGAGATCGGACGTCGGCTGGCCCGGTTGGCCGCCCGCAACCAGGTCATCGTGGTCACGCACCTGCCACAGGTGGCGGCGTACGCCGACACCCACCTGCACGTCGCGAAGAATGTCGGCGATGAGACGGTGACCGCCGGGGTGCTCACGCTGACCGGTGAGCAGCGCGTCGAGGAGCTCGCCCGGATGCTCGCCGGCCTCGATGACACGGCCACCGGCCGGGCGCACGCCGCTGAGCTGCTGGAACGGGCGCACCGGGAGCGGAGCGAGCTGCGTGTCCTGTGACACGCCGCGCGCCTCCACCACTGGTTGAAACTTTCGCAGCACAATGGGCCGCATGAGCCTGTTCTCCCGCACCGCCGACCTGCCCGGTCTGCATGGAACCCTGCGCGACTGCACCGGCAGCCGCCGGGGATTCACCCGTCTCAGGCAGGGCGACATCGCCGTCATCGATGAGCCCGATGTCTCCCGGCAGACCGCCCAGCGCCTGCTGGGGGCCTCCCCGGCCATCGTGGTCAACCTCGCGTCCTTCAGTACCGGGACCGTGCCCAACTTCGGCCCCCACCTGCTGCTCGACGCCGATATCGTGCTCATCGAGGACGCCGGAGCCGAGTTCGGCTCGAAACTGCGCGACGGTCGGAAGGTACGGGTCACCGAGGAGGGCAAGATCTACTCCGGTGACCGGGTGATCGGTGCCGGCACCGTGCTCGGCCACCCGCGGGCGGAGGCGAACTTCGTGGAGTCCCAGCAGTCGCTGGTCGACCACATGGAGGCCTATTTCGGCAACACCATCCAGTTCATCCACTCGGAGAGCCCGTTGCTCATCGACGGCCTCGGCATCCCCGACAGCGACACCCGGATCAGTGGCCGGAAAGTCGTGGTGGTCAGTCCCGCCCCGGGGCACCGCACGCAGCTCAAACAGTTGCGTAACTTCCTGCGCGAGTACGAACCGGTACTCATCGGGGTCGACCGGGCAGCGGATTCCCTGCTCGATCTGGGCTATAAGCCCGATCTGGTCGTCGGCAACCCGGCCAATATCGGTGCCGATGCACTGCGCAGCGGTGCCAGGGTGGTGCTGCCGGCGGAGCCGGATGGGCATGCCGTGGGCCTGGAACGCATCCAGGACCTGGGGGTGGGCGCGATGACCTTCCCCGCGGCCACGGATTCCGCCACCGACCTGGCGCTGCTGCTGGCCGGCTACCACGGCGCCGAACTCGTCGTGAATGTCGGTGCCCCGCTCGATCTCGACGCCATCTTCGCCCGGGAGCCTGGCACCGCCCCGGTCTCGCTGCTCACCCGCACCAAACTCGGCCCCCGACTGGTGGATGTGTCGGCGGTGACCTCCCTCTACAACGTCGGTGGTTCCCGCAGCGTGGGCTGGCTGTGGGCGGTACTCGGCCTGCTGGTGGCCCTGGCCGCACTCGTCGTGATCATCGGCCTGGGCGGATCCGACAGCTTCGTCAACAACCTCACCGAGGCCTGGAACAGTCTGGCACTGACCGTCCAGGGCTGGTTCAGTTAGGAAGGGGATCGGCATGGTCAGAAGATCCACGGGACGCGCAGGCTTCACCGTCGCAGGTCTGGGCTTTGGCTTGGCCGGCGGCCTCCTGCTGGGCACGCTCCTCCTCGCCCCCGCCCTCGACGAACCGGTCGGAGACCAGCAGGAGACCGTGAGCCGGGAAGAACATGAACAACTCCGTGCCGACGCCGAGCGGGCCGAGTCCGGGGCGGCGGCAGCCGACGACCTCATCACGCAACTGTCCCCCCCTGTCGTCACCGGTGCGCTGGAGGGCCGTCCGGTGCTGGTCCTGCACACCCACGATGCCGGAGCCGAGGACGTCGAGGGCATTGGCCAGCTGCTGGGCGAGGCAGGCGCGACTGAGGCCGGCCGCATCCGCCTGGAGGAGAGCTTCTTCAGCCAGGACGGTGCCGACCAGCTGTCCTCGGTCGTGGCGAACACCCTGCCGGCCGGCACCGAACTATCGGAGAACGCCCCCGGCCCCGGCACCCACGCCGGGCAGGCCCTGGGATCTGCCCTGCTCCTCAACCCGGAGAGCGCCGAGCAACAGGCCTCCCCCGAGGAACGCGCGCTGCTGCTGGGCACCCTGCGCGACAGCGGCTTCCTCTCCTACGAAGACGGCACCATCCTGCCCGCCCAACTGACCGTGCTGCTGCTCGGCGAGGGGGAGGACACCTCCGAGTCTTTCGCCCCCCGTTCCATCGTCTCCTTCGCCCGGGCCCTCGACGCCCGCGGCAACGGCATGGTGCTCGCCGGCCCCGCGACCACGGCCCGGCAGGGCGCTGCCCTGGACCTGCTCCGTGCCGACGAGACGGCCGCCGCAGAGGTCTCCACCGTGGACTCCCTCGACCGCTCCTGGGGGCGACTGGCCACGGTGCTCGCCCTACGGGAACAGCTTGAGGGCGGCACCGGCGCCTACGGTGACACCCCCTCTGCCCAGTCACCCGCCCCGGGCTTCTGAGACCTGATACCGGGACGCAGACGATGCCACTAGATTGGTGAGCATGGCCCACGACTTCACCGTCCTCGACTCGGAACTGCTACTCGAATCCCCCATCCTCGCCCTCCGTCGTGACACCCTGGCCATGCCGGGGCAGACCACCGCCACCCGCGAGATCGTCGAACACTTCGGTGCCGCCGCCATCGTCGCCCTCGATGAGGCGGGACGCATCGCCCTGGTGCACCAGTACCGGCACTGCGCCCGCCAGCGCCTGTGGGAACTACCCGCCGGCATCCTGGACACGGTCGGCGAAGACGAATTCGCCACCGCGCGCCGGGAACTGCAGGAGGAGGCCGGTCTGGCGGCCGAGGACTGGGTTGTCCTCGTCGACCTGATCACCAGCCCCGGATTCTGCGAGGAGGCGGTGCGCATCTATCTCGCCCGTGGCCTGAGTGACGTGGAGCGTCCCGCCCCGGAGGGGGAGGAGGCCGACATGACCCTGGAGTGGGTCGACCTGGCGGAGGCGAAGGAGCGGATCTTCCGTGGGGAGATCGTCAACTCCATCGCCATCGCCGGCATCATGGCCGCCTCCGAGGTACTCGCCGGAAGGGCGCAGCCACGACCGGTCACCACCCCCTTCACCCACCGGCCCACCTCTCTGCCACAGCGTCGGCAGGCCGCCGGCATCGGCCCGGACATGAAGAAACTGTGAGCGCACCCGGAGACATCGCGGCCACCTGGCTCAACCACTTGGCGGTGGAGCGCGGCCTGTCCGACAACACCCTGAGTAACTACCGGCGCGACCTCGACCGCTATCTCGACTGGCTCAACGCAGCAGGTATCACTGAGCTCGGCGCAGTCACCACCACCGACGTGGAAGCCTATGTCGCCGACCTGCGCCGCGGTCTCAACGGCCCGGCTCTGGCCGCCTCCTCCACGGGCCGCGCCCTGACCGTCGCCCGGGGCCTGCACCGGTTCGCGGTACACGAGGGGGTGGTCGATATCGACGTGGCGGCCGAGGTCTCCCCTCCCGCGACTGCCCGGCACCTGCCCGACACGCTCACCATCGCCGAGGTCAGCACGCTACTCGACGCCGTGCCCGCCGGAGAGTTCGCCACCCCGGTGGATCTGCGCGACCGGGCCCTGTTGGAGCTGCTCTACGGCACCGGGGCGCGGGTCTCCGAGGTCACCGGTCTGTTCGTCGATGATCTCACCGACTGCGAGGGCATCCTCACCGTCACCGGTAAGGGCGACAAGCAACGTCTCGTACCCGTCGGTACGAAAGCGCTGGAGGCCGTCGGGGACTACCTCGTGCGCGCCCGCCCCGTCTTTGCCCGGGGCAGGTCGCATGCGCTGCTGCTCAACACCCGAGGAGGCCCCCTGTCGAGGCAGAGCGCCTGGGCGGTACTGAAGACCGCCGCCACCCGGGCAGGCCTGGACAGGAGGATCTCCCCGCACACCCTGCGTCACAGTTACGCCACCCACCTGATGGAAGGCGGTGCCGACGTGCGCGTGGTCCAGGAGTTACTCGGACACTCCTCCGTGACCACCACCCAGATCTACACCCACGTCACCGCCGAAAACCTGCGGCAGGTGTGGCGGGAGGCCCACCCACGGGCGTGATCGCCAGACGCGTCAGGCTCACCCCCGAGCCGGGTGTTCAACCCCTCTTGCGGCCGTGACCTGCAGGGCTGTGGTGGCAATGCCCGATATGGCGCGCCGGGCCATGTAACCTGGGTGGGGCTGGTGACGCGAGTCGTATGACAGCGAAATGAGTCAAGGAAGAAGGGTTGACTGTGAGCGATGCGGAAATGTCTGACCGGAGGAAACTCGATATCGGTCTGACCCGACGGTCGGAGCGGGACCTGCCTGATCCCGCCCGCAGGAAGCGGCGTGCGCCGGCCAGGATCATCGCCATGTGCAACCAGAAGGGCGGCGTCGGTAAGACGACGTCGACGATCAACCTGGGTGCCTGCCTGGCGGAGCAGGGTAAGAAGGTCCTGCTGGTGGACCTCGACCCGCAGGGCGCGCTGTCGGCGGGACTGGGTATCCCCAGTGAGGAACTCGACGTCACGATCTACAACCTGCTGATGGACAGCCGGGAGTCCATCCACTCCGCCCTCCACCACACGGCGGTGGAGAACCTGGATCTGGTGCCGGCCAACATCGACCTCTCGGCTGCGGAGATCCAGCTGGTCAACGAGGTCGGCCGGGAACAGAGCCTGGCCCGTGCCCTGCGGCCGGTGATGGGGGACTACGACTACATCATCCTGGACTGCCAGCCCTCCCTGGGCCTGCTCACCGTCAACGCCCTGTCCTGCGCCCACGGGGTGATCATCCCGATGGAGTGCGAGTACTTCTCACTGCGTGGTCTGGCGCTGCTGACCGACACGGTGGAGAAGGTGCGGGACCGGCTGAACTTCGACCTGGAGATAGTCGGCATCCTGGTCACCATGTTCGACCGGCGTACCGCCCATGCCCGGGAGGTCATGTCCCGGGTGGTGGAGGTGTTCGGCGACCTGGTCTTCGACGCTGTGATCACCCGCACCGTGCGTTTCCCCGAGACCTCGGTGGCCGGCGAACCGATTACCACGTGGGCGCCCAACTCGCAGGGCGCTGACCAGTACCGCCGCCTGGCCCTGGAAGTGCTGGAGCGGACGAGCTAGTCCGTGACCGACCACGCCGCGTTCCGGGTGGCGCTCGATAACTTCGAGGGCCCCTTCGACCTGCTTCTGCAGCTGATCTCCGTCCGCAAACTGGACGTGACGGAAGTGGCGCTGTCGGAGGTCACCGACGACTTCATCGCCCACACCCGCCGGTTGGGGGCGGCGGCCAACCTGGACGAGACCACGGAGTTTCTGCTGGTGGCGGCCACGTTGTTGGACCTGAAGACCGCGCGCCTGATTCCTCGCGGTGAGGTCGACGACGAGGAGGATCTCGCTCTGCTGGAGGCACGTGACCTGCTTTTCGCCCGTCTGTTGCAATACCGGGCCTATAAGCAGGTCGCCGATCTGTTCGCGCGGTGGCAGAGCACCGCGAAGCGTCGTTACCCGCGGGCGGTGGGGCTGGAAGAGCAGTTCGCGCAGCTACTGCCGCCGGTCAGGCTCGGGCATACCCCGGATAGTTTCGCGGAGTTCTCCGCCGGTGTCTTCCGCCCCCGACCCCCCGAGCTGGTCGGCACCGACCACCTCCACCGGGTGGCGGTCTCGGTGCCGGAGCAGGCCGGTCGGATCCTCGACATGCTGCGGCTGATGGGGCGTGGTCAATGGGTCAGTTTCACCACGCTGACCCGGGACTGCACAGCGTCCATGGAGGTCATCGGTAGTTTCCTGGCCCTGCTGGAGCTCTATAAGGCCCGGGCCGTGGAGACCGGGCAGGCCGAGGCGTTGGGGGAGTTGTCCGTGTCCTGGACCGGGGAAGAGGTGGACCCGGCGGTGGTGGCCGCCGGGAACTGGGACTGAGGGGCCCCGGGAGGTATTCGGCGGCCATCAGTAGGGGGCGATGGAGAGCTGGCCCAGGCCGAGGGAGAGCATGTTGAGGTACTCGGGGTCGAAGATGTTGCCGGTGGCGATACCTCCGTAGACGCCGAGCACGGCCCAGGTGGCGAAGTTCCATGCGAAGGTCAGGGACAGATCCTGCAGTGGCTGGAAAAATGCGAGTGACATGATGGCTCCCGGGTTCTAGGGCCTGCTCTGCAGCATGGACAGGGTCTCTGCGGTGAGGGGGCGGTCGGCGTAGATCCGCACGTCAGGCTCGTCGGGGTCGTCATCGGTGCCGACGCGCCGTCCCTCCCACACCGGCCACAGGCCGACCTTCTCCAGCACACGGTGTGAGGAGGGGTGGTTGGTGGTCACCCGGGCGGTGATGGGGGTGTCGGGGTCGGAGCGCCGCACCGTCTCCATGGCCGCATGGGAGACCTCGGTGGCGTAGCCGTTGCCCCATTTGTCGGGGCGGAAGCGGTACTTGAGGTCCCAGACCACCCCGTCGACGAGCTCGAGTCCGCCGACGCCGATGAACTCGGCGGGCTGGTCGCGCAGGTAGATGCCCCAGGGGCCGAGGTTGCGCAGGGTCCAGGACTGCTGGGTGCGTTCGATGAGGCGGTGGGTCTCCCTGACGCTGTCGTGGCGGGCCTGGGGGCGGTGGGACCAGATCCGCCTGTCGCTGTAGACCTTGTGGGCCTCCTCGTCATGCGAGGTACTCAGCGGCAGGAGGATCAGCCGGTCGGTGCGGGTGATGCGGGTGGCCGTGGTCATGCCGGAATGTTACCCCGATCACATCGGATGTCAATAGTGATTCGGCTAAAAATTTTGCACCCCCGCCCGGTCGCCTGCGCCCCGGGGGCGCCGGCCTCCGACTGCACCCCGGCGCGGCCCTACACTGTGAGCCATGACTTCGACCGATGGCCCCGCCCCCGCCGCGCAGAGCGGGCTGCCGCTGATTTCCCAGTTGCGTTCCCGCCTGGAGTCCGTGCTCCTGGTGATCGATACGCCCGCCACGGTATCTGTTCTGGCGCGCACCCTCGGCGTAGAGGAGGGAACTGTCGACACTATCTTGAGGGTGATTGCCGCGGAACTTGATGCCCGGGGCTCCGGGATCGACCTCCGGGAGAGCCCCGAGGGGTGGCGCTTCTACACCCGCACCGACAATGCCGACGCCGTCGAACAGTTCCTCCTCGACGGCACCCAGTCCCGGCTGTCCCGGGCAGCCCTGGAGACGCTGGCGGTGGTGGCCTACCGCCAGCCGGTCACCCGCTCCCGGATCTCTGCGGTGCGGGGCGTCAACGTCGACGGGGTGATGCGCACCCTCCAGCTGCGCGGCCTGGTCCGCGAGGTCGACGTAGAGGAGTCCACCGGCGCCCACCGCTATGCCACCACCGAACTCTTCCTCGAACTGCTGGGCATCGATTCCCTGGAGCGCCTACCGGACCTGGCGCCGCTGCTGCCCGACATCGACTCCATCGAGGAGGACTACTGACATGCCGGCCCGGTCACCGTCCCGACGTCGGCAGGCATGGCCGCTGGCCGCCGTCGTCGCCCTGGGGGTGGCCGCGCGCCTGACCGTGGCCGCCCAGGGCTGGTTCTACTGGGACGATCTGACCCTCCACGCCCAGGCCCGGCAGTACCCCACCCCACACCCCGATCTCCTGCTGCAGCCTCACGATGATCACCTCATGCCCGGCGCGTGGCTGCTGTTGTGGCTGGTGGCCGCCGTTGCCCCGTTGAACTGGCCGGTGACGCTCGGTCTGCTGGGGGTGGGGCAGGTGGTCGCGGCCGCGGCGGTGGCCTGGGGGTGTTGGCAGTGGTGTCCGCGGTGGGCGGCGGTGCCGACGGGGCTGTATCTGCTCACGCCGTTGACGTTGGCGTCGACGACGTGGTGGGCCACGGCGGTCAATATCCTGCCCCTGCATGCGGCGTTAGCCCTGGTGGTGACGCACACTTTGCTGGCGGTGCGGGAACCGGGGAGTCGCCGCACCCACCTGGTGGTGGCGGTCGCTGCCCTGGTGGTCGGGCTGCTGTTCACGGAGCGCGCACTGTTCATCGCCCCGGTGGTGGTGCTGATGCTGTGGTGTACGGGCATCTGGCGGGTTGCTGCGAAGGCGAGTGGGATGGTGTCGGTGGTGGTGGCGGTACCCACCCTGGCCTGGGCGGGTATCTACCTGGCGGTGGTCGGGGCCCCCGGTGCCACCGGTGAACGCCTGGGCCAGGTGCCGGAGCTGCTGGTGACCGGTTATGTGCAGGCGTTGCTGCCCACGGTGGCCGGCGGGCCGTGGGGGTGGGAGCGGTGGGCACCAGGCCCACCGTGGGCTGCGCCGGGGGCAGAGGTGGTCGTCGCAGGGTCTGTGGCCGTGGTGCTGATCGTGTGGTGGACGGGTCGGCACCGTCGTCGCGACCTGCTGGTGTGGGTGCCCACGGTGGTGTATCCGCTGGCACCGCTGCTGGCGCTGGGTCTGGCGCGTACGGGACCGGAGACAGCGGTGGAGATCGTCCAGACACTGCGGCACTTCTCCGAGGTCGCGGTGATCGCTGCGCTGAGCCTGGCGGTGCTCCTGAGTCGACGGGACCAGGCCGGGCCGAGTCGGACCGAGCGCCGGGTCGGTGGGGTGGTGCTGGTGGCCCTGCTGATCTCCTCGGCGGTGAGCACGGTGGGGTACGCGCGGGTGTGGGCCCAGCAACCGGCGCGCGAGTACTTCCACACCCTGCGCGCGGAGCTGGCACAGCGGGGATCGGGCGGGGAGCCGCTGCTCGATCAGCCGGTGGACCTGGAGGTGCTGCTGCCGGTGGTCCACCCCGACAACATGCTCTCCCGACTGATCGGGGGACTGCCCGGCACCCCGCCGGTAGAGCCGTGGACGCATGACCCGGTACTGATCGACGGGCAGGGGCGAGTGCGGGCGGCGGAACTCTATCCGCTGCGCGCCACCCGATCCGATGCGGAATGCACACCGGTGGCCGGGGGAGAGCGGGTGCTCGTGGAGCTCGATGGCCCGCTGCTGGAGCGGGACTGGGTGCTGCGGCTGAACTACTTCGCCGACGCACCGGGAACGCTACGACTGGGCCTGGACGGCCAGCCGGTCACCGTGCCCGTCGACGCCGGCCTGATCCAGGTCCACGTCGCACTCAGCGGGGGCGGAAGGCAACTGCTGGTGGAACCGTCCACCGACACCGGGCAGGTGTGCCTGGCGCGCAGTGAGGTCGGCCTGCTCACCGTGGAGTAGACGCCCGGGATCCCACCCTCACCACCCGTGAGGCCGCGCTTTCCTCCCCCCCGGCCCCGTCCGGTACGATGAGCAACAGCTTTGCCCTGCATAACAGAAGAAAAGGACACGATTCCCGTGAATCCACCCGCTCGCCGAGACGGCACACCGGACAAGAAGGGTCGACGCCCCCAGCGTCAACCCCGCGACTCCGAAGAAATCCGCCTGTCCAATGCCCGCCCCGCCCGCCGTCAGAACGTCGATATGGGCGAGCGTCGCAAAAAAGACGCCGACGCCCGCTCCGTAGCCGAGAAGCTCGGCGCCGACTGGATCTTCGACGAGACCCCCGCTGAGGGCACCCGCCTCCAGAAGGTCCTCGCCCAGGCCGGGGTGGCCTCCCGCCGCCACGCCGAGGTGATGATCGACAAGGGCCGCGTCGAGGTCAACGGCACGATCGTCAACCAACAGGGCACCCGCGTCAACCCCAACGTCGATGTCATCCGCGTCGACGGCGTGCGCATCAACGTTAACGAAGACCATGAGTACTTCCTGCTCAACAAACCACGCGGCATGCAGTCGACCATGTCCGACGACATGGGCCGGCCCTGCGTCGGCGACCTGCTCTCCGAACGCACCGCCGCCGGCCAGCGCCTCTTCCACGTCGGCCGCCTCGACGCCGACACCGAGGGCCTGCTGCTGCTGACCAACGACGGGGAACTGGCCAACCGCCTCATGCACCCCCGCTACGAGGTCCCCAAGACCTACCTGGCCACCGTGCTCGGCGAAGCCGACAAGCGCCTGGTCAACCAGCTGCGCACGGGCATCGAGCTCGACGACGGCACAGCCAAGGCCGACTACGTCCAGATCATCGACACCCACGAGGGACAGTCCCTGATCCGTGTGGAACTGCACGAGGGCCGCAAGCACATCGTCCGCCGCATGCTCAAGACCGCCGGTTTCCCCGTCCAGCGACTCGTGCGCACCAAGCTCCACACCGTCCAGCTCGGCGAGCAGAAGCCCGGCACCCTGCGCGCCCTCAACGCCGCCGAGCTCACCGCCCTGTACAAGGTGGTGGGAATGTGACCGTGTCCAACATGCCCGACGGCGGCCTCATCCTCGCCGTCGACGGCCCCTCCGGCACCGGTAAATCCACCACTTGCCGCGCCCTGGCACGCCGCCTCAACGCCAAGTACGTCGATACCGGCGCCATGTATCGGGTGGCCACCCTGGCCGTCCTGCGCGCCGGGATTGACCCCACCGATCAGGCGCGCGTGATCGAGGCGACCACGGATCTGCCCCTGGCTCTCAACGATGATCCTGATTCCACCGAGGTGCGCCTGGCCGGCGAGGATGTCTCCGGCATCATCCGGGAGGCCGAGGTGACCCGCAACGTCTCCGCGGTCTCCGCGATCCCGCAGGTGCGCCAGAACCTGGTGGCGTTGCAGCGGCAGTTGGCCGCCGGGGCTCACCGGGCGATCGTCGAGGGACGCGATATCGGCACCACCGTGCTCGCCGACGCCCCCGCCAAGGTCTTCCTCACCGCCTCCGCCCAGGTGCGTGCGCAACGCCGCCACGACCAGGACGTCGCCGCCGGCCGTCAGGTCGACTACGACACCGTGCTCGCCGACGTACAGCGTCGCGACGAGCTCGACTCCACCCGCACGACCTCGCCGCTGCGACCGGCCGAGGACGCCGTGATCATCGATACCTCGAACATGACCCTCGACGATGTGCTCGCACGCCTCGTCGACATCGTGGAAGGGAGCGCCACATGAGCGCCGAACACACCGGAGCCACCGGACCCGACAAGGACGAGCAGGACACCACGTTCGTCTTCCACACCCCCGACGGCGGGGAGATGCCCGCCGAGGGCGCCTTCACCGACGAGGATGAGCTCGCCCCCGGGCAGGGCTGGGCCTCTGCGGATTTTGAGGCCGGGGACTACAACTTCGAGTTCGCCGAGGAGGAGTTCTCCGCCCCCGACTACGGCGAGGACTTCGCCGAGGAGGACTGGGACGAGGTCGAGCGTTCGCTGGGCATTGTGCGTCCCGACCACTTCGAGGAGTCCCTGCCCACCGTGGCGATCGTGGGTCGCCCGAACGTGGGTAAATCCACGCTGGTCAACCGGTTCATCGGCCGTCGCGAGGCGGTCGTGGAGGACTTCCCGGGGGTGACCCGTGATCGCATCTCCTACCTTGCGGACTGGGGTGGCCAGCGGTTCTGGGTGCAGGACACCGGCGGCTGGGACCCCAACGTCCGGGGCATCCACTCCGCCATCGCCCGTCAGGCGGAGGTCGCGATGGAGACCGCCGATGTCATTGTGCTCGTCGTCGACACCAAGGTCGGCATCACCGAGACCGACTCGATCATGGCCCGCCGCCTGCAGAAATCCGACGTGCCGGTGGTCCTGGTGGCCAACAAGTTCGACTCCGACTCCCAGTACGCCGACATGGCCGAGTTCTACTCCCTCGGACTGGGTGACCCGTGGCCGGTCTCGGCACAGCACGGTCGGGGCGGGGCGGATGTGCTCGACCAGATCCTGGCCGATTTCCCCGAGGAGCCGCGCGAGAAGTCGATCGTGGAGGGCCCGCGGCGCGTGGCGCTGGTCGGCAAGCCCAATGTGGGCAAGTCCTCCCTGCTCAACAAGTTCGCCGGTGAGCAACGCTCGGTCGTCGATAACGTCGCCGGCACCACCGTCGACCCGGTCGACTCGCTGGTGCAGCTCGATCAGCGGCTGTGGAAGTTCATCGACACCGCCGGGCTGCGCAAGAAGGTCAAGAACGCCACCGGCCACGAGTACTACGCATCCCTGCGTACCCGTGGTGTCATCGAGGCAGCCGAGGTGTGCGTCATGCTCATCGACGCCTCCGAACCGATCACGGAACAGGACCAGCGCGTGCTGGCCATGATCCTGGAGTCCGGCAAGGCCATGGTCATCGCGTTCAACAAGTGGGACCTGATGGACGAGGACCGTCGGGACCTGCTCGAGCGCGAGTTCGAGCTGCAGCTGGCACACGTGCCGTGGGTGACGCGGATCAACATCTCCGCCACCACCGGTCGTGCACTGCAGCGGCTGGAGCCGGCCATGCTGGAGGCCCTGGAGAGCTGGGACAAGCGCATCTCCACCGGTCAGCTCAACAACTGGCTGCGCGAGACGATCGCCGCCAACCCCCCGCCGATGAAGAACAACCGCCTGCCGCGCGTGCTCTTCGCCACCCAGGCCTCCAGCCGACCGCCGGTGATCGTGCTGTTCACCACCGGTTTCCTGGACGCCAGCTACCGCCGTTACCTGGAGCGTAAGTTCCGCGAGAAATTCGGTTTCCACGGCTCACCGGTACGCATCGCCGTGCGGGTGCGCGAGCGTCGACAGCGCAAGTAGGCGCCAGCTCACCGGCTCCCGGCGCGGCTTCAGCTCACCTGCCCGCCCCCACACCAGGTGTAGAAGGCGATCAGCCCCTCCCGGTGGGAGGGGTAGGTGCGACGGTCACCGTCCCCGAAGGTGAGCGTGAGATCATCGGGGAGGGTGATCGTGTCGTCGACGAGCATGGCTATTTCCACGGTGCACGACCCGTCATCCTCGCGGATGAACTCCGTGCGGGAGACGATCCGTTCATCATTTCCCCGAAACCCCAGGTCCTGGGCGGCGATGGGATACTCGGCGGTGGTCACCGCGATCAGATCGGTGGAGTTGGGGTCACCGTAGGTCACCCAGTCGAGGGTCTGCTCGACGAGTTCTGTCACATCAGCTGGTGTCGTTGCCATGACTCCACAGTAGGCGCGCGCTCTGTCCTGCCGCGAGTGCGTGGTGAAGCACCAGGCCCCCAGTTTCGGTGGCACCGGAAACAGGGGCTATCCGAAAAGGGTCCCCTCCTGCTGAACTGGAGCTAAGACCAGGCCGGAGCCATCGGTCCGGGCAGCAGGAAAGGACTCGGTCATGGTTATTGTGCTGTGGATCATCGGTATCCTCGCCGCTATCTTCGCGATCGGGTGGGGGGTGGAATATAGCCGGCAACCGGCCGGAACACCGGGGGGCGGCCGGGTCGCGGCAGCCAACGCCCACGGATTCGGTGCCCTGCGGCTGGTCGGGCATCTCGTCAGCTGGATCTCCGACAGGCTCCGAGGGGTCACCCTGGTCCTCCTGGGGTTGTTCTTCCTGAGTTATGTGTTCATTGAGGGGCTCGCCTCGGCAGGCTGGCAGCTTCTACTGAGCGGGCTGGCCGTCCTGGTCTACGGTGTCTACCGGCTCGTGGACTGAACAGAAACGGATGAACATCATGCGCCGGATCATCGCGATATCGCTGCTGCTGACCCTGGGCCTGGGGGTGACCGCGTGTACCCCCACCCGCTCGGTGGAGTCCTATTGCGCGGTGATGGAAGAACATAAGGAGCGCTACCTCACCGCCACCGACACCGCGCGAGCCGCTGGTCCGCTGTCGGGCACCGTCCAGATGGCGTCGGCCATGGCTGACCTGCAGGCGATGTTTCGGCAGGCCGCCGAAGTCGCGCCGGAGGAGATCGCCCACGACGTCGAGCAGGTGGCGCAGTACTGGGCCTCCCAGGAGGAGATCGCCGCTCAGGCCATGAGTAACCCGCTCGCCGGCCTGATGGGTGCTGTCAGTGGTGCCGTCGTCAACAGCGCTGCCCTGGGACGGGTCAACGAGTACACCGCCACCCACTGCCCCTCGGTGGGTCGGATGTTCTGACCGTGCCCACCGGTGGCCTGGCCGGGACCGGTCTGGGCGAGCTCACCGCCGTTCCAGCACGAAGGCGTCGGTGCGGTAGGGGATGGGCAGCAGCTGCCCGTCGTGGAAACCCAGGCGTTCGAACAGATACCAGTTGAGGTTGTCGGTCATCCGCTGGCGAACCCGCTCATTCGACCGCAACCAGTAGGAACGGGTCTGCATGAGCCGGTGGACCTGCCCGGTGCGCAGATGCTGGACCCACCCGGTGCGCAGCTCCGAGGAGATGTTCCAGGGGGCGTGGACCTGGGGCAGAAAACCGGGGCGCTGGATATCCCCGGAGTGCATGATGCGCGCCAGCCGCAGAATCCACGGATGCGACACGTCCAGGTTGTTCCACACCAGCATCACCCGCCCGCCGGGCCGCACCACCCGGTCCAGTTCCGCACAGGCGGCCTGGGCGTCGACCCAGTGCCAGGTCTGGGCGCAGGACACGGCGTCCACACTGGAATCCGCCAGGGCGGTGGCCTCAGCCGTGGAACGCCACACCGGCACCCCCAGGCGGGCCAGGACCCGGACCATGTCGGCGCTGGGATCGCAGGCCAGTACCTCGTGCCCGGCCCCGATCAGACGGGAAGTCAGCTTGCCGGTGCCCGCCCCGATATCCACGACCGTCCGTGCCCCCGCCACCAGATCGATCACCTCGTCCGGATAACCGGGTCGAACGGTGTCGTAGACATCCGCCCCGGCGCTGAACGCGGAAGCGGAACGGTGGCGGTGGGCGGCGTCGAGGAACTCCGGGGCATCCTTGGCGGAGGCGGGACGGGAGAGGGAATCATGGTGCACAGGCACTGAATTTACCTGCCGTATGCTTGATCCCCATGACTCGACTTCCCGCTGCTGACGATCCCCGTTGGTTGATCCGGACAGTGATGTCCCGGTGGCGGTGGACCATACCCGCCGGCCTGTTCATGTCCGTGAGCTTCCTGAGCAACGGCCTGTCACCGCTGATCATCGGACAGGCCATCGACGACGCCATCGCCGAACTGGACACCCGGCGGCTGCTGCTGTGGATCGGGGCCCTGGCCGTAACCTTCGCCGTGGGTATCGTGGCCAGCTGGTTCGGCCGCCGCCTACTCAACCGTTCCATCCTGGTCATCGGCCACGATCTCCGCATGGAGGTCACCGACCGCATCCAGCACCCCCGTGGGGTGGGCGGCCGCCGACGTACCGCCGGTGAACTACTCTCCATCGCCTCCTCCGACACTCAACGGGTGGCCGACGCGGTGTTCATGACCGTCTTCCCCGTCGCCGAGATCGCCTCGATCCTCTACGTCGGCACCGTCGTGCTGAGCATCAACCTCCCCCTGGGTATCGCCGTGATCCTCGGCGGACCGCTCATCGTGTGGATCGCCCTGCGTGCCGCAGGCCCGCTGCGCCGCCGATCCACCCGCCGCCAGAGCTCCCTGGCCCGGGCCGCGGCCACCGCCACCGACGTCGTCCAGGGCCTGCGCATCCTCAAGGGCCTGGGCGCCGTCGACATCGTCCGCGGCCGCTACCGCGACGTCTCCGATGAGGCCTACGCCCGCACCGTCGACGCCAACGCAGCCCAGGCCCGCCTCAACGCCACCACCGAGACCACCGGCGCTCTCTACGTCATCACCATCGCCGTGACCGCCGCCTGGCTGGCCCTGCAGGACCAGCTCAGTATCGGCGAACTGATCACCATCATCGGCCTCACCCAGTTCATCATCATGCCCATGACCATGCTCGGCAAGAACATCGCCTCCCGCTGGGCCGCCGCCCAGGCCTCCGCCTCCCGCATCCGGGACGTCCTCACCGCCCCCCACGCCCTGGGCCCCGAACACGACGACGTCCCCGACCTGCCCACCGGCCTGACCGTCGTCACCGGACCCGTCCCCACCGAACTCACCCTCGCCCCCCGCACCCGGGTCATCGTCGCCCCCCACTCAGCCGACCTGTTCGACGGCTCCGTCCTCGACAACGTCCACCCCGACCCCGACCGCGCCCACCCCGCCCTGCACACCGCCGCCGCCGAAGACATCCCCGGCGGCACCACCCGCCAGGTCGGCGAAAACGGCCGCAACCTCTCCGGCGGCCAACGCCAACGCGTCGCCCTGGCCCGCGCCGTGGCCGCCGACGCCGAGATCCTCGTCCTCCAGGACCCCACCACCGCCGTCGACTCCGTGACCGAACACCGCATCACCCACCGCCTCGCCCACACCCGCCAGGGACACACCACCATCATCTTCACCGACGCCCCGGCCTGGAAGGCCGTGGCCGACCGCGTCGTCGACCACGCCCAGGAGCTGACCCATGAGTGACCTGCGATTCCCCCTGGCCGACCTCCCCCAGGTCCGCCGCGAAATCACCCGCCAGATCCGGGCCGTACCCGGCGCGCGCCCCCAGGCACTGCTGGCCGTGATCCTGCTCAGCCTCGGTGCTGCCGCCACGGTGGCGGTGCCCTGGCAACTGGGCCGCATCGTCGACCTGGTCATCCAGGACGGCACCGGCCTGCCCACCGCCGCCCTGTGGCTGATCCTGGCGGCCCTCACCGGGGCGGGCGCCGGTGCCGCCGGCTTCTTCCTCGTCTCCCGACTCAGCGAACGCATCATCGCCACCCTCCGCGAGGACATGGTCGGCACCGCCCTGGGCCTGCCCGTCCACCGCGTCGAGGACGCCGGCACCGGGGACCTCGTCTCCCGCTCCACCGACGACGTCGCCCAACTCTCCACCGCCGTGACCGAAACCGTCCCCATCCTCAGCAGCTCCCTGTTCACCATCCTGGCCACCACCGTCGCCCTACTGAGCCTGAACTGGCAGTTCCTGCTCATCCTCCTCCTCGTTGCCCCCATCTACTACCTCGCCGCCCGCCGCTACCTCGCGGTCGCGCCGGGTCGGTATGCGGCGGAGCGGGCGTCGATGGCGGAGCGGGCGCGTAAGCTGCTGGAGGCGATCCACGGTCGGGACACGGTGCGTGCCTACCGGATGGAGCCGGTGATGCACGAGAACATCCGGAAGGCCTCGCAGGCGGTGGTGGACAACGGTTTCTCCGCCCGGACGTCGATGATCGTGCTGCAGGTGTGGATGTCGGTGGCGGAGTTCCTTATCCTCGCCGGTGGGCTGGTGGTCAGTTACCTGGTGGTGCGGGAGGGGGCGTTGACGGTGGGTGCGGTGACCGCCGCGATGCTCATGCTCATCCGTCTGCGGGGCCCGTTGATGATGTTCATGCGGGTGCTCGACACCGTGCAGTCCGGGTACGCCTCGCTCACCCGCATCGTCGGGGTGGTCATCGATCCGCCGGCGCCGGTGCCCGATTCCGGGGCACCCGCCAAGGTCGGGGAGGTGGTCATGGATGAGGTGAGCTTCAGCTACGGCAGCGGCTGGGCGGTGCGCGGGGTGTCCCTGCGTATCCGCCCTGGTGAGACCGTCGCCCTGGTGGGTGCGTCGGGGGCGGGCAAGACCACGGTGGCGGCCCTGCTGGCCGGTCTGCGTGTCCCGGACACCGGCAGTGTACGTATCGACGGCATCGAGGTGTCCTCGCTGTCGGATGCGGAGCGGGTGGCACGTCTGGCGATGGTCTCCCAGGAGGTCCATGTCTTCTCCGGAACGTTGCGTGAGGACCTCACGCTCGCCCGCCCCGATGCTGGCGATGAGGAGCTTCTCGACGCCCTGGGGCGGGTGCACGCCGACTGGTTCGGGGAGCTGGCCGAAGGCCTCGACACCGAGGTCGGTGCCCGGGGCCACCAGCTGTCGCCGGTGGCCGCCCAGCAGTTGGCCCTGGCCCGGATCCTGCTGCTCGATCCGAAGGTGGTGGTCATGGATGAGGCCACCGCCGAGGCCGGGTCCGCCGGTGCCGGGGCACTGGAGACCGCCGCCGAGGAGGTCACCCGGGATCGTGCCGCACTGGTGGTCGCGCACCGGCTCGACCAGGCTGCACGCGCCGATCAGGTGATGGTCATGGAGTCGGGCCGAGTGGTGGAGTGTGGCACCCACGAGGAGCTGGTGGCGCTCGGTGGCCGCTACACCGACCTGTGGTCCGCGTGGTCGAGGGGGCGGGTATGAGACGGCTGTGTCTGGTTGTGGCGACCCTGTTCCTCCTCGCCGCCTGCACCCCTGAAAGTGGGGCCAGCACGAGCAAAGAGTCGACAGCTGGCCTGGGTTCGGGGCCAGGGTCGGCCGCGGTGGATTCGACGGCTCCTGCGCTCGACGGGCCTGCGCCGGGGGAACAGCGTCGGATCACGCTGGAGTCGGGGGAGCGCTCGCGGGAGATCCTGCTCTCTCTTCCCACCACCTACACCCCCGAGCGCAGCTGGCCGGTGGTGCTGGCCTTCCACGGGTGGCGTTCCAGCGCGGAGGCGATGAGTGAACGCTCCGGCCTGCACGAGGCCAACGCCATCGTCATCTATGCCCAGGGGGTGGCCGATGCCTGGTCTCCCGCCCCCTATGCCCGAACCCGTACCGACGAGGACGAGGCTTTCGTCGAGCTGATCCTCGATTCCCTGCGCGCCACCTATCCGATCAACGAGAGCCGGATCTTCGCCGTGGGCTATTCCAACGGGGGCGGGTTCGCCTCCCTGCTGGGTTGCCGCATGCCTGAGACCTTCTCCGCGGTGGTGTCGGTGGCCGCCGCCTACTATCAGCCGATCTACCGGGACTGTGAGGAGGGACGGGTGGCGGTGCTCAGTATCCACGGCACCACCGATTCGGTCATGGGTTATCACGGCGGCCGGCGTCACGGCGCCCTCTATGATTCGGTGGCGGAGGTACTGGCCGTCGAGGCTGAGCGCAATAGCTGCCGCAACATCACGGCGCTGACCCGGATGACGCGCACCGTCATCCACCAGGCGTGGCAGGGTTGCCGGGTCCCCACCGAGCACATCAGGATCGGGGGAGGGGGGCATGTCTGGCCGGGCAGTTCCGGCGACCACACCAACGGGGTGACCGGTGGCCTCGCCACCGAATCCATCTTCACCTTCCTCGCCCTGAGCCCGCAGCCAGGGGACTCGGTCTCATGATCCCCGCCTAGGCGGTCGCTAGACGGGGAGTGACGGAAATAGTGGCGATATGCTCCTGAAGGGTCCGGGTAGGTTCCAGTTTAGTATCGTGACGTTAATGGTGGTGCGGGCGGCGGGTCCCTGGGGCCCGGAAAGGGGGCATGTGGGGCAGGGCGGGATGTTCGGACCGGGTGAATCCGAACAGTTAGTAGTATAGCCGCAGATGGATCGCGGTATTTTTGTCCCCCATGCGATCCCGTGCCAACGATGTGCCAACGGGGCTCCCCCCACCCTCTACCTTCTCATTCTAGTCCTTCAGGCCCGGGAAGGGAAGGCGTCTATGCAGCTAGACAGTGATTTCGACGGACTGTTTTCCTGGCAGTCGCAGCCCTCGGGCCAGTTCCTCCAGCCTGCCGTGGCGAACCTGCATGTAGACGTCGGTAACCGTCGCCAGGTCCGACTCGCCCAGATAATCACCGATCTCCTTGGGGGTGTGACCGTTTTCCGCTGCGGTGGAGTTGACATAGTAGCGACCCGAGTGGGGGTGGATGAGCGGATTGGCCCCGGCCTGGATCACCCACTGCTGGAACTGCTCGGCAAAATAATTGGGGGAGACCATCGTGCCCCGGCTGGTGGTGGTGAGCAGTTGTACCTGTCGCCCGCCCCACTGGGTGTCCTGGGTGCGTGCCGGTCGCAGGTGGCGGGCCAGGTGTTCGGCGATCATCCCGTTGAGGTCGGCGGGGAGGGGAATGGTGCGGTAGGAGGCCTCGGTCTTGAGCTCGCCGAGTCGGCAGTGCACCGGCTGACCCTCCGGCTCCAGGCGGTGGACCTGCTGGCTCACGCTGAGGTAGTACACTTGCTGCCCGTCAATCTGGTGCACGCTCAGGTCGTCGACGGTGACACCGAGCGCCTCGCCGCGGCGCAGGCCCGCCCGCAGGCAGAAGGCGGCGGCTAGCCGGTAGTTGGCGGGGGCGGCGGCGATGATGCCCGCAACTTCCCGGTGGGTGGGCAGGTATTTCTTCTCCCGGTCCGGCCTGGGACGCTTGGTGGCCGCGGGGATGTCCACGGGGTTGGTCTCGATGATCTCCCGGCGCACCGCCTCCGACATGGCGGCACGCAGCCGAAGATAGGCCTGGTGGTTAGCTGGGGCGGTATCGGGGTAGGTGGCGATGATGGCGTACCACCACTGGTACACCTCGGCCTTACCCAATTTAGTCACTGTGACGTTTTTCAGTTGTGCTGCGATGTGAGCGGTGGGCAGCATCCGGGATTTGTCCGTCGCGGAGAGCCGGGGGTGATCGGTGATCG
The DNA here is from genome assembly GCA_964613845.1 of uncultured Corynebacterium sp. Taxonomy (GTDB): domain Bacteria; phylum Actinomycetota; class Actinomycetes; order Mycobacteriales; family Mycobacteriaceae; genus Corynebacterium. The sequence goes on from CAZTIZ010000027.1 coordinate 25,691, forward strand.
TCTCGATGATGTGGGTGATGCGCGTACGCGCGCTACGCCGGTAGCGCTGCATCGAGGTCGGGCGGATCCCGTCGGCTTCCAGGGAATCGTGGAACTGACCCATCCACTCACCCACGGTCAGCCGGGTGGCCGGCCTCCTCCCTTCCCGTTGTTGTGGGGGAGACCAGACCTGTGCCCCCAAGGCCATGACGGCTTTTTCATGCTCGACCCAGGCGGCGGCCTTCATCAGCGAATCAAAGGTGCGCTGGTGGGTGCGACCGTCCAAGCCCCGGTATCGGGCCTGGTAGTTCCCCGACGGTAGGGCGCGCACGCCCGGGGGGAGGGGGATTTTTCTCTTGGCGCTCATATCTGCTGGGTCCCTGTGGTTGGATCACGACAACCCCACCTGCCCGGTCAGCAGGTGGGGCTTTATCTCCCAGAGTAGTCGGTCGGTGGGATCGGGAACGG
>CAZTIZ010000028.1:0-18113 GCA_964613845.1 uncultured Corynebacterium sp.
CTTTTAAGGATGCGTCATGGAAGCTCTCTCCGCTGTTCTGCCGATCGTGCTCCCCCTCATCTCCATCGGCAGTGCCATCATCAAGCTCGTCGATTTCTTCGGCTAGGAACCCTCCGCCCCTCAGTGGCTCCCGCCCCGCGCAACCCTGCTCCCCTCGGAGTCAGGGTTTATTCATATCAGGTGGGAGAAAAGGGGAGGATAAACAGCCCCGAAGTCACCGGTTTCGATGCGCCTGGCGCGCATGCGGCGGGTACCATCATGTTATGGCTGAAACCTCCGACAACGATCTTCCCATCATCGACCTCGCCCAGACCGAGGGGTATATCGTCGATGATTCAGATGAAGATGACCCGGTGCTGCTGAGCCCGGACGGCACCTCCATCGAGACGTGGCGGGAGAACTACCCCTACCAGGAGCGCCTGACGCGCGCCGAGTACGAGGTGGTCAAGCGAGGGCTCCAGATCGAACTGCTCAAGTGGCAGAACTGGACGAAGGAGACCGGTCAGCGCCACATCATCCTCTTCGAGGGGCGTGACGCCGCCGGTAAGGGCGGCACCATCAAGCGCTTCAACGAGCACCTCAATCCCCGTGGTGCCCGCACCGTCGCCCTGGAAAAACCCTCCCCGCGCGAATCCACCTCCTGGTACTTCCAGCGTTATATCGCGCACTTCCCCTCAGCCGGGGAGATCGTCTTCTTCGACCGGTCCTGGTACAATCGCTCCGGTGTGGAACGCGTCATGGGTTTCTGCACCGAATCGCAGCATGCGGAATTTCTCCGTGAGGTCCCGATGCTCGAGAACATGCTGCTCGGCTCGGGGATCTCCCTGACCAAGCTCTGGTTCTCCGTCACCCGGAAGGAGCAGCGCACCCGTTTCGCCATCCGCCAGGTAGACCCGGTGCGTCAGTGGAAACTCTCCCCCATGGACCTGGCCTCCCTGGACCGGTGGGACGACTACACCCGCGCCAAGGAAGAGCAGTTCCGCTACACCGACACCGATGAGTCCCCCTGGGTCACCATCAAGTCGAACGACAAGAAGCGTGCCCGCATCAACGCCATCCGCTACGTGCTCAGCAAATTCGAATACACCGACAAGGACCACGACATCGTCGGTGCCCCCGATCCGCTCATCGTCCAGCGGGGACGTGACCAGATCGGCGATTGATCACCCATGCCTCCGTTCAGCCAACGGCAACGGCCCACCCTAACTTCCGGGGGTGGGCCGTTGCCGTCCTTTTCCACCCGGCGCACAGCTGTGTAACGGGCGGGTGGCGTGGCGTCGATAAGCATCTAGTAAGGGGTAACCCATTAATCGGGTAACGGTCCTACCCGACTGCTATGGTCGCCAAAAGGAAACCGGCAGCACAGACTCACGACAGATGGGGCACAGATGGCACGCACGCTAATCAGATCAGGAAAGACGGTGGCGGCGATCCTTGCCGTGGCCATGATGGCTGCGGCGCTGTTTGCCGCCCCTGTCGCGCAGGCACAGACTGGTCGCGCCTACGTGGCGATGGGGGATTCCTTCCCCGCGAACCCCGACAGCCCCGATCAGCTCGATGGTCTGGTGCGCGGCTACTGTGCCCAGCGTGACAACGCCTACCCGGACCGCATCGGTCGGCAGTACTTCGGGGGCAACTACGTCAACCTCGCCTGCAACGGCACCACCATTGCCGGTGGTGCGGGACCGAGCGCCATCCACAACATGAACGCCGCCCACGCGCGCGGGGAGATCGGTACCGCCACCCGTCTCGTCACCATCACCATCGGGGCGGCGGAGGGGTGGAACCCGGCCTTCCCCGGCGGCCGTGACTTCGGCATCATCGACGGCGCCAACCACGCCACCCCGCAGCGCTGGACCGAACGCATGGGCTCGATGATCAACCGCATCAACCAGATCGCCCCGAACGCGCGCATCATGTTCGTCTCCTACCCGGAGGTCGGCGACAACCGTGGTGCGATCTGCCTGGCCAACTTCGGCAACCAGGGCTCCGTCCACCTGCCGGTGCCGGTGCCGAGCAACATCGATCACTACATCAGGCACATCAACGCCACCGCTGAGGCACACCAGGGCCTGGGCTACGAGTTCGTGAACACCGCCCGGCCCGGAACCGGCAGCTGCGCCCCGCCGGAGCGGCAGTGGGTGCGTGCGATCGTCGACTTCCCCGGTGCCGGCGACGGCATCCGCATGCCCATCCACCCCACCGCACTCGGTGACGCGGGCGTCGCGGACATCGTGGGCTCGCGCCTCTAGTCACAACGAGAATGACACCTCCGAAACCTCCCCGCCCGGGGCAGGTTCACGGAGCTGTCGGTGTCTCTGGGCAGCTCCTGCCGGCCAACGGCCCTATCTCACCGACGTTAAGCCCCGGCCCACGGCTCGATCGGGTTGCCCTGCCACACGGAGTTGGCGGGGACCCTGTCGCCGCGCATGACCAGCGAACCCGGTGCCACCGTGGCGGAATCGCCCAGGGTGGCGGCCGGGAGGGCGACAGAATGCGCGGCCAGGGTCGCGCCCTCGCCGATGATGACCCGGTCGAGGCTCATCACCCGGTCCTGGAAGAGGTGGGTCTGCACCACGGTGCCCGGCCCCACGGTGGCACCGCGGCCGATGACGCACAAGTCGGTCTCGGGAAGCCAGTAGGACTCCACCCAGGCGCCGCGGCCGATCGTGGCCCCCAGCAGCCGAAGGCCGGTGTTGAGCTGACCGGTACCCAGGTTCGGCACGAGGAACCACGGGCCGGCCAGGGACTCCACGAAGGCGTCCTGCAGCTCGTTGAGCCACACGAACTGCGACCACAATGGGTGGTCACCCGGCCGGTGCCTGCCCACGCACACCCATTTCACCACCGCGGTCACCAGCATCGCCAGCACCCCGACGGCCATGAGGAGTAGGCCGCTGAGCAGCCAGGCCGCCCATAGGCCCACGGTGAGCACCAGGTACTGCAGCACCCCCAGGCTCAGGGCGAGCAGCATCGCCGAGGCCATCGGCGCCAGCAGCCGCAGGGTTTCGACGAGGCCGCGGGCGATCTTCAGGCCGACCCCCGGGTGGTAGGTGCGGGCCTCGCCGCCCTCGCCCGCCACGCTGACGCGCCGCATCCGCTCGGGCGGGGATCCCCACCAGTTGGAGTTTGCCTTCGTCTTCTTCGGGGTGGAGGAGAGCACTGCCACCAGCGAGTTCTTCGCCAGCCTGCGGCCGGGCGCGATCAGCCCGGAGTTGCCGATGAAGCTGCGTTTGCCCACCTTCGTCTCCCCGGTGAGCATCCAGCCACCGCCAAGTTCATAACCGCCGATCATCGTGTCATCGGCCAGGAATGCGCCGTCCTTGACCTCGGTGAGTTTCGGGATCATCATCGCGGTGGACAGCTCAGCGTCCTTTCCGATCTTCGCCCCCAGGCTGCGCAGCCACAGCGGGGTGAGCTGGCTGGCATAGAGCGGGAAGAGGTGGGTGCGGGCGTCGTCCATGAGCCGTTCGATGGCCCACATGCGCCAGCCCTGCGCGGAACGCACCGGGGTCACGCCCGGCCGCAGTCCGATCGACAGGAGGCGCACGCCCAGCCAGGTCATCACGGTGTAGGCGAAGAGGGCCAGGAGGCCGCCGAGCGGGGCGAAGAGTACGGCGCCCAACAGCGGGTTACCACCGGTGCGCTCGACGAACCCGAGCACCGGCACCAGGCCCAACCCCAGAGCCACCAGCGGCTGCAGGTTCAGCAGCACGGAGGTCAGGCCGTAGATGGGTACCCAGCGGGAACGTCGCGGCGGATGCTCGTCGGGGAAGCGGTGCCGGGAGCGGCCGACCTTCGCGGCCGGTGAGCCCGACCAGCGGGAACCCGGTTTGATCTTCTTCTCGCCGGTGACGGTGGAGCCGGCCTCGACGTGCGCGTCCCCACCGATGATGGTGCCCGGCAGCAGCGTGGAGCGTGCCCCCACGCGCGCCCGTTCACCGATCTCGATGGCCCCGACGTGCAGCACGTCGCCCTCGACCCAGTAGCCGGACAGGTCCACCTCCGGTTCCACGGCGGCGTGCCTGCCGATGGTGAGCAGGCCGGTCACCGGGGGCAGGGAGTGCAGGTCGACGCCGCGGTGGACGGCCACGCCCAGGGCGCGGGCGTAGTAGTTGATCCAGGTGGCCCCGCCGATGGAACGGGAGCCGGAGGCATCCGCCCAGCGTTCGGCCGCCCAGATCCGCAGGTGCGTGACCCCGCCCCGGGGGTGGTCCCCCGGCCGGATACCCGCGGTGATCAGCCGGGCGCCGAAACCGCCGATCGGCAGCCGCCCCAGCGGGGAGGCGAAGACGAGCAGCAGGAGGGTGACCAACCACCACGGGGTGTGCACGGCCCAGCCGATGTCCAACGTTGCGGCGATGTTTCCCACCAGCAGCAGCCAGGCCAACCAGCTGGTGGCCTGCAGCGTCATCACCGGCACCTGGATGAGCACCTGTGCCAGGCGGGTGGGCAGACCCACCGGGCGGATCTGGCGTGGCGGGGCCTGCTGCGCGGCGTCGTCAAGCGTGGCACCGCTGCTGGCGGCGATGCTCTCCACCGCTTCCGCTAGGGAGCCCAGGCGCGGGTGGTCGTAGAGATCACGCACCGCCACGGTGGGCACCTTCTCCCGGATGCGCCCCACCAGCGTGGCCGCGGCCAGGGAAGTGCCGCCGAGGGAGAAGAAATCAGCGTCGGCATCGGCCACCGAGGTGCCCAGCACATCCACCCACAGCTCGGCGAGCCAGGCTTCGGTGGGGTTGAGGTCGGTGGCCTCCACTCCCACGCCCGGCAGCGGCCAGGGCAGGGCCTTCCGGTCCACCTTGCCGGAGGTACGCACCGGCAGTTCCGCCATCACGCAGATGCGTGGGACCAGTGCGGCGGGCATGGTCTCCGCGAGACGTCCGGCGGCGGCGTCGTGATCGAATCCGGCTGCCGGGTCATCGAGGGAGACGTAGCCGACCAACACGGACTGGTTCGCGGCGGTCTGCTGCACCGCCACGGCCGAGTTATAGACGTTCGGCAGGGCGGCGACGTTCGCCTCCACCTCCCCGAGCTCGATGCGGCGGCCCCCGATCTTGACCTGGTCGTCGACGCGTCCGATGAAGTAGAGGCCGTCCTCCTCCAGTCGCACGTGGTCGCCGGAGCGGTAGGCACGCGACCATCCGACCGAGCGCATGGGGGCGTACTTCTCGGCGTCCTTGGCCGGGTCGAGATAGCGGGCCAGGCCCACCCCGCCGATGACGAGTTCACCGACCTCACCGACGCCGACCGGCTGGCCGCCGTCATCGACGACGATGAGGTCCCAGCCCGCCAGTGGCAGGCCGATGCCCACCGGCTGGCCGGGGAACAGCCGGGTCGCGGAGGCCACGACGGTCGCCTCGGTGGGGCCGTAGGTGTTCCACATCTCCCGGTCTTCGGTGGCCAGGCGGTCGACCAGCTCCTGAGAGCAGGCCTCACCGCCGACGATGAGCAACCGGACATGGTCGAGGGCCTCGGCCGGCCACAGGCCCGCCAGGGTGGGCACGGTGGACACGACCGTGATGTCGCGGCGGATCAGCCACGGGCCCAGGTCCATGCCCGAGCGCACCAGCGACCGTGGGGCGGGCACCAGGCAGGCGCCATGGCCCCAGGCCAGCCACATCTCCTCACAGGAGGCGTCGAAGGCCACGGACAGTCCGGCCAGCACCCGGTCCTCGGGGCCGAGTGGGCCGCCGGGGGAGTCGACGAGAAAGAGCTGGGCCTCGGCGTCGACGAAGGCGGCGGCACTGCGGTGACTCACGGCCACGCCCTTGGGTCTGCCGGTGGAGCCGGAGGTGAAGATGATCCAGGCGGCGTCGTCGAGGCGTGGTCGGCGGGTATCGCCGCCGGCTCGCGGGGAGAGCATACGGAAACCATCGTCGGTGAACACGCCGTTGATCTTCGCCTCGGAGAAGACCATCTCGGCGCGCTCGTCGGGGTCGTCGGCGTCGACGGGAACGTAGGCGGCCCCGGCGGCGATGGTGGCCAGGATCGCGATGTAGAGATCACGGCTGCCGCTGATCATGCGCACACCGATGCGGTCGCCCCGGCGCACACCGTTGGCGTGGAGTTCCCCGGCCAGTGAGTGGACCTCGGCCATCAGCTCGGCGTAGGTGAGGACTTCACCGTCGTCGAGTGCGGCGGCCTCCGGATGGGTCTGGGCGGTGGTGGCCAGGACCTCGTAGAGGGTGCGTTTGGGTGGGGCCTCACCCGCCCGGAGAAACTGTCGGGGAACGGAACTCAGTGACACGGTCTGCTAGTTCTCCTCGTGCGAGATGATGGCCCCGGCGAGCTTGCGCAGGTGCTTGAGCTGCTTCGGGGTCGACTCGTCGAGGGCGCGGTCCTCGGCGTCGGCGATCAGCTCCGCCAGCTCCGCGCGGGCCCTGGTGCCCTTCTTGGTGGCGGCGACGATCTGTCGGCGACGGTCCTGCGGATCGCGCTTCCGTTTGACCCAGGTGCGGGTCTCCAGGGAGTCGATGAGGCGAACCATATCGGAGGTGTCGATGGCCAGCATCTCGGACAGCTCCGTCTGGGAGGTGGCGTCCCGGTCGATCAGGCAGCTCAGCAGCCAGTACTCGCGCAGGGTGGTCTCCTGCACGCTCAGTGCGGCATCGACCTCTTCACGAACGTGACGGCGCAGCCGTTCCAGCTGGAAGGAGGGGGAGCGGAGTAGCGCAGCGGGCATAGTGGCGGCGAGAGGTGACTGTGACATGTCACTGATGCTACCGGGCGCACTGTGGGAAAAGTGAATCATGGGGGTTCACCCACTAAGTTTTCCGGGTCTTCATGCAGGTAAAAAAGCCGGGGCCCACCCATCATGGATAAAGTCCATAATAGGTCGGCCCCGGGGGCTGGGGAAGATTAGGCCATCGGCAGGCCGGCGCTGCGCCAGGCGCTGGTGCCGCCCTCGACGTTGGTGGCCTCCAGTTCACGGGCCTGCTCCAGGTACTCGCAGGCCTGGGCGGAACGGCCACCGAGCTCGCAGATGATGTGGACGTTCCGGTCGGCGTCGATCTCCTCGATGCGGGAGGCGAACTCCGACAGCGGAATCAGGACGGCACCCTCAGCGTGGCCTGCGGCGTATTCGTCGGCCTCGCGGACGTCGATGAGCAGGGCGTCGGCGGGGACGTCGGTGACGGAAACGGACTTCATGATGGGGACCTTTCTCGGGGCGGTCGTGGTCGGGCTCCGAGTGTAGCGGCCGCAGTGGGGGTGGACACGGAAAAGCCCCACGCAACGGTCGGTGTGGCGTGGGGCCGGTCTGCTCCGGGAGGCTAGCGCGGCTGCTCCTGCGGCTGCTTCTCCGGGGTCTGACGGAGACGGTCGAAGGACTCCTGCAGGATCCTCTCGGCCTCGGCCCGGTCGCCCCAGCCCGCGCCCTCGGCGAACTTGTTGGGCTCCAGGTCCTTGTAGTGGACGAAGAAGTGCTCGATCTCCTTCTTCACGAACTCGTCGACGTCGTCGATGTCCTGGAAGGTCTCGTAGCGCGGGTCATCGATCACGCACAGCAGCTTGTCGTCGCCGCCGGCCTCATCGACCATCTTGAACACACCGATCGGGCGGGCGTTGACGACCACACCGGGGAACACCGGCTCCGGCAGCAGCACCAGGGCGTCGAGCGGGTCGCCGTCCTCGCCGAGGGTGTTGTCCACGTAGCCGTAGTCGGAGGGGTAGGCCATCGCGGTGAACAGGTAGCGGTCCAGGTGGACACGGCCGGTCTCGTGATCGACCTCGTACTTGTTGCGGGACCCCTTCGGGATCTCGATGGTCACTTCAACGCCCATGGGTTTCTCCTTCAGATCAGTGTCGGACGTGACCATCGTAGCGCTGCCACCCGGCGGGGACCTCACCCACGGGGGCACACCCCGGCCGGGGCACACGACTCAGGACAGGGTCAGCGCCGGGAACATGTCGGAGGAGACGACCACTCCGGCGCCGATGGCCACGGTCTGGAAGACCACCAGGATCGAGAACAGCGTCAACAGGACCTTGTCGGCGGGCCCGGAGGCGGAGATCCGCAACGGTCCGGGTAGGCGGAAGAACCACCAGCGTTTTCCCTTCCACGGAATGACCGGGGCCAGCAGGGGGATGCCCTGTTTGGTGATGAGGTCCCCGGCCAGGTGCGTGAGCACGCCCACGGTCACCGCGGATCCCATCACCAGCGCCGAGGCCGTCAGGGGCACGTACACCCAGACCAGCAGCGCCAGCAGGCCCGACAGTGCCGTGACGATGTACCAGTCGCGTTTCTTCGACCACTCCGGCACCAGGCCCCGCATCGCCAGGTTGAGGAGGATGAACAGGAGCGTGATGGCCGCCGCCTCCCCGAGGAAGGCGATCAGTGCCGCCGCCGCGCCCCCGCTGAGCAACGCAAACCACAAGGTGTGGGTGGCGGTGCGGTGGCCGTTGCGGCAACGCTGGTCACGGCGGCCCCGGGTGAGGTTGACCAGCAGCTGCGAGGAGTTCTCCACCAGCCGTGACAGGGCCTGGCTGAGCGGTCCGAAGGCGCGGGAGACGGTGGCCTGTGGGGCGTCGAGGTCCGGCAGCAGGGCGGCGCCGGCGGCCAGGCCGGCATAGACGAAGGCCTCCTGCGGCGAACTCACCCCGCCCCAGTGCGCGGGTAGCAGCTGGGACACGGCCAAACCGACCGCTGCCCCGCTCATCGCGTGGGTGGGCCCCATCACCATGCGGTTAACCCCTTTCCGTGGAGTCAGTTGACGCCTGTGACTCTACTGCGGGGTCGATGGTCGTTCGTACAGGTGTCCTATTCGGCGGCGCCGTACCCGCCACCACCGGCGGTGCGGATGGACACGCCCTCCCCGGCCGTCACCCGGAAGGAGCTCAGGGAGGGCTGGTCCTCGGCGTCGTCGTGGCCGTGTCGACGCACGCGCGCCGATGCCCCGTCCCCGCCCCCGTCCAGCCCCCACGGCGAGGTCGTCACCCGCGACGTGCCTGCGGTGACCACCGCCTCACCGTCGGTGAGTGTGAGCCTGCGCACCAGGCCGTCGCCACCCGGTCGCCTCCCCTCACCGCCGGTGCCGCGTGCGATCTCGTAGGTGTCGACGCGCAGCGGGTACTCGCGTTCGATGACCTCGCAGGGGGTGTTGCGCGTGTTGGTCATGTGCGTGTGGGTGGCTGAGGCACCCTCGGTGAGGGCGTCGGCACCCTGCCCGCCGCCATAGGTCTCCACGTAGGAGTAGTAGCGGCCGGTGCGCGGGTCAAGGCCGCCGATGGTCACCATGCTCATGCTGCCTGTCGACGCCGCCGGAACCAGGTCCCCGGTGAACTCGTTGAACGCGCCGAGGATGGCGTCGACCATGCGCTGGGAGGTCTGGATGTTGCCGTGGGCGACCGGGGCGGGGAACTGGGCGTGGACCAGGCTGCCCGGCCGGGTCTTCACCGTGATGGGCACGGTCAGCCCGTGGTTGGAGGGCAGGGTCGGGTCGGCCAGCATCTTGACCACGTACGCCGCACACGCCAGGGACACGGCATGCGAGCAGTTCACCGCTCCGCGCACCTGGTCGGAGGTGTTGCTCAGGTCGATGGTGACCTCGTCGCCGGCGACGGTGACGGTGGCCTCGATGGGGATGCGGGCGGGCCCGACGCCGTCGTGTTCGAGGAAGTCGGTGAAGGTGCCGGTGCCGTCGGGCAGCTGGGCCAGGGCAGCGCGGGTGCGGCGCTCGCCATAGTCGATCAGCGCACGACAGGCGCGGTGGAAGCCCGCCACACCCCACTCACCGACGAGTTCGAGCACCCGGCGCTGACCGAGCCGGTTGGCCGCGACCTGGGCCATGAGGTCACCGCGCGTCTTGTCGGCTGTGCGCAGGTTCATCAGCAGCAGGGACAGCACCTCTCGCTGCAGTTCGCCTTCCGCGTAGAGCCGGATCGGTGGGATGCGCACGCCCTCCTGGAAGATCTCGGTGGCGTGGGTGGCCATGGAGCCGGGGGTGATGCCGCCGACGTCGACGTGGTGGGCCATCGTCGCCACCAGCGCCACGACCTCCCCGTCACTGAAGACCGGGGTGATCACGCAGATATCGGGCAGGTGCGATCCGCCCAGGTAGGGGTTGTTGGTCATGAGGACATCACCGGGACGCAGCTGGTGGGCACCGAATTCCTCCAGTGCCCGGGAGATCAGCGTGGGCATCAGCCCCAGGTGCAGCGGGATGTGTTCGGCCTGGGAGATCAGACGCCCGTCGGGGGCGTAGATACCGGCCGAGCAGTCCCGCCGGTCCTTGATGTTGGGGGAGTAGGAGGTGCGGATCATGGCGGTGCCCACCTCCTCGGAGATCGACATCAGCCGGTTGCGGGCGATCTCCAGCTCGATCGCGTTGAGTTCCTGGTTGTCGGTCATCGCTGCTCCTCACTGTCGCGGGTCCGCAGGTGCAGGAAGCCGTACTCGTCGCAGTGGCAGACCTGGTCGGGGCGGATGTAGGTGGTGGTGTCGAACTGGTCCAGGATCGCAGGTCCCGCCAACGTCGTGTTCACGGGCAGGGCAGCGCGGTCATGGACGGGGGTGTGCACCCGGGCGCCGTCGATGTAGACGCTGCGGTGCTCCTTGGGCGCCGGGGTGACACCGGTGGTGTCGAGCCGGGCCTGGGGGGTGTGGGGCTGGCCGATCACCGCGACCAGCCGCACGGTGATGATCTCCAGTTCGGCGTCCGGATCCCGGAATCCGTAACGCTCCTCATGGGCGGCGTCGAAGTCCGCCCGCTGGTCCTGCCAGTCCGTGCGGTGGGGGATGGTCAGCTCGTAGCTCTGGCCGACATAACGGGCGTCGACCAGGTGGGTGGCACCGAAGTCCTGCGTGTCCATCTCCCCGGCGGCCTGCCGGTTCAGGCGTTCGAAGACCTCGGTCAGGTGGGCTGAGCCGGTGTGTGCGTCGGCGGTGACGGCCGCCGAGAAGTCGTGGCGCACCGGGGCGTCAAGCATGCCCACGGCCGAGGCGATGCCCGGCAGCGGTGGGATGACCGCCGAGCGCATGCCCAGCTCGTGTACCAGGTCCGCGCCGTGCAGCGGACCAGCCCCGCCGAAGGCCATCAGGTGGCAGGCACGCACGTCGATGCCGCGCTCCACACTGACCTTGCGGATCCCGCGAGCCATCGTGGCCGCGATGACCCGGATGATGCCCTCGGCGGCCTCCTCGGCGGACAGGCCCAGCTCCTTCCCCCACTCGGTCATGCGTTCCCGGGCGGCGGCCAGGTCCAGTTCGAAACGCCCGCCCAGCAGGTGTGTTCCCAGTCGTCCCAGCACCAGGTGGGCGTCGGTGACGGTCAGTTCCGTCCCGCCCTGCCGGTAGGCGACGGGGCCGGGTACCGCACCGGCCGAGTGCGGACCCACCCGCAGACCACCGCCGGAGTCACGCCAGGCGATGGATCCGCCCCCGGCGCCGATGGTGTGTACGTCCACGCTGGGTAGACGCAGCGGCAGCGAATCGATCTGCCCGTGGACCGTCTCGTCGGGCTCACCGTCGCGGATCAGGGCGATGTCGGTGCTCGTGCCGCCGATATCGAAGCTGACCACCTGGTCCAGTCCCAGGTGGCGGGCCCAGTTCGCCGCACCCACCACGCCTCCGGCCAGGCCGGAGAGCACCGTGCGGGCACTGTGTTCCGCCGCGACGGTGGGGTTGAGCAGCCCGCCGTTGGACTGCATGATCCACAGCTTCGAGGGGATCCCCAGCTCTTCGATGCCCGCCGCCAGGCGCCGCATATAACCGGAGACCTTCGGCTGCACGTAGGCGTTGACCGTGGCGGTGGAGGTGCGCTCGTACTCGCGCATCTCCGCGGTGATGTCGGTGGCCGCGGTGATCACCGGCGCCACGCCCAGCTCCCGCAGCCGGGCCACCGCCGCCTCCTCATGGTCGGGGCGTCGGTAGGCGTTGAGGAAGGAGACGACGAGCGCGTCGAGCCCCATGGCGCGCAGCTGCCCGGCGACCTCGGCCAACTCCACCTCATCGAGGGGGTGGATCACCGACCCGTCGGCGGCGGTCCGTTCCCCGACCTCCGCGATCAGCTCCTGCGTCACCAACGGGGCGGGCCGGTGCCGGCGCGGATCGTAGAGCACGGGACGGGCCTGGTGGGCGATGGCGAGCAGATCACGGAAACCCCGCGTGGTCAGCAGCCCCACCCGCGCCCCGGTGCGGGTGAGTACCGTGTTCGTCGCCACGGTCGTGCCGTGTACCAGGCGGGTGATCTCCCCGGGCGAGGCACCCTGCTGCTCCAGCGCCCCGGTGATGCCGGCGAGTACCGCTTCATCGGGGGCCTCCGGCGTGGACGGCACTTTCCAGACGGCCAGCGAACCATCGGGGCGGCGGACACCGATGTCGGTGAACGTGCCACCGGTATCCACCGCCACCTGGAGTGGGCCGGGCGTGTGTGTGCTCAATGGGGGTCCTCCCTGCATGTCTGCTCAGTGCTGTCTCACCTCCACCCTAGGGAGGGACCCGCCCCGCCGGGCCGGTTCCGGGATGGTCCACCCCGGCGCGGCTGGTTCGCCGCGCTACTGTGAACGGGATGAAGACGAAGAAGCTGTGGTGGGGTGTGTCCGCCGGTCTGATGGCTGTCGTGGTGGCTGCGGTGGCGGTCATGGGTGTGCTCACGCAGCGCGAGTACGGGGACCTGGAGCGCCCCCCGGCGTTTGCGGTGGAGCGCCCGGAACCGTACCTGGCCCCGGCCCTGGCGGAGCAGGGCGTGGATAACACCGCCCTGGGGCAGCGGCTGACGGAACTGGCGGGTGCCCCGGCGCTGGGCACCTTTCACGGCCGGGTCACCGACACGGTGACCGGTCAGGTGGTGTGGGAGGAGAGTGCCGGGCAGGCCCTGCGCCCGGCCTCGGCGACGAAGGTGCTCACCGCTGCCGCCGCGATCCTGGAGCTCGATCCCACCGACCGGCTGAGCACCCAGATCCTGCGGGATCCGGCCTCGGAAACCTACGTCATCCGGGCCAGCGGTGACGTGTGGCTCACCGGGGAGCAACTCGACGAGATTGCCGAGGACCTGGCTCCGGCGGATGTGGTGCTCATCGATACCTCCGCCTGGCAGGGGCCGACGCTGCTGCCCGGCTGGGGGGAGAACAACGTCGGTGAAGGTTATATCGCCCCCCTGGAGCCGGCGATGCTCCACGGTGGCCGTCTCGGCGGCACCACCGGCGACCTGCCACGCTCCGATACCCCGGCACTCGACGTCGCCCGGGCCCTGGCTGAGCGCGTGGGCGCCGACTCAGCCGCGGAAGGGTCTGTCCCGCGCGATGCGACGGTCGTGGCCACCCTCACCTCACCGACCCTGATGGAGCGGCTCGGTGACATGGTCTCGGACTCCGACAACGTCATGGCCGAGGCCATCGGCCGGGAGGTGGCTATCCACCGTGGCCTGAGACCCACCGCCGTCAACGCCATCCGCGCCACCCTGGATGTGCTCACCGAGCACGGCTTCGACGTCACGGGCACCGAACTCGCTGATAACTCCGGGCTGTCACGGCGCAACCTCATCTCCCCGGCCTTACTCGATGACATCCTCCACACCGCCGCCACCGGTGACGGTTCCGGACTGCGGCCCCTGCTGGCGACCCTGCCGGTGGCCGGCGGCACCGGGACCCTCACCGACCGTTACAGTGACCTGTCCGGCCGTGGCTGGGTGCGCGCCAAAACCGGCACCCTCACCGGCACCTCTGCGCTGGCCGGGGTCGTCACCGCAGAATCCGGTCGCATCTACTCCTTCGCCCTGCTGTCCAACGACGCTGAGATCACCGCCTCCCGCCGGGCCCTGGACACCTTCGCCTCCACCATCCGGGAGTCCTAGATGCCCGCCCGCCTCGGTGAGCTCCCCCTGCCCAGGAAAAGCCCCAGGTTCCTGGCCTGCCGGGTCGCGGTACGGGCCTTCCGTACCCGGCGCGCCGTCGTCGGCCTGTCCGGCGGCCCCGACTCCCTGGCCCTGACCGCCGCAGCCCTCGCCGAGGGGGTGGCCGTCCACGCGGTCTGTGTCGACCACCGTTTGCAACCTGGCTCCGCTGCCGTCGCCACCCAGGCCGCCATCACCGCCGAGACGCTCGGCGCCACCGCCGAGGTCGTCACCGTCGACGTGCCCGTCGGCGGCAGCCGGGAGGCCGCCGCCCGCCACGCCCGTTACACCGCCCTCCACGACGCCGCTGGCGGTGCCGAAATCTGGGTCGGGCACACCCTCGACGACCAGGCTGAGACGCTCCTGCTCGGGGCCCTGCGCGGTAACCCCGCCGGTATGGTCGCGCGCGCCGGGCAGGTGGTGCGTCCCCTGCTGGGGGTGCGGCGTTCCGACACCGTGGGGGCGTGCGAGGAACTGGGGTTGTCGGCCTGGCATGATCCGCACAACGACGATCCCGGCTTTCGGCGGGTGGCCGTCCGGCACCGCGTCCTGCCGCTGCTCGACGAGCTCATCGGCGGGGACGCCGCCCCCGCCCTGGCGCAGACGGCGCAGCGGCTGGCCGCCGACGACGCCCTGCTCAGGAAACTGGCGGGCGGGCCCACCGACGACTGTGGGGAACTGGCCGCCGATCCGGGGCCGCTGCGGCGTCGCCGGATCGCGTCCTGGCTGTTGGATCGGGGACTGTCGGTGACGGCGGCGTCGGTCAGCGGGATCGAGGCACTGGTGACCGACTGGCGGGGACAGGGCGGTGTGGCGGTGGGCGGCGGCCCGGACGGAAGGTTGGAAGTGGTCCGGCTAAATGGCAGACTGTCACTATCTTCCGGAGCCCGATGAGAAAGGTCATCCCCATATGCATGAGAAGAAGGATTTCACCGTGCCCGCCAACCGTTACGGCGAGGACGTCGAGGCGGTGCTCATCGGCGAGGACGAACTGAAGTCCCGCATCCGGGAACTGGCGGACAAGGTCTCCGAGACCTACCGCGACGGCGAGCACGACCTCGTGCTCGTCTGCGTCCTCAAGGGCGCGGTCTACTTCCTCACCGATTTCACTCGCGAGCTGTCCATTCCCTCGCAGATGGAGTTCATGGCGGTGTCCTCCTACGGCAACTCCACCAACTCCTCGGGCGTGGTGCGCATCCTCAAGGACCTCGACCGTGACATCGAGGGCCGTGACGTCCTCATCGTCGAGGACATCATCGACTCCGGTCTGACCCTGTCCTGGCTGATGCGCAACCTGCGCGGCCGTAATCCGAAGTCCCTGCGCGTGATCACCCTGCTGCGCAAGCCCGAGGTCGTCACCGCCGAGATCGACATGTTCGAGGTCGGCTTCGACATCCCCAACGAGTTCGTCATCGGCTACGGCCTCGACTACGCCGAGCGCTACCGTGACCTGCCCTACGTGGGTACGCTGCACCCACGCGTCTACTCCTCCGATTAAGCTGACGGGGAACGAAAACCGCACCTGAAGCGTTGACCAGTGACACGGTGCCTCGTCCTTGTTGAATGACGGACGGGCCGCCCAAGCTGTCTGACCGTCTTCTCCGCACACGAAAGGTACAGGCCGCGGGTGACTGACGAGTCATCGCTGCGGCTGTCTCCATGAAGAACAAGAGAATTCTCCAGATCGGCCTCGTCGCCGCGGTTGTGCTCGTCACCCTGTTCGTCTTCACCCTCCTGACTGACGACACCCGCGGTTACCAGCGCGTCGACACCTCCGTGGCGATGCAGCAGATGAGCGCCGGCAACGTCGCGGAAGCCCAGATCGACGACCGCGAACAGCGCGTCCGACTCGAACTCCGCGAGCCCATCACCGTCGAGGAGCGGGAGGGCGTCGAGCAGATCATGACGCAGTACCCCGCCCGTACCGCGCCCCAGATCTTCGACGCCGTCCAGACCTCGGGTGCGGACAGCTACACCACCGAGGTCACCCAGGACAGCTTCCTGATGGGCATGCTCGGCTTCCTGCTGCCCATGCTGCTGTTGTTCGGCCTGCTCTTCTTCTTCCTCACCCGCATGCAGACCGGCGGCGGACTGTTCGGCTTCGGCGGCTCCAAGGCCAAGGAACTGACCCGCGACATGCCGACCAACACCTTCGCCGATGTCGCCGGCGCCGACGAGGCCGTCGCGGAGCTCCATGAGATCAAGGACTTCCTCGAGGACCCCAGCCGCTACTACGAACTGGGGGCGAAGATCCCGCGCGGCGTCCTGCTCTACGGCCCGCCCGGCACCGGCAAGACCCTCCTGGCGCGCGCCGTCGCCGGTGAGGCCGGGGTGCCCTTCTACTCCATCTCCGGTTCCGACTTCGTGGAGATGTTCGTCGGCGTGGGCGCCTCCCGCGTGCGGGACCTGTTCAAGCAGGCCCGGGAGAGCAGCCCCTGCATCATCTTCGTCGACGAGATCGATGCCGTGGGCCGCCAGCGCGGCTCCGGCACCGGTGGTGGACACGACGAACGCGAGCAGACTCTCAACCAGCTGCTGGTGGAGATGGACGGCTTCGGTGACCGCGAGGGCGTCATCCTCATGGCAGCCACCAACCGTCCCGACATCCTCGACCCCGCCCTGCTGCGCCCCGGCCGCTTCGACCGCCAGATCCCCGTCACCAACCCCGACCTGGCCGGCCGCGCACAGATCCTCAAGGTCCACGCCCAGGGCAAGCCCCTGGGCCCGGACGCCGACCTCGACGCCCTGGCCAAGCGCACCGCCGGCATGTCCGGCGCCGACCTGGCCAACGTCCTCAACGAGGCCGCACTGCTCACCGCCCGCATCGGCGGCAACGTCATCACCGCCGACGCCCTGGAGGAGGCCACCGACCGCGTGATCGGCGGCCCGCGCCGGGAGGGCAAGATCATCTCCGAGAAGGAGAAGAAGGTCACCGCCTACCACGAGGGCGGCCACACGCTCGCCGCCTGGGCGCTCAAGGACATCGAGCGGGTATACAAGGTCACCATCCTGGCCCGTGGTCGCACCGGCGGTCACGCGATGACCGTGCAGGAAGACGACCGCGGCATGTACAACCGCGACGAGCTCTTCGCCCGGCTGGTCTTCGCCATGGGTGGCCGTGCCGCGGAGGAGCTGGTCTTCGGTGAACCCACCACGGGTGCGTCCGCAGATATCGAACAGGCCACCAAGATCGCCCGCGCCATGGTCACCGAGTACGGCATGTCACCGACAGTGGGCACCGTCAAGTACGGCATCGAACAGGGCGACCCCTTCGCCCGCAGTGCGGGTGGCGGGAGCCTCGACTACTCCCCGGAGGTGGCCGCCCAGATCGACCGGGAGGTCCGCCACCTGCTCGACACCGCCCACCGCCTGGCCTACGAGGTCCTGCGCGAGTACCGCGACCACCTCGATCAGCTGGCGGCCGAGCTCCTGGAGAAGGAAACCCTGCGTCGCCCCGACCTGGAGGTGCTCTTCCAGGACATCGTGCCGCGTGAGATCGAGGAGGTCTTCCCCGGCGAGGGCGCACACTACCCGCACCAGGTCGACCGTGATCCAGTGAAAACCCCCGTGGAGCTAGCCATCGAGCGCGGTGAGGAGCCACCGAAGCGGTTTTCCCTGCTGGAAGCCACCCGCGAGGCACGCTCCCGCCGCCAGGCAGAGCTCGCCGCACAGCGTGCCGGGCACAGCCCGGTGGCCCCCGCCCAGGGGCCGGATGAACAGTCCCCGGAGACGCCGGCCGGAGTCGGAGCAGGGTCCGCGCAGGGTGGGGGAGAGCCGCGTTACGCGGGCACCCCGCCGCCGCCCGGTTGGACTGTTCCGGGCCGACCGCCGACGGAAAACCCTTACGCCGCTCCGGAGGCACCCGTCGGCGTGGATGAGCACCCGGGTATGCGCAACTATGGTTCGGGTGAAAGCCCGGTCGATGCTGGCTCCACCCGGGCTGACAGTGACCGGCCGGCGCCGGAGAAGGCACCGCAGCACCCGGCCCCGGCGACAGAGGTCATTGGCTTCCGCCTGCCGGAATACGAGCAGCCCGTGCACCACGCGCAGGGTGAGTCCGTCCCTGCCGGGAAGATCCCGGAGGAGGAAAGCCCGGCGGCACCCACACAGGACCGGACTGCCCCGCTGCCGGTCTCCTCGCTGAGCCCGGCTCCGACTCCCTCCCGGAATCCGGAGGCCGAGGCACCTGAGGTGAAGGCGCCTGAGCCGCAGGAGAAGCCGGAGGCCGAGACACCGAAGACCGATGATCCTGCGCCGCAGGTAAAACCGGAGCAGAAGAAG
>CAZTIZ010000028.1:18213-26100 GCA_964613845.1 uncultured Corynebacterium sp.
AGGCGCCGAAGGGGCAGCAGGAGCAGAAGAAGCCTGAGGCTAAGGAAGCTGAGCCGCAGAAGAAGGCACCGAAGACGGGGCGTTTCGCCAGCCCTTCCGCCTTCCTGAAGCGTGGTGACCGCAAGCAGGCGGATGTCTCGGATGATGAGGCGTCGACGGAGGGTACGTATCGTGCTCCGTCCGAGGACCTCACCGGTCCGATCCCGCGCTACCGGGATGCCGATGACACCGGTGCCCGGGGCAGCAATGACAACGACGATGAACAACAAGAGGAACGTAATGAGCGCTAGCTTCGATCAGTCCCGTGCGGAGGCGGCTGTCCGTGAGCTGTTGCTCGCGGTGGGCGAGGACCCCGACCGTGAAGGCCTGCAGGAGACCCCCGCCCGGGTGGCCCGTTCCTACCGGGAGATCTTCGCCGGTCTGCACACCGACCCCGTCGAGGTGCTGGCGAAATCCTTCGCCGAGGATCACCAGGAGTTGGTGTTGGTGCGCGACATCCCCATCTACTCCACCTGTGAGCACCACCTCGTCCCCTTCTACGGCATCGCCCACATCGGGTACATTCCCGGCGAGGACGGTCGCGTGACGGGCCTGTCCAAGCTGGCACGGTTGGCGGATCTCTACGCCAAGCGCCCGCAGGTGCAGGAACGGCTCACCAGCCAGATCGCCGATGCGCTCGTAGATAAGCTCGACGCCCAGTCCGTCATCGTCGTCATCGAGTGCGAACACCTGTGCATGGCGATGCGCGGTATCCGCAAGCCGGGGGCGACGACCACCACCTCCGCGGTACGCGGCGGGTTCCGCACGAACCCCGCCTCCCGCGCTGAGGTTCTCAGCCTGATCCGGGGGTAGGAACACATGCGTGTCTCAGATCTCACCGTGCCCGGCCGCTGCCTGGTGATGGGCATCGTCAATGTCACCGAGGACTCCTTCTCCGACGGGGGGCGCTGGCTCGACCACGACGCGGCGCTCACCCACGCCCGGGAGCTCGTCGCCCGGGGTGCCGACATGATCGACGTCGGTGGTGAGTCCACCCGTCCCGGCGCGGAGCGTGTCGACGCCGACGTCGAAGCCGGGCGCGTCGTGCCCGTCATCCGGCAGCTCGTCGCTGAAGGCATTCCCACCAGCGTGGACACGATGCGTGCCTCGGTGGCGGCTGCCGCAGCGCAGGTGGGGGTCGACATGATCAACGATGTTTCCGGGGGGCTGGCGGACCCGGACATGTACCGCGTGATGGCGGAGGCGGATCGGCCGGTGTGTCTCATGCACTGGCGGACCGTCCGTTTCGGGGACGCCGCCGGCCAGGCCGATCACGGTGGCGACGTGGTGACGGACGTGCACGACACGTTGCGCCGCCTGGTGGACTCTGCGTTGGCGGCCGGCGTCGACGGCGAGAACATCGTCCTCGACCCGGGGCTGGGTTTCGCGAAGTCGCGGGAGGACAACTGGGCGTTGCTCAACGCCCTTCCGGAGTTCATCGGCGGGCCGTTCCCCATCCTGGTGGGGGCGTCGCGGAAGCGTTTCCTCGCCGCGGTGCGTGCGGACCGGGGTCTGGAGACCGTTCCCAGTGACGCGGATCCGGCAACCTCGGCGGTCACGGCGATCGCGGCGCACATGGGGGCCTGGGGGGTGCGGGTGCACGATGTGCCTGTCTCCCGCGATGCCGTCGATGTCGCTGCCGCCTGGCGCTCGGGAGGTGTCGGCCGTGGCTGACCGCATCGAACTCAAGGGGCTGGAGTGCTTCGGCCATCACGGTGTCTTCGAGGAGGAGAAACGCGATGGTCAGACCTTCCTCGTGGACGTGACCTGCTGGATGGATTTCGCGGAAGCGGCCGCCGACGATGACCTGAGCATGACCGTCAATTATGCGGAGCTGGCCGAGCTGGCCCACGCTGTGGTCACCGGCCCGCCGCGCGATCTCATCGAGACCGTGTCCACCGAGATCGCCGACGCCATCCTCGATCGGTTCGACCGTCTGCATGCGGTGGAGGTGACCGTCCACAAGCCCTCCGCCCCGATCCCGCTGACCTTCGCGGACGTCGCCGTCGTGGCCCGCCGCTCACGCAGGAGCCGACCGATCTTCAGGAACGCCTGATGCGCGCGGTGCTGTCGATCGGTTCGAATATGGCGGACAGTCGTGCCCTGCTGCGTGGCGTGCGCGATGCCTTCCGTGGGGAGCTGATCGCCGCCTCCCCGGTCTACGCCACCCCGCCGTGGGGGGTGACCGATCAGCCCGACTTCCTCAACGCCGTGCTCATCGTGGAAGTGGACGCCACCCCCCTGGAGCTGCTGCGCCGCGGCCAGCACCTGGAACAGGAAGCCGGCCGGGTGCGTCAGCGCAGGTGGGGGCCTCGTACCCTCGATATCGATATCGTGCAGGTCAGTGACGGTGACGTCGAGCTACGGTCGGGGGACCCGGTGCTGACGCTGCCGCATCCCCACGCCCACGAACGGGCCTTCGTGCTGGTGCCCTGGCTGGCCGCCGACCCCGACGCCGTGCTCGCCGGTGAGGCGTTGGCGGCGCACCTGGCGCGTATCGACGCCGCCGAGCTCGCCCAGGTACGCCCTGCCGGCACCTTCGACGGCGGGGAGGGGTAGTCCCGGTGGCGCGGACATCGATCGTCGCCCTGCTGGCCGCCGGTGGCTTCGTGGCGGCGGCCATGGCGATTCTGACCTGGGGTTTCTACGGGTCCATGATGGCGATTCCGGTCGCGGTGTCGGTGACCCTGTGGCTGATGACGGCCGTGTGCACCTACCTGGGGTTGAAGATGCGGGAGCGGCGCCGGGACGGCCGGATCGGCCTGGACCGCAGCCAGCTCCACCCCGTCACCGCCGCCCGCTACCTGATCCTGGGGAAGGCCTCCGCGTGGACCGGGGCGATCATCGGCTGCGCCTACGTGGGCATCGCCACCTACGTCATCCCGCAGTCGGGAAACCTGCAGGCCGCCGCCGGGGATATGCCCGGGGTGGTGGCCTCCGCCCTCGGCGGGATCGCGCTGTCGGCCGCGGGGGTGTTCCTGGAGAGAAATTGCGAGGTCCCCCCACCCGCCGAGGGCGAGCCTGTTGGATAGGGTGGATCGCATGAGTGACGAGAATTCCTCCCAGAAGGTCGACAGCGGGCAGGCCCTGCTGGTCGCCCTCGTTGCGCTCGCCCTCATCGCGAGTCTGGTGATGCTGTTCACGGACAGCACGGGCGCCCTTCGGCTGGCGCTGCTGGCCGCCCTGTGGGCCGCGGTCATCGGTTTCTTCCTGGTCACCCGCTACCGTCGTCAGGCACAACGCGCCGAGGATGAGCTGCGCCACCAGCAGGAGTACCACCGCGTCGAGACAGAGAAGCACGCCGCCCTGCGCGCCTCCGCGCTGGAGCGTCGGGAGGTTGAGCTCAAGAACGAACAGCTTGACCGGGATGCCGAGGTGCTGGATGGGATCAGGACGGAACTCGCCTCCCTGCGTGCTCAACTGGAGGAACTCAGTGGCCGGGAGTTCGGCTACGAACCTGCCTCCCTGCGTGCCGAGGCCCGCCGGATCCAGGAACTGGAGAACCAGACCCCCTTCCTGAGGGAGGACTCCCGACGCCCGGTCTTCGGCGACGTCGCCCACCCCGAGGACGAGGATGAATCCGAGCTTCCGCCGGTGCCCCAGGTGTCCGGCGCACCGTCGACTGATGCGGTCTTCGGCAGGATCGGCCAGCAGCAGAGCTCACGCCCGCACGGTGACCCGCTCGCCCAGCTCATCGCCGACGGGGCGGCACGAAACGCCGCGGCACAATCCGCGGAAACGGAACCCGAAGCCGAGCCCGCGGAAGAGCTCGACCGCACCACGGTGATCGACAAGGTCGAACTCGCCGGGGACGATGCCGGGGACGAGGATGACGACGTCGTCAACGCCGACGCCGATTCCACCGCCGAGGATGGGCCGAAGGGTGCCCCGCCGGCCTCACGTGGCCGCCGCCGTCGTGACGAGACCGAGGGCGTGAGCGTCGCCGAGCTCCTCGCGAACATCAACAAGAAGGGGAAGTAGTGCAGGCTCCCCGACTACGGGTGGGCATCGTCGGTGACACAGCGGAAGGCCGCCGCCTGGGCGAACAACTCCTGGATGTGGGACACACCGTCACCGGGCTCCCCGACCTGATGGAGGCCGCGGGCCAGGAACTGGTCATCATCGCCGCCACGGAGGAGGACCTGCCCGGCCTCGTCGAGGAGCTCTCCGCCCGGGCGCGCCGGGGACAGGTCTACCTGCACACCTGTCTCGCCCACGGCGTGCAGGTCCTCGACCCGTTGGAGACATCCGGGGCGGTCGTCATCGCCGCTGCGCAGCTCAGCCCCCGACGATGGGCGGTGACCACCGCCGATGAACTGGGACAGACCGTCGCGGAACTGCTCATCGGGGAACTGGGGGCCGGGGTGGTCACGGTCACCGACGCCCAGCGCCTCCGCCTGGCCACCGCCATGACGTATGTGCGCGCCGCCGCCGCGGTGGGGGAGGACGCCCGCCGCATGCTCGCCACGGTCATCGAGGATCAGGAGGAGGCAGGGGACATCGGTCGGGAGACCGACCCCACCGCCCGGCTGCCTGATATCGGCGGACCGGCCGGGCTGATGGCGCAGCGCGCGAGCATCGACGAACCCGGGCGGGCCCGCACCTTCCTTGACCTGGTGCGCCGTGCCGCAGAGATAAACCAGTCCCACGACATCGAGTTGTGGGCGATTCAGGAGGAGAAACCGTGACATTCACCCCGGGGCAGGCCACTGTCCTGACCGATCCCACCCAGGCCCGGGTCTTTTCCCGTGCGATGCGCAAGACCGGTCGACCGGTGATTCTCGTACCCCTGGGCGCGGGGCTCCACGCCGGGCACATCGCCCTGATCCGTGCGGCCCGCCGCATCCCCCGGGGCATGGTCGTCGTGGCGTGGGCGGGGTCTGAGGTCCCGGAGCTGTTCGCGGGCGAGAAGGTCGACGCCGTGTGGCGCTACTCCCAGGACGAACTGTGGCCGCGGGGACTACGCACCCTGGTCCACCCGATCGACCTCGACCTGGAACCGGTCGATGAGCTCGCCGCCCACCTCACGCTGACGCTGACGCTGATCAACGTCGTCGGTCCCAGCGACGTCGTGTGCGGGGAGAAGGACTACGAACAACTGCTGGCCCTGCGCCACGCCCTGACCGACCTGCACCTGGATATCACCCTGCACGGGGTGCCGACGGTGCGCATGCCCGACGGTCTGGCGCTGTCGCTGCGCAACACCGGCGTGGCGGAGGGGGCCCGGGAACAGGCGCTGGCCCTGTCGGCGGCGCTGACTGCCGGGGCACACGCGGCGGAGGCCGGCGCGGACACTGTGCTGGAGGTCGCCTCCGGGGTGCTGGCCGCAGCTGGGGTGGAGGCGGAGTACCTGGAACTGCGCGGCATCGACCTCGGCGACGCCCCCGAGCGAGGTGACGCCCGCCTGCTGGTGGCCGCCGATGTGGGCGGGGTCCGGCTGACCGATAACGTGGGCCTGCCGATCGGCATCGGTTTCCGCAACATCGAGGCCGAAGGCTAGGACACACCAGAGCGCACGCCACACCCCCTCGACCCGGGTTCGGGGAGCGAGGGGGTGTGGCTGGTCACTTAATCAGTTGCGGTGGATTCAGGCGTCCTCGACGCCGATCCGGCCGCCGTCGGCACGCCAGGCGACGACCGCCGCTGGGCGCGGGACGCTGTCGCCGCCGCCGGGCCAGTGCGAGGAGGGGTTTTCGACGGTGGAGTCGTCGGCCTCACCGGGGTGCTGGACGTTGACCATGACGCGCTCATCCATGACGATCGGGCCGCAGGTCTCAGAATCAACGGGCACGGTCATGAAGCACTTGAGCTCACCGCGGTTGGGGCCGGTGGTGGTCACCGCATAGAGGCCGTCGTTGAATCCCAGGGCGCCGACGCTGTCGGTGGAGATCCACAGGTTGCCGTGGGAGTCGAAGGCCAGGTTGTCGGGGCAGGTGATGGGGGAGACGCGCTCCTTGTCGAAGCCGCCGAAGTAGGTGTAGGCCTCATCCGGATCGCCACAGACCAGCAGGATGTTCCAGGTGAAGTCGGTGCCGGCGTGATCGTCCTCGATCTCCATGACCAGGCCGTTCTTGTTCTCCCGGACGGGGGCGTACTCGGTGGTGTCCTCCCAGTTCGGGCGGTCACGCTCCTCGGCGGCACCACGGTACTTGTTGTTGGTCAGCGCGAGGTAGACCTTGCCGTCGACGGGGTTGGCCTCGAAGTCCTCGGGGCGGTCCATCTTGGTGGCACCGACCTCATCGGCGGCCAGGCGGGTGTAGACGCAGACCTCCTCCGGGGTGAAGCCGTCGACGTGGGAGGTGGCGGTGCCGTCGGTCTCGACGGTGACCAGCGGGTGCCAGGTGCCGGTGCCGTCGAAGGCGCCGTCGGAGGGCAGCTGGCCGGAGCCGTCGATCTGATCGGCGGGGGAGTTGCCCTCCAGGGAGGCGACGTAGAGGGTGCCAGAGTCGAGGATGCTCATGTTGTGGGCCTTGTCGCCCTCGATGATTTGCTTGTTCGAGACGAACTTGTAGATGTACTCGAAGCGCTCGTCATCGCCGGAGTAGCAGACCACGGTGCCGTCATCGGTGACGTAGATATTGCCGGCCTCATGCTTGAACCGGCCCATGGCGGTGTGTTTGACCGGGGTTGATTCCGGGTCGAAGGGGTCGATCTCCACGATATAACCGAAGCGCAGGAACTCGTTGGGCTCCTTGGACATGTCGAAGCGCTCGTGCAGGCGCTCCCACTGGCGGCCCGAGGCGCCCTCGGGTGCGCCGATGCGCTCGGCATCCTCCTTGGCGCGGCCGGTCAGGTCGGCGGAGTTGGCGAAGTACTGGTTGATGTTCTCCTCGCCGGACAGGTAGGTGCCCCACGGAGTGAGTCCGCCTGCGCAGTTGTTGAGGGTGCCCAGCACGGTTGTGCCCGCCGGGTCCGCGGAGGTCTTGAGTAGGTCGGAACCGGCCGCCGGACCGGTGAAACGGAAGGGGGTGGTGGCGGTGATGCGGCGGTTGAGCGGACCGAACTCGCGTTTGAGCTCGCCGGAACCCTCGACCTTGGAGACCTCCAGGATGGTGTGGCCGTGGGCGGCCAGGCCGATGTTGATCTGCTCGTCGGTGGGGTTGTCCTCGTCGTAGCCCGGGTGCATCTGCGGCTCGGTGGTGTACTCGTGGGAGGCGACGAAGACCATGCGGGCCGGGTCCTCGGGGTGCTCGAAGAGCCCACCGAAGTCGTTGTTGAAGCCGAACTGGCGGGCGGCGGCCTCGGCGCTCTGGTTATCCACGTCGAATTCCGGGGCATCCTCATAGACCGGATCACCCCAGGCGATGAGTACGGAGTGCTCGTAGCCCTCGGGCAGGGTGATCTGGTCGTCGTTGTTCATTTCCACGGGGGTGAAGCGCATGCCCTGCACCGGGGTGGTGCCGACCTGGCCGGTGGTGGCGGTGCCGTCCGCGCCGGCGGCCGCGATCTCATCGGAGGTGGAGCAGGCGGCCAGGGCGGCGCCCCCACCGACGGTGAGCACAGTGAGGCCACCAGCCTTGAGGACGGAGCGGCGGGACATCATGTCACCGAAGTAGGGGTTGTCCGAGTGGTTGCCGCAGTCACCGAAACAGGCGTTACCGCACTTGTAGGTGCAGGTGAGGCGGGAACGGCTGGACATGAACTTGTTGGTGAGAAGGTTGAGGCCCTTCAGCGCCATGGTTTTCCTCCGAGAGAAGATGAAAGTTTCTTGAGACCCCAGGAGGTTAGAGGAGTGATCTGACTAATTGGCAGCGTTTCGGTGACCCCCGGGTGAACGTGAGGCGAAGTTGGGGTTCGCTATTTTCCCAGTTCAGAGCGCATGTGGGAAGAATGGTTTGCGCGTGGGTG
>CAZTIZ010000029.1:0-25592 GCA_964613845.1 uncultured Corynebacterium sp.
GCTCCGTACGCCGACCTGATCTGGATGGAGACCGGTACCCCGGACCTCGAGCTGGCCAAGAAGTTCGCCGAGGGCGTCCACGAGGAGTTCCCGGACCAGCTGCTGTCCTACAACTGCTCCCCGTCCTTCAACTGGTCCGCACACCTGGATGCCGACGAGATCGCCAAGTTCCAGAAGGAGCTGGGCGCCATGGGCTTCACCTTCCAGTTCATCACCCTGGCGGGCTTCCACTCCCTCAACTACGGCATGTTCGACCTGGCCCACGGCTATGCGCGCGAGGGCATGACCGCCTTCGTCGACCTGCAGAACCGCGAGTTCCAGGCTGCCGAGGAGCGCGGCTTCACCGCCGTCAAGCACCAGCGTGAGGTCGGTGCCGGCTACTTCGACACCATCGCCACCACCGTCGACCCGAACTCCTCCACCACCTCCCTCAAGGGCTCCACCGAGGAGGGCCAGTTCTAGGGAACTGACCATCAGTCACCACCCGTGACACCCAGCCGAACGGCCCGGAAGTCCACCCGACTCCCGGGCCGTTCGGCATTCCACCACACCCCCACACCGGAAGGACCCCCGGCCTCCATGACAACCTTCATCCCCACCGCCGACCTGGTCGACATCATCGGCGGGGACGTGCGTTCCTGTGACACCCAGTTCCGTGACCTCGGTGGCCGCACCGACTTCTGCGGCCCCATCACCACCATCCGTTGTCTGCACGACAATGGCCTGGTCAAGAAGACCCTCAATACCCCCAACCCGGGCGGCGTGCTCGTCGTCGACGGCGGTTCCTCCGTCCACACCGCCCTGATGGGCGACATGATCGCCGCGGCTGGCGTGGAGAACGGCTGGGCCGGGGTGGTCATCCTCGGGGCCATCCGTGACTCCGCGGTGGTGGCCGGCATGGAGTTCGGCTGCAAGGCGCTGGGCACCAACCCGCGCAAGTCCGCCAAGGACGGGGTCGGGGAGGTCGATGCCACCGTCTCCTTCGGCGGTGTGGATTTCGTCCCCGGTCACATCCTCTACGCGGACGCGGACGGCATCGTGGTCACGGAGAGCGCAGTACGCTGAACGCGCGGCGCACCAGGTCCTCGCCGACCGCCCGGTCCCGTGGCGCGGGCAGGGCGTAGTAGGTTTCGAGGGCGGTGTGCGCCACCGCGACCGCAGCGTTGACTGCCACCCGGGAACCGAACTCGTCGAGCCCCCCGGCCCGCGGCCGGACGGTCTCGAAGATCGGCCGCAGATGCGCGCTGAGCCCGGGACGGTCCTGTGCTCCGGTCAGGGTCTGGAGGACGTCGCTGATCCGGAACAGGGTGGCGAAGGAGTCCAGCGCCCCGTGCCTGCGTTCGAGCCCGTCGATCACCACCGCCTGGACGGCGTCGAAGAGTCCGACATCATCAGGTAGGCCGTTGAGCTGATCGGCCAGGGCGGAGACCCGGCCGAGAATGAATTCGACCAGGGCCTGTTCCATGGAATCGAAGTAGTTGTGGAAGGTGCGGGTGGAGACCCCGGCGGCTGCGGCGACGGCGGCCACGGTGGCGCCCTCGGCACCCCGGTCCAGGGCGAGCGAAGCTGCGGCCCGGGCCAGGGTGGCCCGGGTCGCGGCCTTCTTGCTCTCCCGCAGTCCCGACATGATGCCCAGGACCCTAGCTGGTACTCACCGGTTCCTTCTCTGCGGGGCGCGCCTGATCGATGCTGAGGTGACTGATGCCCTCGCCCTCGACGTCCACCCGGGGCAGGATCCGGTCCAGCCAGGCAGGCAGCCACCAGGCGCGCTCTCCCAGCAGGAACATGGTTGCCGGGATGATCGTCATGCGGACCACGAAGGCATCGAAGACGATGGCGATCGCCAGGGCGAAGCCCATGGTTGCGATGAAGACCATGTCCTGGAGCATGAAGGCCGCGAAGACGGAGACCATGATCAGGGCAGCCGCGGTGACCACACGGGCACCGTGCTTGAAGCCGTTGGCGGTGGCGTTGCCCGCGCTCTTGCCGTGGGCCCAACCCTCGCGCATGCGGGTGACCAGGAAGATCTGGTAGTCCATCGCCAGGCCGAAGACGAGGCCGATGAGCATGATCGGCAGGAAGCTGAGGATCGGCTGCGGATCATCGATCAGCCCCAGCCAGCCCTCCTGGTAGATGGCCACGGTCGCGCCCAGGGTGGCGGCCACCGAGAGTCCGAAACCGAGGGCGGCGATCAGCGGGACCCAGATGGAACGGAAGACCAGCAGCAGGACCAGGAAGGCCAGCACCAGCACGATGGCGATGTAGGGAAGCAGGACATCCTGGAGGCGGTCGGACATGTCGTCGAAGATCGGGGTGACGCCGGTGATGCCGTAGGAGGCACCGGTGGCGTCCCGGTAGGCGGGCTCGGCGTCGCGCAGTGCCTGCAGGGTCTCCGAGGTCTCCGGGTCGGTGGCACCGAACTGCGGGGTGATGAGTACCTGGGCGGTGTCCATGTCCTCGGTGACCCCGGCTACCTGGGCATTGGCCACCCCCTCGATCTGGCTGAATTCCGCCACGGCAGCCTGGACGGCGGCCGGACGCTGATCGGCCGGCAGCTCGATGGCGTCGACCACGGCGATCATGGGGGCGTTTCGGCCCGGGCCGAAGGCCTCAGCGGTGATGTCGTAGGCGATCCGCGGCGGGGTGCCCGGGGCGGCGGTGCCGTCGGTGGGCATGGCCAGCCGCAGACCGGCGGCGGGGATGGCCAGCAGACCCAGCAGGATGACACCGACCAGCAGGTGGGTGATGGGGCGGCGACGGATGCGGCGCACCCAGCGCAGACCCATGGTCGGCGTCTCATCCTCCGGATCCGGGGCCTTGATGCCCGGGACACGTGCGGCGAAGATGCGGGTGCCCAGCATGCCCAGCATGGCAGGCAGGAAGGACAGGGCGACCAGCACCGCCAACGCGACGGTGACGGCGGCGGCCAGGGCCATCGCGGTCAGGAAGGGAATGTTGATGATGGATAGGGCCGCCAGGGCGATGAGCACGGTCAGGCCGGCGAAGACGACAGCTGAACCGGCCGTGCCGGTGGCCTTGCCCATGGCGTGGGCGCGGGTGGTCACATCCATGCCGCGCAGCCGCTCGGCGAGGCCCTTCGGCTCCAGGTTGTTGCCGCCGGCGGCGAGGATGAGCTCATTGCGGAAGCGGGAGACGATGAACAGGGCGTAGTCGATACCCACGGCCAGGCCGATCATGGTGGCCAGGATCGGGGTCATCTCGTTGATATCGTCGGAGAGGGCCGTGGCCAGCTGCACACCCAGGATGCCCACGCCCACGCCGATGAGGGCGGAGATCAGCGGCATGCCGGCTGCGATGAAGGAGCCGAAGGTCACCAGCAGGACCAGTGCGGCGACGAGGAGACCGATCAGCTCGGAGGTCATGTCGATCTCCGCGGCGGCCGCGCCGAAGGCGTTGCCGTTGTAGGCGACGGTGAGTTCACCGTCGTCGTACTCGTCGAGGACGGCGGTGACGGTGGCCAGATCATCCCGGGAGATGTCCGTGGCGGAGTCGACAGCGAAGTCCACGGCGATGATGCCGGTGGTCTCGTCACCGCTCAGCGGGCTGAGGGCGGCGATGTTCTCGGCGATCACGGCCTCCGGCATGCCCTGCTGCTGGAGGGAGGTTCCCAGCTGCTGGCTCAGCCCGAAGGCAGCGGTGACCGGGTCCACGATGGTCTCCGGCTCAGCGAGGATGTCGAGGCCGCGCAGCTCGGTGAGCATGCTCTCGACCTCGGCCATGACCTGCGGTTCGGTCAGCGTCCTGCCCTCGGGGGCCTGCACGACGATGTTGCCGGAGGCGGCGCTGGTGGCGTCCTCGGCGTCGTCGAAACGCTCCTGCATCTTCTCCATGGTGGCCACGGATTCCAGGCCGGGGATGGTGAAGGTGGTGCTCGGTGACTTGGCGAAGAGGCCGACCAGCGAGCCCATGGCGATCAGGATCACCAGCCAGAAGGCCAGGAAGGGCCATTTCCTGCGGTAGGCGAGACTACCCAGACGGTAGAGGAATGTAGCCATGCGGTTTCAGGTCCTTTGGGGGATACAGTGTGGTATCGGGTCAAACCCTGCACAGTCTAGGGAGGGTGCAGCCGGTCTGCAAACTTGCACGCAATGTGCAACTACCACGTCACTCCACGATGAAACCGAGTGCGCCGCCCGCGATCTCGTAGCCTCCGGGCCGGGCGCGCAGCTGCTCCAGGATCGCAGCGGTAAGCTCCCCGGTGAGCGGCACGACCCAGCCGACCCTCGGGTCGAAGGCCGGGGACTGCACCCTGCTGACCGGCAGGAAAACCACGGTGGTCGTCGGCCCCCGGAGAGCACAGGGAGAGCCCCGTTCCAGCAGCCCCCGCAGTGGGTCGACGTCCTCGGTAGCAATCGTCAGCGCCACGAGCTGTTCAGCGGTGTGGACCGATAACCGGTCGAGCACGAGGATGTCGAGCTCCGCCGGAATCCGCTCCACCGGCAGGGACCTCGCACCACGCAGTCTGTCGAACCAAGCCATGGGACCGACTCTACCGCCCACCGCGGCTGTGTCTTCCCGGCCCCGGCTGCGTAGAGTCTGTCGGGGTCAGAAAATACTCCCCGGGAGAGGGTGAAGTCCGGTGCTC
Source organism: uncultured Corynebacterium sp. (assembly GCA_964613845.1). Lineage (GTDB taxonomy): Bacteria > Actinomycetota > Actinomycetes > Mycobacteriales > Mycobacteriaceae > Corynebacterium. The sequence goes on from CAZTIZ010000029.1 coordinate 4,607, forward strand.
CACGCCGTGTCCTTCGCGCTGTTGGATTCACTCAACGCGCTACTCATCGGCGTCATCGTCGCGCTAGGTGTGATGCTGCCGCGCACCGGTCCCTACCGACGCATCGTCACCCTGCTCATCCTCGGCGACTGGCTGGGCGTGTTCCTGCTCTCCCTGATCACCATGCTGGTCTTCGACGGCCTGGGGGACCTGGTGCAGCGAGCCCTGGAATCCCCGGTCTTCGGCATCCTGCTCATCATCACCGGACTGGTCACCCTGCTGCTCACCGCCCGCGGATCCGGTGACGGTGATTCCCCGCTGATGAGGCGGGTGCTGGCACCACTGCAGGAGCCCTCGGGCAGGACGGTGGTCGTCGGCCTGGTGCTGGGTCTGGTGCAGTCCGCGACGTCTCTGCCCTTCTTCACCGGCCTGGCCTTCCTCTCCGCCGGCGACTACGGGGTGGCGATCCGCTACATCGGACTGCTCGGCTACGCCAGCCTCGCACTGAGCCTGCCGGCCATCGCGGCGATCTTCGTCGGTGTGGTCCGGCAGTATCCCCACAGTCCCTTCGGCCGCGCCTTCGAGGCCATGCGCCAGCGCCGGGAACTGATGGTCAAGCTCGCCGGTTGCATCGTCGCTGTCGCGCTCACGGTCTTCGGCGTGGTCACCCTGCTCTAGCCGGTCGGGGTGGTTAGTGTGGGGTGCGTGATCACCCGCCCCCACGCCTCCGGTGCCCTCGGCGCCCTCGCCTGCCTGCTCCTCACCGCCTGCACCCCGGATGCTCCGGAACCGGATCAGCCGACGGCCGCCCCCACGCAGACCCCGCCCACCTACAACTACGTCGCGCTCGGTGATTCCTACGCCGCGCTCGGCAGCGTGAGTGCCGCGGTGACCGGGCCCGAGATGTGCCAGCGTTCCGCCGATAACTACCCCGCCCGGCTGCTGTCAGAGGCCCGCATCACCGGCCAGGACGTCAGTTGCGCCGGCGCGGTCACCGAGGACGTGATGTCCGCCGGTGGCGTGCCCGCCCAGCTCGATACGCTGACCACCGACACCGATCTGGTGACCCTGTCCATCGGCGGCAATGACATCGGTTTCGGTGACATCGTCGGCTGCTTCTTCCAGTCGATGAACAGCGGCCGCACCTCCAACTGTGTGGAAGCGGGGACGGGGCCCACCAGCGACCGGCTGGGGGAGTTGCCCGACCGTCTCGACCTCATCCACCGGGAAATTGAGGAGCGCACCGACGGCGCACGGGTCATCGTCACCGGTTATCTGCCGATGATCGCCACCGGCGACGACTGTGCCGAACTGACCTCCATCAGTCCGGCCGACCGGGAGTGGGTCATCGACCTGACCGGGGAACTCAACCGGGTGGTGGGGGAGGCCGCAGAACGTAACGGTGCGGAGATGGTCCTGCCCGCCGATGCCGGGCAGCACACCGGCTGTGTCCCGCCGGAGCAGCGGTGGGTGGACTTCTTCGGCTCCGCGACCGGTGCCTATCCGATGCACCCCACCGCCGCCGGCCAGGCAGCGATGGCCCAGGCCGTGCTGGCGGAGCTGTCGGACAGGCCCTAGTCAGCGACCAGGGGCTCCAGCGTGAAGTCCGGGTTCTCGCGCTCGATGAACTGCAGCTTCCACTTATCACCGAACAGGGCGATGAGCGCCCCGTCGGTGCGGGTGAAGACCTCGACGCCGCGCTGGCGGGCCAACTGCGGGACGGTCTCGGCGTCCGTGCGTCGGGCCACCGAGTAGGGCACCGGGTCCGCGACCGTCTCCACGTTGTACTCGACGGTCATGCGGGCCTGCATGACCTCGAACTGCATGGGGCCGACGGCGGCCATGACCGGGTTGGCCTCACCGCGGGCCTCGTTGCGCAGGATCTGCACGACACCCTCGGAGTCCAGCTGCTCCAGCGCCTTGCGGAACTGCTTGTACTTGCCCAGCGACTTCGCCCGCAAGGTACGGAAGTGCTCGGGTGCGAACTGGGGCATCGGCGGGAACTGCACCCTGCGGCCCGCGTAGATCGTGTCACCCGGTGCCAGGGAGCCCGCGTTGACCAGGCCCACGATGTCCCCCGGGAAGGCGGTCTCCACGGTCGCGCGGGTGCGGCCGAAGACGGTGAGCGCGTATTTACTGGAGAAACTGCGCCCCGACTGGGCGTGGGTGATCTGCATGCCGCGGTCGAATTCGCCGGAGACCACGCGCATGAACGCCAGGGTGTCCCGGTGGTTGCGGTCCATGCCGGCCTGCACCTTGAACACCACGCCGGAGAAGTCGTCGGCGAGCTCGCGTACCTCGTCCATCGCGGAGGTCGCCGCCGCGAGTGCGGCCGGGTCGCTGCGTCGCGCCCGGGGGGCCGGTGCCAGGGCGCACAGGGCGTCGAGGATCTGGTGGACACCGAAGTTGAGCATCGCGGAGGCGAAGATCAGCGGGGAGGTCTCGCACTGCTCGAACAGCTCCTGATCGTGCGTCGCGCCGTCGGCGGCCAGCAGCTCCGCCTCCTCGGCGGCGGTCTCCCAGGCCTCCTCCTCGCGGGCCAGCGCCTCGTCGGGGGAGTAGTGCTCCTCCGGGGCGATGGTGGAGCCACCGGCGGTACGGATGAAGTGGATGTACTGCTCCGCCTCACCCTCCTCGCCCACGCGCGCCAGACCACGGAAGTCGCCGGCCATACCCACCGGCCAGAACAGCGGGGTGGGCTGCAGACCGATCTCGTTGACGATCTCGTCAACCAGTTCCAGCGGCTCCCGGCCGGGTCGGTCCCACTTGTTGATCACGGTGATGATCGGCAGCCCACGGGCCTTGCACACCCGGAACAGCTTGAGGGTCTGCGGCTCCAGACCCTTTGCGGCGTCGATCAGCATCACCGCGGCATCAACAGCGGTGAGGACACGGTAGGTGTCCTCGGAGAAGTCCGCGTGACCCGGCGTGTCCACGAGGTTGATCATGTACGGCTCGCCCTCGTGACCTTCCGGGGCGTACTCGAACTGCAGGGCGGACGAGGCGATGGAGATGCCCCGGTCCTTCTCCATCTCCATCCAGTCGGAGACGGTGGCCTTGCGTCCGGCCTTGCCATGGGTGGCACCCGCCTCGGAGATCACGTGCGCGTGCAGCGCCAGGGCCTCGGTCAGGGTGGACTTGCCGGCGTCCGGGTGGGCGATGACGGCGAACGTGCGACGACGTGCGGCTTCGACGGTGGTGCTCATAGTTCTACAGAGAATAGTCGGCCCACCTGATCCGGTCACATGCGGCCGCCACCCTCAGCGGGAGTGGATGGTGTTCTGTGCCGCCGGGACGCCCTCGGCGACCACCAGTCGCACAGCCTGTGCCGCGGTGGTGGTCGCGGTGTCGAGCTCCGCGCCCCCGTCCACCGGGCCAAGCACATGATCCGTCACCGACATCCCCTCCGGCGGACGCGAGATGCCGATCCGCACCCGAACATAGTCACGCGTGCCCAGCAGCCCGGACAGGGACTTCAGGCCGTTGTGCCCGTTTTCGTTGCCCCCCAGCTTCACCCGCACCCGCCCCGTCGGCAGATCGAGCTCATCGTGGACTGCCACGACGCGTTCCGCAGGTACCCCCAGTTGTCGCGCGAGGGGGGCCACCGCCTCCCCCGAGAGATTCATGTACGTCGTCGACCGCAGCACCAGCACCCGCGTGCCCCCGACGTCGACAGCGGCGGCCTGCACCGGCAGGCCCCGGACGGGCAGCAGCACCTCACCGGTGTCAGCGAGGAGGTCATCGATCGCCAGGTAGCCGACATTATGCCTGGTAGCGGCATATTTTGCGCCGGGGTTACCCAGGCCTACGATCAGCCAGTCGGCCCGTAGATCGGTGGGGTCCAGGGTTGGTCCGGCGAGGCGTCGGGAGAACAGACGGGAGAGGAAATTCAGGGCAGACACCAGCCCATTCTCTCATGACGGGAGGCGCGACCGGGCCGGGGCGGTGGTGGAGGGCGCGCGCGCGGAGGGAATCGCGTACTGTTTATTGGTGAAGGACGTCGATAAGCCCCGCTCGGGTAGCTCCGGTCGGGGTAATTATGACGCGCCCGCCAGGGGGGTAACACCCGCTTTCTATCCCGACACCCACGGAGGAATACCCGAAGTGACCGCCAACGCGCCGGTAGACCAGAACGACTGGAACGAGAAGATCGCCCTCGCGCAGGAAATGCTGCCGTTGATCAGTCAGCTCCACCGCAACAACGACGTCGTCACGTCGATCTTCGGGCGCCTGCTGGTCGGCGCCAAGGACATCGACATCATCAAGTCGCACCGCTACGCCCGTCGCGTCACTGACCGGGAGCTGCCGCTGCAGCAGACCCTGCCGATCCTGCAGGAGCTGACGAAGCTGGAGCTGGGCACCGCTTCCATCGACCTCGGTCGTCTGGCCACCGGCTTCGAGCGCTCCGACAGCGGTGACCTGCGCGCCTACCTTGAGGAGGAGCTGGCCGAGGTCATCGGTTCCAACGGTGAGCGTAGCCACCGCGACGTCGTGCTCTACGGCTTCGGCCGTATCGGTCGCCTGCTGGCCCGTATCCTCATTGCCCGCGAGGCCACCTACGACGGTGCCCGCCTGCGCGCCGTCGTCGTTCGCTCCAATGGCGAGGGCGACCTGGCCAAGCGTGCCTCCCTGCTGCGCCGCGACTCCGTCCACGGTGCCTTCGACGGTTCCATCACCGTCGACGAGGAGAACAGCATCATCTGGGCCAACGGCACCCCGATCCAGGTGATCTACTCGAACGACCCCTCCACCATCGACTACACCTCTTATGGCATCAACGACGCCATCGTGGTCGACAACACCGGTATCTGGCGCGACCGGGAGAGCCTGGGGCAGCACCTCAAGTCCAAGGGCGTGTCCAAGGTTGTCCTCACCGCCCCGGGCAAGGGTGACCTGAAGAACGTCGTCTACGGCATCAACCACGATGCCATCACCGACGATGAGCAGATCATCACCGCCGCCTCCTGCACCACCAACGGCATCACCCCGGTGCTCAAGGTCATCAACGACCGCTACGGTGTCGAGCACGGTCACGTCGAGACCGTCCACTCCTTCACCAACGATCAGAACCTGATCGACAACTTCCACAAGGGACCGCGCCGCGGCCGCGCCGCCGGCCTGAACATGGTGCTCACCGAGACCGGTGCCGCCAAGGCCGTCTCCAAGGCCCTGCCCGAGTTCGAGGGCAAGCTCACCGGTAACGCCATCCGCGTCCCCACCCCGAACGTCTCCATGGCTGTGCTGAACCTGACCCTGGAGAAAGAGGTCGAGCGCGACGAGGTCAACAACTTCCTGCGCAAGGTCTCCCTCCACTCCAACCTGCGTCAGCAGATCAGCTACATCAACTCCCCGGAGGTCGTCTCCACCGACTTCGTCGGCACCACCCACGCCGGCATCGTCGATGGGCTGGCCACCATCACCTCGGGTCGTCACCTGGTGCTCTACGTCTGGTACGACAACGAGTTCGGCTACTCCAACCAGGTCGTCCGCATCGTCGAGGACGTCGCCGGCGTGCGCCCGCAGGTGCTGCCGCGCCGCGTGGAGCCCACCGAGCTCTAGGAACCTCTTTCCGGCCCGGACCCCGCCCCTCAGTACGAGGGGCGGGGTTCATCCGGTTCCGGGGTCCCTTGTGCGAAGAGTGTGATCCGTGACACACTCGGGGCATGGGCAAGAAGAAGGACGGGGTGAAGGGCCCCCCGGACCCTGCCACCTGGAAGACCAAGCACAAGTGCTGCCGCTCGAAACCGCGCTGCAAAAAGTGCCCGGTGGTCCTCGACAGGCTGAAGAAGGCGGGCGCCTTTGACGCGAAACCGGAAGCCTTCAAGAAGGCGCTGAAGGTCGCCCGCCGATGGTGAGCATGCGCAGAAAACCGCCCGGCCCCCTGGAGAGGGGACCTGGCGGTTTCTGCGTTCGTATAGGGCTAGAGCCAGCGCGACGGGGCGGGCACCTCGCCGCCACCGGCCAGGCTCACGCCACGGGCGCCACGGCCGGTGGCCCAGCGGACCAGGCCGGCGAGATCGCCGTGGATCTCGGTGGTGGCCTCACCGGAGACCTCCAGGCGCTCACCAGTGGTGTCGTTGATGAGGGCGATGCCCTCACCGACGCCAGTGCTGCGCCACTTGCCGACGACCTCGGGAAGCAGGGTCGCCAGGATGACCTGCGGAATATCGGAGAATCCGGCCTTGACCCCCAGGTCGACGGCGTGGATCCAGACCTCACGGGAACGCATCCACAGCGTTTCCGCAGCCGGGACCGTGCGGCCCTGTGCGGTGAGCACCTCGGCCTCCCAGGCGGATGCCGGGGCGTCGCGCCAGGCGACGTCGAGGCGCGCGACGGTGTGGTCGTGCAGGTTGCGCAGGGCGTCCGGGATGAGCGTGGAACCGTACTCGATCTCCCGGCCCCGGGCCTCGGGGGAGGCGTACATCGGGTTCTCGATGCCGGTGGTGGCCCAGTCCATCAGGTTGCAGATCGCGGCAGCGTTGTATCCGACGTGGGCGATCATGTGGCTGCGGGTCCAGCCCTCCAGCCCGGTCGGCCCGGAGAACTCGGAGTTCTCCAGCAGTGCCAGCTGCCCGGAGTAGTGTGCGGTGCCGCGACGGGCGAGCTGCAGGCGCTCACCCAGCGGGAGATCGTGGAAGGAGTCCGCCATTACTCGAACACCGTCTTGTTGGCGATGTGGCCCAGACCCTCGATCTCCACCTTGGTGACCTCACCGTCGCCGATGTAGCGCTTCGGGTTACGGGCGTGGCCGACGCCACCGGGGGTACCGGTGACGATGACGTCGCCGGCGTCGAGCGGGTAGATGTGGGAGATGTACTCGATCAGCGCCTCCGGGCCGAAGACCAGGTCATCGGTCGGGGTGGTCTGCATCTTCTCGCCTTCGAGGTAGGTGGCCAGCTCGCCGCCGAACTCATAGGAGTCGGTGGTGGTCATCCACGGGCCGAAACCGGCGGACTTCTCGAAGGACTTGCCCTGGTGCCACTGCAGGGTGCGGTACTGGTAGTCGCGCATGGTGTAGTCGTTCATCACGGCGTAGCCGGCGATGTAGTTCCTGGCCTCGTCGGCCTTGACGCGGCGGGCGCGCTTGCCGATGATCACGGCCAGCTCACCCTCCCAGTCCAGCTCGGCGTTGGCGTAGTCGGGGACGAGGACGTCATCGAAGGGTCCGGTCAGGGCGTCCGGGTACTTGACGAACAGGGTGGGGTGGGTCGGCAGATCGCGGCCCATCTCCTTGATGTGGTTGGCGTAGTTCAGGCCGACACAGACGATCTTCCGCGGGGCCGGGATGACGGCCTCCAGGTCGGACTCACCGAAGGTGACGGCCTCTCCGGAGGCGCCCTCGGCGATCTCCCGCCAGTTCCCGGCCTGCAGCAGGTCGCCGACGTTGGCGTAGCCGTCGATCTTCACGGCGGTGGTGTCGGTCTCGACGCGGGCGGCGAAGGTGCCCTGGGTGGAGCGGATGGTTGCAAGACGCATGGTTGTTAGATTCCTTCCGGAGTAAAAGTACGGGCAAGATCAAGCTTCTCAAATATGGGGTGGTCGGAGAAGCAGAACAAATCGACACCATCGGTGCCGGCTTCCACGGCCCACGGCTTCCAGGACGGGATGTTGACCACATCACCGTGGTTGAGCTCGAAGTTCTCGTCGCCGATCCGGATGGTGGCGGAGCCCTCGAAGACCTGGAAGACGCGGTTGCCGACCTCCTGGACCGGAGTGGTCGAAGCGCCCGGGCGCAGGCGGTGGAACTCGGCCCTGATGGTGGACATGACGTCACCACCGGTGGTCGGGTTGGTGAAGCGGATGGCCGCATGGCCGGGGCCGACGACGCCGGGGAAGCCGGCGTCCTCGAGTGCCAGCTGGTCCTTCAACGCGGCATCGGTGTGTTCCCAGGCGTACCGGCCGATGGTGGAGGATGAGGTGGCACCCGGGAAGGCCACCGGGCGCAGACCCGGGTGGGCCCACAGGCGCTCGGAGCGGGAGTGGTCCGGGGTGGACTCGTCGGTGAGCTTCTCCGAGCCGTACTCGAAAAAGCCGGTGTCCATCTGGTGCGCGAAGGGGATGTCCAGGCCGTCCAGCCAGGCCATCGGCTCGGTGGCGATGTTGTGGTGGCCGTGGAAGTTCCACCCCGGGGTCAGCAGGAAGTCGCCGCGGCGCATCGGCACCGCATCGCCGTTGACAACGGTCCACACGCCCTCGCCCTCGATGACGAAGCGGAAGGCGTTCTGTGAGTGTCGGTGCTCGGGGGCGTTCTCACCCGGCGCGAGGTACTGGATCGCGGCCCACAGGGTGGGGGCGATGTAGGTCGGACCGCCCAGGCCCGGGTTCGCCAGACCGAGGGCGCGACGTTCGCCGCCCCGGCCGACGGGGACGAGGTCGCCGGAGCGACGGGCGAGCTTGATGAGTTCGGACCAGTCCCACCTGTGGGCGATGGCCCTGGGTTCGGGGTGGTTCGGCATGAGGCCGCCGATCTGGTTCCACAGCGGTTTCATGTGGAGCTCGTCCATCCTGGCGTACATGCTGTCCAGCTCGGCCTGCTCCTCCGGAGTGGGCTCGGGGGCCTGGAAAGCCACATGCCGGTCGGAGTAGTCGTCTGAGCTCATGGCGGTGAACCTCCTGCTAGCTGTCAGGGTGTGCGACTGCGGGGGCGGATCGGGCGATGACCGTCGACGCGGGAGCACACTGATGATGTTGTGACCTCGAACATAGAACGTCGCAACCTGTGACTCAAAAGAATTCCATATAGCGGAATTGCCTGCCGGGGGTGGGCTGCGTCACCCCTTCAGCGCGGGGATGGCGGGCCGCATGTCCGTCAGTCGACGGTTCAGATCCTGCGCGTGCTTGAGCAGGACCTCGGCGCAGCGACGGTGCACGGAGCGGAAACGCGCGGTGGGTACCGCCACCGTCAGGGCGCCGAGCGTGTCGCCCAGCTCATTGCGCAGGCAGGTCCCCACCGCGGAGACATCGTGCTCGTACAGTCCGTTGTTGATGGAGAAGTTCCGGGAGCGTGTGCGGTGGAGCTTCCTGCGCAGGGCATCGAACTCGGCGTCGGGGAGCGAGGGGTAGAGGCCGCGCAGTTCCGCGGCGGAGCGCTCGGCGAGCATGGTCAGGCCGCCGGCGTTCTGTTCGGCGGGCATGACCTGACCTCGGCGTATGCCGACCCGGACGGGGAGTGTCCCTTCGACGCTGTGCAGGAAGTGGCACTTGTTTCCCACCAGCACCATCAGGTGGCAGGTCTCCTGGGTCTCTGCCGAGATGGCGGACATGTGGGCACCGCAGGCGGCGATGAGTTCACTGCCCACGCCGGGCTGCAGGCTGGAGGAGCTCAGGGCCGGGCCCGGGAGGTAGGAGCGTGATTCGCTGCGGGTGGCGAAACCCCGGTAGACCAGCATTGCCATGGAGCGGTGGGCGGTGGAGGGACTCACTCCGAGGGCCTCGGCGGCGCCGGAGATCGTCAGTGAACCCTGGTCCCTCAGGAGGAGGATCAGGGTGAGGGAGAGGTCGACGGACTGGAGGAATTCTTTCGGGGGTGGACTGTGAGTGGGGATGGAATTGATCACAATATCGCCTTCCGCTATGTGGAATCATTTTGATTGTAACCTTGATCACCTCGATCATGTGGGTATGGCTCCAATCTCACACACCCCAGCAGGCGGATCCGTGATCTCCACGGGATCCGCCCCCGCCCCCGGCATGGGCGGCAAAGGGCTGACGATCCTGGGCATCAGCGGCCGACGTCTGGCAGCCGTGCTGATCGGTTGGTTCTTTGTCGTCTTCGATGGCTACGACCTCATTGTCTACGGCACCGTCCAGACAGAACTGATGGAGGAGTGGAACCTCAACTCCGCCCAGGCGGGAACGATCGGCTCGACGGCGTTCCTCGGCATGGTCATCGGCGCTGTCTGGGTGGGACGGCTCTCGGACCGGCTGGGCCGCAAATTCGCGGTGATCAGCTCCGTGATCGTCCTGTCGATCTTCACACTGCTGTGCGCCTTCGCCATCAACCCCTGGATGTTCGGCGCCTTCCGCCTGCTCGCCGGCATCGGTCTGGGCGGACTGGTCCCGTCCGTCAACGCCATGACCTCCGACCTGGTCCCCCGTAAGAAGATGTCCGCCTGGGCCACGGTCATGATGTCCGGTGTCCCGCTCGGCGGCTCGATCGCCGCCGTTCTGGCCCAGTTCATCGTCCCGCTCCACGATGACTGGGGCTGGCGCTTCATGTTCCTGCTCGCCCTGATCCCGCTGGTCGTCGGCCTGCCGATCGCCCTCAAGGTCATCCCCTCCGACAAGGAGATCCGGGAGGACCACGCCGCCCGGGAGGGAGCGGATCCGGAAGAGGTCCCGGGCTTCAGGGACCTGCTGGGGGCGAAGTACCGCACCGTCACCCTGTGGTTCGCGATCGCTACCTTCGTCACGCTGCTGGCCTGGTATGGGCTGGGCACCTGGCTGCCACGTCTGATGCAGGAGGCGGGCTACGACTTCGGCGCCTCACTGAACTTCACGCTGGCCCTGAACCTGGGAGCCATCCTGGGCTCCGTGGTCACCGCCTGGGCGGGAGTGCGCTTCGGCCCGGTCATATCGGGTTCCGTGGCCGCCGGTGTCGCCGGTGTCGCGCTACTCCTGCTGCTCACCGAGCCGACGATCGCGGCGGTCTACGTCATCCTGGTCCTCGCCGGTGTGGGTACCCACGGCACCCAGATCCTCATCATCGCCGCCGTGGCGGACTTCTATCCGCACAACCTACGCGGCACGGCACTCGGCTGGGCCCTGGGCGTCGGTCGTCTCGGCGCCGTTCTGGCGCCACAGCTGGCGGGCCTGCTCCTCAACTGGGGCCTGGGCGTGGGCTCGAACTACCTGCTGTTCGCGGTCTCCGCGCTGCTGTCCTCGGCGGCCCTGCTCATCCTGTTCAATATCCAGCGACGACGACCCACCCCGCAGAAACCACTCGTCACCCAGGCATAGCAGCACCAGCCCTCCCCTCAATCCAGTCATTCTGAAAGGAAGTTCCGCATCATGTCTCAGCCCATCCTGACCAAGACCGACGACCTCAAGGGGCAGACCATCGTCATCTCCGGTGGCGGCATCGGCGGCGCCGCCGGCGCCCTCGCCCTCGCCCTCCGTGGCGCCGACGTCACCCTCTATGAGCGGGCCCCGGAGTTCAAGGAGGTCGGTGCGGGTCTCCAGATCGGTCCACACGGTGTGAAGATGCTGGAGAAGTGGGGCCTGAGGGAGCGTGTCTTCGAGGCCGGTTACCTTCCCGAGCGCATGCAGTTCCGCGATGCGATCACCACCGAGGCCATCCTCACGATGGACTTCGACGAGCAGTTCGAGCGCCACTACGGCGGCAGCTACCTGGTCATCCACCGCTCCGACCTGCTGTCGATCCTCGTCGAGGCCGCACAGCAGGCCGGCGCCACCCTGGTCAACGACGTCCAGGTCCACGACGCCGTCGATCATGGCGAGGGCGTGACCGTCCACATCGAGCACCGCACCGAGCAGCGTCGTGAGGAGGTCGAGGCGGATCTGCTGATCGCCTTCGACGGCACCCACTCCGTCTTCCGCCAGAAGCTGGTTCAGGACGACCCGGTCCCCTCCGCCTACGTGGCCTACCGCGGTACCTCCGAACTGCCCAGCGACCCGGACATGAGGGACCTGAAGGAGGTCGTCGGCTACATCGGCCCGCGCTGCCACTTCATCCAGTACCCGCTGCGGGGCGGTGAGCTGCTCAACCAGGTCGCCGTCTTCCAGTCCCCGCGTTACCTCGACGCGTTGACCGAGGGCACCGAGGTCCCCGAGGACTGGGGTAACAACGATGAATTCAGGGACGCCTTCGACCACACCCACGACTTCATCCAGGGCCGACTGGGTGACATGTGGCTCAACACCTGGTGGCAGATGGCAGACCGCGAGCCGCTGTCGGACTGGGTCGTCAGCGACCGGGTGATCGTCATGGGCGATGCCGCGCACCCCCCGCTGCAGTACCTGGCCTCCGGCGCCGTCATGGCCATGGAGGACGCCGAGTGCCTGGCGCTGTTCGCCTCCCAGGCGGCCGCGGAGGGCGAGCTGGCGTGGGGCTCGGTCCTGCGTGACGTCTCCGGTGAGCGCGCTCCGCGGTGCGCCCGCATCCAGACCATCGGCCGGTTCTGGGGCGAGTTGTGGCACGTCGACGGGGTCTCCCGCCTGATCCGCAACGAGACCTTCCGCCAGGCGGAGCGAACCGGCTGGTACCAGTACGCCGACTGGCTCTGGGATTACGACGCTGATCGCCGCGAGTACCTCAACGACCCCTCCAAGGGGGAGCTCCCGGAGGAGCTGCAGGAGTGGGAGTACAACATCCACCGGATCGCGCGCCTGCGCGACAACCCGGAGGAAGAGCAGATCACCATCTAGGTCGAGCTGAGGGAGACGCCGGGACGGAACTCACCGTTTCCCGGCCTCTCGTTTCTGTGCTGTTTCACAGCACGCGCCCGACCTCGTCTGCCGCATCCGCGCACAGGAAGGGAAGTTCCAGCTCCTCAGCCCGGGTGAAGGGCCTGAGGACGAAGGAGGCAGGATCCATCCGTCCGGGGGGACGGCCGATGCCCACGGCCAGCCGCTGGTACTCCTTCGTGCCCAGCGACTTCGTCAGTGATTTCAGGCCGTTGTGCCCGTGGTCACCGCCGCCGGTGCGCAACCGCACCTGTCCGAAATCCAGCTCCAGCTCATCGTGGATGACGATGAGGTCGGCCGGGGCGACGGAGAAATAGGTTGCCAGTGCCTTCACCGGGCCGCCGGAGAGGTTCATGTAGCCGCGGGTGCGGGCCAGCACCACCTTCCGGTGCCCCAGCCGGCCGGCCGGCAGTTCGGCGATCTCGGTGTTGGTGCGTTTGTGCACGGACAGGGAGGCCGGCACCGGGGTCACCCGGTCGGCGAGTTCCCCGAGGACCCGCACACCGATGTTGTGGCGGGTGTCGGCGTATTTCGGCCCGGGATTACCCAGGCCCACGATGAGGATGGGGGAGTCGGTCACGCCACCAGTCTCCCATGCCGACGGGAAGACCCCCGCACCACAGGGTGGCGCGGGGGTCTGTGCGGCGGTGCCGGACGGAGAGGACTACTCCGCGGCGGTCTCGCCCTCGGCTGCTGCCTCACCCTCGGTCTCCGCGCCCTCCTCCGGGACGTCAGCGACCTCCTCGAAGGTGATGTTGAGGACCAGCAGGTCGGCGTCGTCCACGAGGGTCGCGCCTTCCGGCAGGGTGATGTCGCCGGCGGCGAACTGGTTGCCGGCCTCGATGCCCTCGACGGAGACGATGATCTCCTCGGGGATGCTGAGGACGTCGGCCTCGATGCGGAGGGTGTCGACCTCCTGGATCAGCATGGCGCCGGAGAACGGCTCGCCCTCGGCGATGACCGGGACCTCGACCTCGACGCGCTCGCCACGCTTGATGCTGATCAGGTCGATGTGATCGATGTCCAGCGTCAGGATGTTCTGGTCGATGTGCTTGACCATGGACAGGTGCTGCTGGCCATCGAGCTCAAGCTCGAGGACGGCGTTGACACCCTGGTTACGGATCAGGGCGGTCAGCTTGATGAGGTCGATGGCGAAGTGGAAGGGCTCGTGCTCGGTGCCGTAGAGAACGCCGGGGACCAGGCCTGCGCGGCGGGCGCGGCGGGCGGCACCCTTACCGAACTCGTCGCGGACCTGTGCCTGCAGGATCAGGGTTTCAGCCATGTTGGGCTCCTTCTTGAGGATGGGGTTTTCGCACGGCCGCCGGGCCACGTCGTGGAAAAACGACGTCGGGCCCGCGACCGACTCTGATTGCCAAGGAAGTGTCCTCGTCGAGTCATCGCAGGCCCGTGGGTATCCTCCGGGCGCCGTGGGCGGCCGGAGGTAAGCTTGTGATTCATCATCGCGTCGATAACGGCCCTGGGGACCCTCGCCGAGACCCGATCACCCTATCACGCCACCAAGGGACCAACCAAAGCCTCGAGAAGCCCCCTCCGGGGCGCGGGCGGCCTGTTCCACCCTGGGATGGCAGGCATGACCGTCACCGCCGGGTGAACCTCCCGAGGTTGGCGACCGGCTAGAGTCAAACCCTCAGTGCCCGGGGAGCACCCCGGGAAGGTGGAAAGGAAGCCCAACGTGATGGATCAGCAGTTCAACCCCATGGCGGGGCGGTCGAGCCTGTCAGTCTGCGGGTGGACATGAGGAAATCCCAGCAGGCCGCGATTCTGGCGGGTGCCTTCCTCGGGCCGTTCTCGGGGCAGTCCCTGGCCGTGATCCTCCCGCAGTTCGCGGCCTCTTTCGACATCACCCTGGGGCAGGCGGCGCTGACGATGTCGTTCTACCTCTTCCCCTTCGCCACCATGATGCTGTTCTCCACGTGGCTGGTGCGGCGGGTGTCCCCGACGAAGGTGGTCATCACCGCGTACACGGTGATCTTCTGCGCGGCCCTGGTGCTGATCTTCACCCCGTACTGGTGGCTGTTCCTCGTCGCCTTCGCGGTGGCGGGTTCCGCCAACGCCTTCACGATGCCGCTCCTGCAGATCATCCTCAAACGCACCACCCCACCGGAGAACCTCGGTTCGGCGATGGGCACCTACTCGGCGATGCAGTCGCTGGGGATGTTCTCCGCACCCTTGGTCGCCGGGCTCAGCAGCCTGGTGACATGGCGGCTGACCTATGTGCTGGTCGCACTCGTGGCCCTGTACATCATCGTGGTGAAGGTGCCCTATCTGCCGGCGGAGGACACCGGCGCCGGGCAGCCGCGCGGGGGCCGGATGATCGGTGTGCGCCCACTGATCCACATGATCAGCAGTTTCAGTATCGGCTTCAGCCTGATCGGCCTGGCCTTCCTCATCGCGCTCCACGCCGGCGACGTGTTCGGTACCGGCCCGGTGGGCACCGGCCTGGTGGTGATGACCGGTGGGCTGGTCTCCTTCTTCCTGTCCCGCAGAGTTGGGGCGGCCTCCGACCGGGTGGGGGCGCGGCCGGTGCTCCTGACGGGCTTCGGGGTGAGCATCGTCATGTTGCTGCTCATCCCGGTGCTACCCTCGGTGTGGCTGCTGGCGGCGGCCTGGGGTGGGGCGATCCTCGGGGCACAGGGCATCCAGGTCATGGTGAACCTGCTGGTCCTGCGCAGCCCGAACGGCACCTACATCCTGTCCACCGTGCAGGCCTTCCGGTTCTTCGGATCCTCCCTGACCCCGGTGGTGCTGTTGGCTATCTACCAGGGCCACGTCGGCTGGGCCTTCTGGCTGCCGGCCGTGGTGCTCTCGCTGGCCTTCCTGCTCCAGGCGGCCGTCGGAGCCCGGAGCAGGGTCCGCGGGACCTAGACGGCGGTGTAGCCGCCGTCAACGAGGTGGTAGGAACCGGTGATGAACGACGCCTCGTCGGAAAGCAGGAAACGCACCAGGGTGGCGACCTCCTCCGGGCGGCCCAACCTGCCCAGGGGGTGCTTGCCGATGAGCGCGTCGCGGAATTCCTGCGGCAGATTCTCCAGCAGCGGGGTCTCGATATAGGCCGGGCCGACCGCGTTGATGCGGATGCCCTGCGGGCCGTGCTCCACGGCCGCGTTCTTGGTCAGGCCGATCACGCCATGCTTGGCCGCGGTGTAGGCCGAGTTGTCGGGGGCGGCGACCACGCCGTGGATCGACGCCATGTTGACGATGGAGCACCTGTCGGTGTCGTCCTGCTTGAGGAACTGCTCGATCTGGTAGCGGTTGCCGTAGGCAACGCCGTTGAGGTTGATGTCGATCACCCGCTTCCAGGCGTCGATGTCGAGCTCCCCGTGGGGCTGTCCGGTGCCACCGATGCCGGCGTTGTTGACCGCGTGGTGCAGGGCACCGAAGGTCTCGACGGCGAATTCGACGGCCGCCCTGTTGTCCTCGACGCTGGCCGAGTCCTGACGGAAGGCCGCGGCCTCCCCGCCGTCTGCCGTGATGGCCGCGACGACCGATTCCGCACCTTCGAGGTTGATGTCGGTGACGACGACCTTGACGCCCCGGGCGGCCAGATCCTTCGCGATCGCCTCGCCGATGCCGCTGGCGGCACCCGTGACCAGTGCCACCCGGTCCTTGAACATGCTCATGGTGTTCCTCCTGTAGCTGGTGGTGGGCCTGCCCCGGCACTGTGCAGCCGGAGACGGCTTTGCGCCGCCCAGCCTAATGAGGGATGCGCCCGCGCGCCGGGCGGGAACGCAACTGCCCCGGTCACCTGCAGGTGACCGGGGCAGTGGGGGACGGGAAGGTCTAGGCGTCGCCCTCGAAGAGGGTGGTCACGGAACCGTTCTCGAAGATCTCACTGATGGTCTTGGCCAGCAGCGGGGCGATGGACAGGACCGTGAGGTTCTTCCATCCCGAGGTGTCCTGCGGCAGGGTGTCGGTGGTGATGACCTCCTCGGCGCCGCACTCGCTGAGGCGCTCGCTGGCCGGGCCGGAGAAGACACCGTGGGTGCAGGCGATGAGGACGGACTTCGCACCGGCCTCCTTGAGTACGCGCACGGCGCCGGCGATGGTGCCGCCGGTATCGATCATGTCGTCGAGCAGGATGCAGTCCTTGCCCTCTACCTCACCGACGACACGGTTGGCCACGACCTCATTGGCGACGTCGGCGCTACGGGTCTTGTGGACGAAGGCCAGCGGGGCGTCGCCCAGCGTGTTGGCCCACTTCTCCGCGACCTTGACGCGGCCGGCGTCGGGGGAGACCACGCACAGGTTGTCCAGGGGGTACTTGTTCCTGATGTAGTCCGTGAGGATCGGCATCGCGTGCATGTGGTCGACCGGGCCGTCGAAGAAACCCTGGATCTGGTCGGTGTGCAGGTCCACGGAGACGATGCGGTCGGCACCGGCGGCCAGCAGCAGGTCCGCGATGAGGCGGGCGGAGATCGGCTCGCGGCCACGGTGCTTCTTGTCCTGGCGCGCGTAGGGGTAGAACGGCAGGATCGCCGTGATGCGCTTGGCGGAACCACGCTTGAGCGCGTCGATCATGATCAACTGCTCCATGATCCACTTGTTCAGCGGCTGGGTGTGGGACTGGATGACGAAGCAGTCCGAACCACGCACGGACTCCTCGAAACGGATGAAGATCTCACCGTTGGCGAAGTCGAGTGCGGTGGTGGGGGTGAGCTCGACGCCGAGCTCGCGGGCCACAGCCTCGCCGAGCTCCGGGTGTGAGCGCCCGGAGAACAGCATGAGGTTCTTGTGGGTTTGCTTCCAGTGGGCAGTCATATTCGCTGCTCTAGCCTTCCTGGTCGGTAGCTGCGTTCTTCGCTGTGTTCGTCCGGGCACGCTGGGCGGCCTCGGCGGCAGGGGTTCCGGGACGTTTCCGCTCGACCCACCCCTCGATGTTTCGCTGGGGGCCGCCGGAGACCGTGAGAGCCCCCGGGGGGACGTCCTCGCGGATCACTGTACCCGCCCCGGAATACGCGCCGTCACCGACGGTCACCGGAGCGATGAACATGGTGTCCGA
Source organism: uncultured Corynebacterium sp. (assembly GCA_964613845.1). Lineage (GTDB taxonomy): Bacteria > Actinomycetota > Actinomycetes > Mycobacteriales > Mycobacteriaceae > Corynebacterium. The sequence continues at coordinate 22,032 of CAZTIZ010000029.1, forward strand.
ACCGGTACGGACATGGTCGCCGATGGTGGTGTGGTGCTTGGTCACGCCGTCGTAGTTGACGAAGACGGACGACGCCCCGATGTTGGACTCCTCGCCGACGGTGGCGTCACCGATGTAGGTCAGGTGGGGCACCTTGGAGTTGCGGCCGATGTGGGCGTTCTTGGCCTCCACGAAGCCGCCGAGCTTGCCGCCCTCGCCCAGGACCGTGTCGGGGCGGAGGTAGGTGAAGGGGCCGACGGTCGAACCCGCCCCGATGACGGAACGTTCACCGTGGGTGCGTACCACCGACGCCCCCTCGCCCACGGTCATGTCGGTCAGGGTGGTGTCCGGTCCGATGACGGCCTCGTCGCCGATGGTGGTGGCCCCCCACAGCTGGGTGCCGGGGTGGATGAGCACGTCCCGGCCGATGTGCACGTCGACCCCGATCCAGGTGGAGACGGGGTCGATGACCGTGGCGCCACCGCGCATGGCGGCCTCGACGTTCCGGCGGTTGAGCTCGGCACCGGCGGCGGCCAGCTGCACGCGATCGTTGACACCGGCCAGCTCACGGGGGTCGGCGGCGACGTGGGCGCGCACCGGGTGGCCGGCGGCCCGGGCGATGCCCAGCACATCGGTGAGGTAGAGCTCGCCCTGCGCGTTATCGGAGTTGAGCTGGCCGAGCGCCTCGCGGAGCACAGCGGCGTCGAAGGCGAAGACCCCGGAGTTGACCTCGTCGATGGTCAGCTGCTCCGGTGCGGCGTCCTTCTGCTCGACGATCGCGATCACCTCTGCGTCGTCGTTGCGCACGATACGTCCGTACCCGGTGGGGTCGGGCAGGCGCATGGTGAGCACGGTGACGGCGGTGGGCGTGGCGGTGTGCGCCGCGTGCAGGGACCGCAGGGTCTCCGGGGTGAGCAGGGGAACATCGCCGTTGGTGACGATGACGGTGCCCGTGAAGTCCGGGATCGACTCCAGGCCGTACTGCACGGCGTGGCCGGTGCCGTTCTGCTCCTCCTGCACTGCCTGGAGGATCTCGCGGTCCAACTCCTCGGCGACAGCCGTCACGGCGGGGGAGACCTGGTCGCGCTGGTGGCCGACGACCGCGACGATGTGCGCGGGACCGGTCCCGGCCGCCGCATGCAGGGCGTGCGAGAGCAGACTGCGGCCACCGATCTCGTGGAGGGTCTTCTGTCTGGTGGACTTCATGCGGGTGCCGGCGCCGGCGGCCAGCACGACGACGGCGCAGTCGGTGGGGGTGGACACGGTGGCGTTACCTCCGGGGGAGACTCGGGACTGGCCGGTGGGATCGCACCGGCCGGGTACCCGACCAGCATATAGCCGGGACAGTGCCCCCGTGCTCACTCCCGCGCGGCCGAGACCTCCCGCAGCCCCCGGGAGGCGACGACCCCCACCAGTCCCACCACCGCGAGGAAGAGCAGTGCAGCCTCGGGGCCAGCCAACGCCACCACACCCGATACCGCCCCGATGATCAGCAGGATCACGCCCATCAGGGTGTTTGCGGCCCCCACGTAGCGGGTGCGCAGATTCCCCTCGGCCATGTCCACCACGTAGGTCTTGCGTGCCACCCGCACCGCGGTGTGCGCCAGGTTGAGGGCGAAGAAACCGGCCGGGAACAGCCAGGCGTTGACTGCGTCGGGCGCCCACCGCGCCCCGGCCACCAGGCCGAAGATGATCAGGGAGCCGGCCAGCGCCCCGGCCGACATCACGTTCCTCGACGAGGCGTCCGACCAGATGCCGGCGATCCGCCCTCCCAGGAGCGCAGCCAACCCGGAAGCGACGAGGAAGGTGCCCAGGCCCGTCAGGCTCTGCCCGATCTCCTGACTGAGCGTCACGATGAAGGCGGTCGATAGCGCGGTGACCAGCAACAGGGAACGGACCACGACGAAACGACGGAAATCGGCGTCCCCGGTGAACAACCCCCACGTGTCCGCCCACCAGTCCCGTTCCACCGTCTGGGGGGTGACCTCGGAAGGGGGCTCGTCGATGGTGTGGAACACGATCGCGGCCACCACCCATGCCCCCGCGGCCAGCAGGATGAGCGCGGCGAGCACCCAGGTGGGGATGTCCGCCCCCAGCGTGCCCAACCCCAGGCCGACGAGGACCGCGACCGCACCGCCGACCGCGGTGGCCCGCCCGGTGATCACCCCCCGCCGCCCCTTGCGGATGGTGCGCCCCTGCACGTCCTTCGACGCGATCGAGCACAGGGAACGAAACAGTGCGAGCACGGCCAACAGCGCCACCACCGCGACCCCCAGGGCCGCCCCGGTCACCAGCAGGGCGGCCAGGGCGATCAGCGCAGCCGACACCGCCTGCCCCAGTGAACCGATCACCCAGATGCGTTTCCGGCTGGCCTGCGTGGTCACCCACGGCGTGAACGCCGCCTGCGGCAGCATCGACCCGGACTCCCGCACCGGCACGAGCAGCGCGATGAAGAAGCCCGGCGTACCGGCCGCCTGCAGCAGCCAGGGAAGCACGGTCTTCGCCGCGACGATCTGGTCACCGACACCCTGCAGACCGTTCGACCCGATGAACCGCCGGGCATTGCCACGCTCCCGCCCATGATCGTGGGTGCCCATTACCCTTCGCCACCTTCCTGCCGACCACTTGCCGAACAGGACGATTCTAGCCCCACCGCCGGGCCCCTAAACTAAGTTGACGGACACTCCCTCCCGTCGAAAGGCAGAACCATGGCACGCCCCGCCACCCAGTTCAGCCGCCGCACCTTCTTCCGCGGCGCCACCCTCCTGCTCACCGGCGTACTGGTAGCCCCGGCCCTGGTGGCGTGCACCTCCCACGACCAGCCCGAACCCCGCGGCTACGATGGCGCCCCCCGCCCCCTGCCCGTCCCACCGCTGGCGGAGGGTGAGCTCGTCGACGGCGTGCGCCACTTCCACCTCGACACCGGCCCCGCCACCGCCGAACTCCTGCCTGGTCAACCCACCGCCGTGTGGGGCTTCAACGGCAGCCACCTCGGCCCCACCCTCCGGGCCCGGAGCGGCGAGGACGTGGCCGTGGAGATCGGTAATTCCCTCGACGAGATGACCACCATCCACTGGCACGGCATGCGCCTCCCCGCCTGGGCCGACGGCGGTCCCCACTCACCGATCGAACCCGGTCACAGCTGGCAACCCGAATGGACCATCGACCAGCCCGCCGGCACCCTCTGGTACCACCCTCACCCACACGAACGCACCGCCCTGCACTGCTACCGCGGCCTGGCGGGGATGTTCCTCCTCGACGACGAGGTCGCCGACGGCCTTGACCTGCCCGCCGATTACGGCGTCGACGACATCCCCCTCATCGTCACCGACCACAAGTTCCACGAGGACGGTTCCCTCGACGAGACCATCGACCCCACCTTCGGGCTGATGGGGGACACCCCGTTGGTCAACGGCGTCACCAACGCCTCATTTGATGCCACGACGCGCCGGGTGCGACTGCGGTTGCTCAACGCCGCCGGCATGCGCTTCTACAATTTCGCGCTTTCCGACGGTCGTCCCTTCCACGTCATCGCCTCTGACGTTGGTCTGCTCGGTGCGCCGGAGCAGGTCGACAGCCTTA
>CAZTIZ010000030.1:0-4692 GCA_964613845.1 uncultured Corynebacterium sp.
ATGCCACTACCGTACCCGCGGCCACCCCGCCTAAGTGCGACTGTAGTACTAGGCTTTTTCGGGCCTGACTTTTGCCAGTTGTCCGAAAGGAGTTGTTCCTTTCGGGCGATTGCTCGCGTAGCGGCCTTTTAGGCCTCCAGCACGATCTTGCCGGTGACCTCGCCGGAGTCAAGCAGTTCGTGGGCGCGGGCGGCGTCGGCAAGCGGCAGGGTGGCGTGGATGTGGTGGCGCACACGCCCGTCGGCAAGCATCGGCCACACGTTGTCGATGGTGCTGCGCACGACCTCGGCCTTACCGGCGGCATCGCGGGCGCGCAGCGTTGTGCCGCGCACCGACAGGCGACGCGGCAGCAGCGCGCCCAGGTTGATCTCCGTCTTCAGCCCGCCCTGCAGGCCAATGATGATGAGCTGGCCGTCCTCGTTGAGCGCACGCAGGTTCTGGCGCAGGTACTTCGCGCCGATGATGTCGAGGATGACGTCGCACCGCCCCTTGAGTACCTCGGAGAAGTCCTCCTCCCGGTAGTTGATGAGGATGTCCGCGCCCAGTTCGCGGCAGGTCTCCAGCTTCTCCGCCGAACCCGCCGTCACCGCCACCCGCGCACCGAGTGCCTTGCACAGCTGGATCGCGAAGGTACCGACGCCGCCACCACCACCGTGGATGAGCACCGTCTGACCCTCACGCAGCCCGGCCAGCATGCCCAGGTTCGACCACACCGTGCACGCCACCTCCACAACGCTGGCGGTCTCGGTCAGGGAATAACCCTCGGGCAGGGGCATGAGCTGGCCCTCGGGAACGGCCACGAACTCGCCATAGCCACCGCCGGCCAGCAGGCAGCCGACCTCCTCGCCCACCGCCAGGCCCGTGTCGCCGGCATCAGCGATCGTGCCCGCGCACTCGAGCCCGATGATCTCCGACTCCCCGGCCGGGGGCGGGTAGTGCCCACGGGCCTGCAGCAGGTCAGCGCGGTTCACACCCGTGGCGTGCACCTTCACCAGGACCTCGCCCGGCTGCAGCTCCGGGGTGGGGACCTCGGTCAGCGTGAGGGAGGAGGGGTCATTCGGATCAGTCAGTGTGATGGCCTTCATGCCTTCCCACCCTAGGTAAATTCGGGTGCCCGGGCAGGACTCCGCTAAAGTTAGGTGCGACCGCATCAGGCGGTCGAGGAGATGTGGCAGAGCGGCCGAATGCACTGGTCTTGAAAACCAGCGACAGGAAACTGTCCGGGGGTTCAAATCCCCCCGTCTCCGCAGCATGGGAACAACCCCCGGCCGGGCTGGTCGGGGGTTGTTCCGTCGGGGCCCGGCTCAGGCCTGGTCGCGGGGCATGATGTGCAGGTGATCGATGTTGACGTGCTTGGGCTGGGCGGCCACCCAGCGCACGGCCTCGGCCACATCCTCCCCGGAGAGGTTGAGCTTGTCCGCGTAGACGGCCTCCGCGCGCTCCTGATCGCCCTCGAAGCGCACCAGGGAGAACTCCGTGTCCGCCCGGCCCGGATCGAGCTGGGTGACGCGGATCGGGTCCCCCACGTGCTCCAGGCGCAGCACCCGGGTCAGTGCACCCTGCCCGAACTTGGCGGCGTTATAGCCGGCTCCGCCCGGGTAGGCGGTGAAAGAAGCCATGGAACCGATGTTGATCACGTGCCCCTCGGCGGCGATGAGCTTGTCCAGCAACGCCTTGGTCATGCGCACCGTGCCGAGCACGTTGACGTCATACATCCACTGCCAGTCCGCCAGGTTGGCCTCCTTGACGGAATCCAGGCCCTTGGCACCACCGGCGTTGTTGACCAGCAGATCCACCCGCGGGAGCTGGGAGGCGAGATCGTCGACGGAGTCCTGGTCGGTGACGTCGAGTGCGATGGCGGTACCACCGATACGTTCGGCGACCTCCTCGATGCGCTCCCGGCGGCGGGCTGCGACGATGACGTGCCAGCCGTCCCCGGCCAGCACTTCGGCGGTGGCCCGCCCGATACCGGAGGACGCGCCGGTGACGACGGCGATTTTCTGGTCGGTGCGAATACTCATGGCGGCCATTGTGGCGAGCAACACTCCCGCCTGCACGGCCCCTCACCCCCGCCGTGCCCGCACGCGGTTGATTCCTCCTGCGTGCGGCGCCGGTCCCGGCGCGACGATCCACCCCCGCGGAAGGGGGGACGTCGATAGGGGAAGGGGACTACCCTGAGAGGAAGCAGCCCCGAAAGGAGAGCCGCATGAGCAAGCCACACGAGCGGCCCGAACAGCCGGACGAGTCGGATGGGCCGGATGAGCCGGAGCAGCAGCTCCACGGCGGGCAACCCCCCTACTACGAGGCGCCGCAGACCTACGGCAATCCGCCGTGGCAGAAGCACATGGTCTACGGCGGGAAGAGCACGAACAGCTGGTGGTACAGCTGGCGTGTCCTGCTCATCCCCGCCGCGATCCTCCTCCCCTTCTTCCTGGCGCTGCTCCTCCTGGGTTGAGGCCCGGGCTGAGGAAGATCACGACAACCCACCCTCCCGACCGAGAGGACACGTCATGACCCACCCACAGCACTCCCAGCCGAATGACTCCCGGCAGCCGAGGATCGACCAGCACAACCCCAACCAGCCGACCCCGCTCAACCACCAGCGTGACATCATCCTGAAGTGGTCCGGTGGTGGTCAGGGCAAGTACCGGGGCGGCACCCACGTGGAACGCCAGCGGGGAGGGTTCCTGCCCTGGGCGATCATCGCGGTGGCGATCATCGCGGCGGTGTTCATCCTGGGGGCGATTTTCTAGGGGCCGGTCGGGGCGGAGCGTGGACACTCCGGTATCACCCCCAACACACCCCCTGGCCATGCCTGTGCCCTCGTTCGTGTCATAGTCTGGTTTTTGACGAAGGAATTCTTTTCGCTTTGTCGGCAATCGACTAAATGAGTAGTGTCCAGACAGACTTCTTCTGAGGTACATCAGGTACTTGCCCGACTTCTGCTGGCATTCTCCTGATCCTCCGAGGTACCGGAATGAGTATTGACCAGGCGGTTTACTCTCTCGCACAGAAAGTTCGTGAGCTGAAGTCCATCATTGAGACTGAGGAAGCCACGAAAACTGCCTTTGTGATTCCTTTCATCAGCAATGTGCTCGGTTATGACGTCACTGACCCCCGTGAAGTCGTCCCCGAGTACACCGCTGATATCGGGATCAAGAAGGGGGAGAAGGTTGATTTCGCGATCAAGTCCGGCGATGATTTCCGTTTCCTCATCGAGACGAAGAAGATCGGCGAGCCGCTCAGCCTCGACCATGCCAACCAACTTGTCCGTTACTTCAACGTCACGGACACCGAGTTCGCCATCCTGACCAACGGTGAAGTCTACGAGTTCTACGCACAGCTCGATGAGGCGAACCGGATGGACGAGAAACCGTTCATGACGATCGACCTGGCTAACGTCGATGAGCGGGTCTTCCCCCACCTCGAGATGTGCACCAAGAGCCGTTTCGATTTTGAGACGATCGCGGCGAGTGCCGAGGAGCTCAAGTACGTTTCTGAGCTCAAGAAGGTGTTGACCAACCAGTTCAAGGAGCCGGACCCGGATTGGGTCAAGTTCCTGGCCGCCCGTGTCACCTCCCGCCGGATGACTGCTCAGACCCTGGAATTCTTCACCAAGTTGGTCTCCACTGCGTCGTCGCAGTTCCTGAAGGATGAGGCTAACCGCCGACTGCGTTCCGCCCAGAACCTGGAGGAGGCGACCACTCCGGTCCGAGACACCATCGCCCAGTCAGCGGAGGCCGAAGAGCCGGAGGTGCCCGAGGACGGCATCATCACCACTGAGGAAGAGATCCACGCATACGGCATCATCAAGGCGATCGGTTGCAGCGAAGTTCCCTCCATCGACATCACGCTTCGTGACGCAAAATCCTATTGCGCGATCCTGTACCAGGACAACAACCGCAAGCCGGTCACCCGCCTGTACTTCGACCGGAAGATCCCCCGCATCGGAATCTTCGATGCGGAGAAGCAGGAGCACTTCTATGACCTGGATGATATCGAGGACATTTACCAGTACGCGGATGAGATTCGTGACCGGTTGAAGACACTGCGCGAGTCCTGATCACGGTCCGGGCCTCACCCCTGCCGGTCCAGCCAGGCGTCGATGCCCCCGGCCAGGCTGACCGGGCCGTGCACCCCCGCCTCGTGGAGCGCCTGCACCGCGGTGGCCGAGCGCACCCCGCCGGCGCAGTAGACCACCACGGGATCACCCGCGGCCAGTCCCGCAGACAACGCCGCCGGGACCTCGCCGCCGACGATGCGGCCCAGCGGCACGTTCACGCCGCCGGGGATGCGGAAGTTGGCGTATTCCCCGGGTTCGCGGACGTCGATGAGCACCGCCCCCTCGGGCACCTCCGCGACCTCGGGGACCTCGATCGGCGCCACCGCGCCCGCGGCCTCCTGCTGCGGAGGGCCCTCCCGCAGCAGGCGTTCCACCGTGGCCGCCTCACCGCTGACCGGGATGTACTCCCACCGCCCGGTGAGGGAGGAGAAATAGCCCAGCTGCCCGATCAGCGGCTCCCCGATGCCCGTGAGCAGCTTCAGCGCCTCCATCGCCATGGCCGAACCCACCACGCCGACCACGGGGCCGAGCACCCCGGCCTGCGCGCAGTTGGGCACCGCGCCGGGTGGCGGGGGAGTGGGGAAGAGGTCCTCGTAGACCGGCCCGTGCCCGGCGTGGAAGACGCTGAG
>CAZTIZ010000030.1:4792-23496 GCA_964613845.1 uncultured Corynebacterium sp.
GTGCAGGTTCGACAGGTCCACCACGTCATCGTCGATGACCGTGACCTTCCCCACCCCTGCACCGGCCAGGTACAGCAGCGCGGGTGAGCCTAAGCCCCCGGCGCCGACGACGGCCACGTGGGCGTCGAGAAGCCGCTCCTGACCCGCGGGCCCGAAGCCTCCCAGGGTGATCTGGCGGCGGTAGCGCGCGATGTCGGCGGGTTTCATCGCACATCACCTCTGGAAACCCCTGCCTTCAGGCACGGGGAGGAAAGGGGTGCGCTAGACGTTTCGCTGGTTTTCAACATACTGCTTGACAACCTCCACAGTTGCGCCGCCGACAGTGGCGACGAAGTACGAGTTGGTCCACAGCGTGGGAAGCCGGGACTTGAGGGACGGGAATTCCTGCCTAAGAACACGTGATGACCTTCCCTTGATCTGCTTAACCAGCCGATGGATGCCATATTGCGGATCACAGTCGACCAGAAGATGTACCTGGTCGGGCATGGTGTCCAGCTCCATGATGGTGCAGTCCCGTTCAGCGACGACCTCCCGGATGATCTCTGCGAGCCTGTCCGCCACGCCTGCCTCGATAACGGGACGACGGTATTTGGGACACCACACAACGTGGTATGCGCAGCGGTACACGACGTTGTTGTTCGATCTGACTTCAACCATGTGAGCACTATATAGCCTGCACATGTATAGTTTTCGGTGTGGAAGAGATCGTGCGCTACACCTACCGCCTGCGCCCCGGCGCACAAGCGCAGCGCGCTCTCCTCCACGAGTGGGGACGCTGCCGCTTCCTCTGGAATGAGGCGGTCCACCAGCAGAAGATCGGCAACAAGCCGAGGCTGGCAACGCTGGGCAGGCTGCTCACCGAACTGCGGAAGAACAACGCGTGGATGCGACAAGGCTCCCAAGCCGTGCAACAGGCCACCCTCCGCACCTACACGCAAGCCCTGAACCACTCGTTTAAGGTGAAGGGCAGAGGCAAACCCCGATTCAAGGCAAGGAAGCGCACCCTGCCCTCCCTGGAGTACAGCACCCGTGGGTTCTCCATCCGGGACGACCGTCTGCGTCTGCCTAAGGGTGTGTCGATTCCTGTGGTGTGGTCGCGAGAACTTCCCTCCTCGCCCACGAGTGTGCGTGTCTATCAGGACAGCCTGGGGCACTGGTACGCCTCGTTCGTGACCCGTCGCGACAAGAAACAGGCCCCGGAAGTGGATGGAAGCATCGGTATCGACTGGGGAGTGTCCACTACAGCCACAACCACCGACGACAAGCACGACCTGCCCTACCGGGGACACCGAAAGCGGTGTGCTGCCGAATTGGCTAAAGCGCAACGCAAGATGGCCCGCCGTCACCGTAAGGGGCGTAAGCAGTCCAACGGGTACAAACGGGCCCGTCGGGAAGCGGCCAAGCTGCACAAGAAAGCCGCCCGCCAGACACAGCACGATTGCCGGGTGTGGGCCAAGCGGGTAACCGACCATCACGACCTGATCGCGGTGGAGGACTTCAAGCCGACCTTTCTGGCCAAGTCCACCATGGCCAGGAAGGCCGCTGACGCTGCCATTGGCGCAGCCAAGCGAGAGCTGATCACCAGTGCCGAGCGGGCTGGCCGAAAGGTGGTGCTGGTCACGCCCGCCTACACAACCAGGACGTGTTCCGAGTGTTTCGCGAGAGCCAAGCAACCACTCGAACTCGGCGAACGAACCTTCCTGTGCGAAGCGTGCGGATACACCGCAGGCAGGGACAGAAACGCTGCCAGGATAATTCTGGCTGTGGCAGAACGGGGTCACACTAGTGTTGAGGACATAAGACATGGACAACCTCCTTTCGGGGATGTTGTGCGTGCAGTCTGAGTTAGAAATCTCCCGGCTTTAGCCGTGGGGAACCGTTAATCGATGCCCACCCACTGCGTCTTCCCGTCGGCGAGCAGCTGTTCCTTCCAGATCGGCACCTCCGCCTTCACCCGGTCAGCGATCTCCATGGCGGCGGCAAAGGCGTCCGCGCGGTGGGCGGCCGCCGCCACGACCACGAAGGCCAGATCGCCGATGACCAGCGCGCCGGTGCGGTGCGCCGTCCACACCCGGGCCCGCGGGTGGGCCGCGCTCACCGACTCCGCCACCTCGCGGATCCGCTCACCGGCGCTGGGGTGGGCGGTGTAGGTCAGCGTGGACACCCGCTGCCCGCCGTCATGATCGCGCACCACCCCCTCGAAGGTGACGAGCGCACCCATCGCCTCGGTGGTGGTGCGGGTGCGCGCATCCGCCAGCAGCGGCTCCAGGGGATGGCCGGACATGAGGGCGTCGATGACCACCCCGGTCTGCTCCGCCACATAATCAGGATCAGTGCTCATGGGTTCCCTCCAGCATGTCGATGATCGGGACCAGCAGGTCCTCCAGTACGGCGCACCCGTCGCGCACCCCACCGGTCGAACCCGGCAGGGTCATGACGAAGGTGCGCCCCCGCACCCCGGCCACCGCCCGTGAGGCCACCGCCAGGGGCGTGCTCTCCATCCCCAAGGTCCAGAAGGCGTGCACGATGCCGGGCATCTGCCGCTCCAGCCAGGGGGTCACGGCCTCCACGGTGCGGTCATCGGCCGTCACCCCCGTCCCGCCCGAGGTCAGCACCACGTTGGGCGGCGTGCCCCGGAACACCTCACCGACGACCGCGCCCACCTCCGCGTCCGGCACCACCAGGGCAGCGGGCGTATCGAAGCCGTGGCGACGCAGGAACTCCACCGCGATGGGACCCGAACGGTCCTCGTAGACACCGCGTGCCGCGCGGGTGGAGGCCACGATGACCAGACCGGTACGTGTCATGACAGTGCCTCCAGGGGGTAGACGGTAACGAGATCATCCTCGGCCAGACGCGCCCCGGCCGGGACCCGGATCAGACAGTTCGCGGCCACCGCCTGGGCCAGCAGGTGCGAACCCGCCCCGCCCACCGGACCCGCCAGGGCCGTGCCGTCGGGGGCGATGCACCACCGGCCGCGCCAGAACTGATCCTTGGTGGGCAGGCCGTGCAGACCCTCGCGCAACCGGGCACTCACCGGTGCCGGCGCATACCCGAGAACAGGGGCGGCGAACAGCCGGAAACTCACCATGGTGGACACCGGATTGCCCGGCAGGCACACCACCGGCACCCCCTCGAAGGTGGCCAGCCCCTGCGGGCCCCCGGGCTGCTGGGACACATGCCCGAACCAGCCGTGCCCAGCCAACACCTGACGCACCACCTCGAACTTCCCCGCACTGATCCCGCCCGAGGTGATGATCGCCCTCGGCCGGTGCTCCGCCACCACCGCCGAGAGCTGTCCGCGCAGCCGTTCGGGATCATCATCGGTGCACACCTGCGCCAGCACCTCGATGCCCGCGGCCGCACACAGCGCCCGCAGCATCGGCCCATTGGCATCCGGGATCATCGCCGGCTCAGAACCACCGATCTCCGCACCACCGGTGCAGATGACCACCCCGGACCGCTCCACCACCGCCACCTCCGACACACCCTGGGAGGCCAGCACCCCCACCGACACCGCAGTCAGCCGCGAACCCGCAGCCAGCACCACCTCGCCGGCGGCGGTATCCGAACCCCGCCGGCGGATGAACCGGCCCTCCTCCGTGGGGGGAACGCTCACCCGGGCACCCTCGGCCGCGAACCCCGTGGGCATGGCAGCCTCCACCGGCACGATCGCCGCCGTCCCGGCCGGCACCTGCGCCCCCGTCATGATCGGCACCAGCTGCGCACCCACCCCCTCGGGGTAGAGGCGCGCCGGGTCCGTGCCCGCGGGCAACGTCGGACCGACCGGGAACGTGCCACCTGCCAGGTGGGCGGTGGACAGGGCGTAGCCGTCCATCTGGGAGTTATCGAAACGCGGCGAGGGGTGCGCGGCCGTCACATCACGGGCGAGGGTGCGGGAGGGGGCGTCGATAAGCGGAACCAGCTGGACACCGGGGGTGGGGAAGGCCGCCCGTACGGCGCTGAGGTGTTCCTCGGGGGTACGCATGGTGCCCCATGCTACCTGCGGCGGGCGGTGGACTTCCCGGCTTCGCGGCGGCATGCTGGGGGAGCAGAAAGAGCAGAAGGAGCCGAAGGAGCCGCCCCGTGGACATCCATTACTTCGCCGCCGCCCGCGCCGCCGCCGGCACCGACCGCGAGCACATCACCGACGTCCCCGCCACCCTCGGCGAACTTCTCGACGCCCTCGCCACCCGCCACACCGGCACCACCGACGCCGGCATGCCGCTGGGCGAGATCTTTACCCGCTGCACCTTCCTCGTCGACGGCCGCAACAGCGACCGTTCCCTCGGACTGGCCGGCGCGGAGCGGGTGGACGTGCTGCCACCCTTCGCCGGGGGATAGGGCTGCGGTGTTGAGGCGCGCCGCTTGGTGAGGGCGCGTTGCCCGAAAGGAGTTGCCCGAAAGGACGCCTCCTTTCGGGCAACAGCACGAGGGAGCCGAACCAGCCGCCAGCCCCGGCCTGCCTCAGCGCCGGTCCAGGCCCACGATGCCGGTGACCGTGTTCATCAGCCAGCTGGCGATCGACATCACCGCCGCGCCGATCAGGGCCGCCCAGAAGCCCTCGATGACCAGGCCCAGGCCGAGCTGCTGGGAGATCCAGCCGGCGAGCAGGAAGATCACCGCGTTGATCACCAGCGCGAACAATCCGAGGGTGAGGCATGTGATGGGTGCGCCCAGCAGGTCGAGGATGGGTTTGACCACCGCGTTGAGCACCACGAACACCGCCGCCACCCCCAGGAAGACCAGGGCGTGGTCGTACTGGCCGTCGGCGTAGATCACCCCGCCCGGGGGCAGGATGTCCACGCCGGGCACCAACAGGGTGACCACCCACAGGGCGATGGCGATGATGACGACGTCGAGCAGCAGCCGGATCAGTCCCCGCATCACAGACCCGCCCTCTCCCATGCGGCGAGGAGGCGGTCGGCCTCGTCTTGCGTGGTGACGGTGATGCGCACGCCCTCCGGGAAGGCGCGCACCAGCACGCCCTGCTCCGCCAGCCGCGCGGCCACATCCTGGGAATCGACGCCCGGCAGCCACACGAAGTTCGCCTGGCTGGGGCGCGCACCGACGGCTGTGGCCACACGGTCCCGCTGTGCGACGGTCTCCTCGGTGCGTTCCATCAGTTCATCGGCCGCAGCCAGGGAGGCCAGCGCCCCGGCCTGCGCCACCGCGCTGACCCCGAAGGGGATGGCGACCTTGTCCAGTGCCGCGATCAGCTCCGGGGCCCCGAAGGCGTAGCCGACGCGCACGCCCGCCAGCCCGTAGGCCTTGGAGAAGGTCCGCAGACCCACCACGTTGGGGTGACGGGCGATGGCCTCGGTTGCCACGGGGGTGTCCTGCGCGCGGTTGTACTCGAAGTAGGCCTCGTCCAGGCCCACCACGACGGTGGCCGGCACCTGCGCCATGAACTCCTCGAACTCGGCCTCGCTGATCGTCGCGCCCGAGGGATTGTTCGGGTTGCACAGGAAGATCAGGCGGGTGCGTTCCGTGATCGCCGCGGCCATCGCCGCGAGGTCGTGGTGGCCGGTGCCGGTCAGCGGGATCGCCACCGGTGTCGCGCCGACCACGCGCGCGAAGATCGGGTAGGCCTCGAAGCTGCGCCAGGGGAAGATGATCTCCTCGCCCGGGCCGGTGGTGATCTGCACCAGCTGCTGGCACAGGGCGGAGGAGCCGCAGCCGACGGTCACCTGCGCGACGTCGAGCTCCAGGTGTGCGGCCAGGGCCGCGCGCAGTTCGCCGGCCCCCATGTCGGGGTAGCGGTTGGCCGTGCCGGCGGCCGCGGCCATCGCGTCGACCGCTGCGGGCAACGGTGCCGTGGCCACCTCATTCGAGGACAGCTTCAGTGCATCATCGTTTCTCTTGCCGGGGACATAGGCCGGGATATCTGCGAGATCAGGGCGAATCATGCACCCGACTCTAGGCGGTTTGGCGCTGCGGAAGAATGGCAGGTAATATTCCGGGAGGTTCGATATGAACCATGGAGACGTGCCAGAGTGGCCGATTGGGACTCACTGCTAATGAGTTGCCTGCCTAACAGCGGGCCGGAGGTTCGAATCCTCTCGTCTCCGCTCCTTCCCCCCGTGGGAGGGGCTGCGCCCGTAGCTCAACGGATAGAGCATCTGACTACGGATCAGAAGGTTGGGGGTTCGAATCCCTCCGGGCGCACAGCATGACCGGCCACCCTCGGGGGTGGCCGTTTTCTGTTTCTGCGCACCCGTCCGGTTCGTGGGATCCGCGGCAATCCCCGGGAGACCCCGGTAGCCTGAGGCGCTGGGGTCAGCGTTTCCCCGCCCCACGAGCCCTGGGAGGTACCGCCATGAGCAACTCGACCATCGAGGTCCTCGAACGCATCATCCGGTCCGATGAGACTATCGAGCCAACCCGCGCCGCAGAACTGTCCGCACTGCTGGACGAACCCCCCATCCAGGACGTGGTGGCGCTGGTGGAACGCTCCACGGCCACCCGCGCGGCCGTCGTCCTGCGCCTGCTCTCCCGACGCCGTTCCATCGAGGTCTTCGACACCCTCGACGCCGCGCAGCAGGCCGACCTGATCCGGGCGCTGGGCAACGCCGAGGTCTACGAGTTCTTCGACGAACTCGACCCCGACGACCGGGTCTCCCTGCTCGACGAGTTGCCCGCCGAGATCGCCGACCGGCTCATCCGCAGCCTCCAGCCCACCGAACGCGATGTCACCGGCGTGGTGCTCGGCTACCCGAAAGGGTCCATCGGGCGTCGGATGTCACCGGAGCTGCCGATCATCTACGCGGACATGACCGCCGGGGAGGCGCTGGAGGAGCTGCGCACCATCTCCGATGACGTGGAGACGATCTACACCCTGCCCGTCATCGACCGCGACCGGAAACTGCTCGGTGTGACCTCCCTGCGCAGGCTGTTCACGGCAATCGAGAGCTCCCGGGTGGCTGACCTGATGGACAAGCCGACCTTCGCCAACGCCCACGACGAGGAGGAGGAGACCGCCCGCTGGTTCCTGCCCCTGGACCTGCTGGCCATGCCGATCGTCGACGACTCCAACCGGCTGGTCGGCATCCTCACCTTCGACGACGCCCACGACATCGTCGAATCCGCCGACACCGAGGACAACGCCCGTTCCGGCGCGCACGAACCCCTCCAGCAGCCCTATATGTCGATTCCGCTGTTCAAGCTCGTGCGCTCGCGCGTGGTGTGGCTGCTGGTGCTGGCGGTCTCCGCACTGCTGACGGTGCAGGTGCTCGACACCTTCGAGGACACCCTCGCCGCCGCAGTGGTGCTCTCCCTGTTCATCCCCCTGCTCACCGGCACCGGCGGCAACACCGGCAACCAGGCGGCCACCACCGTCACCCGGGCCATTGCCCTCGGTGACGTGCGAAAACGCGATATCCTGCAGGTCGCCTGGCGGGAGCTACGCGTCGGCCTGCTCCTGGGTTCCCTGCTCGGCGTGCTCGGTTTCGTGCTCGCCTCCCTGGTCTACGGCCTCGACATCGGCATCGTGATCGGTTCGACGCTGCTGCTGGTGTGCGCCATGTCGGCCACCGTGGGCGGCATGATGCCCATCGTGGCCAAGACGGTGGGCGCCGACCCGGCGGTCTTCTCCAACCCCTTCATCTCCACCTTCTGCGACGCCGTCGGCCTCATCATCTACTTCCTCATCGCCAAGGCAGTGCTGGGCCTCTAAAATAGTACGGCCACCTGCTGTTTTGCTGTTCCGTACCTGGCCGGTGTAGAGTAATTCATCGTTGCCACAGAGCAGCGGAAACGCGCTCGTAGCTCAACGGATAGAGCATCTGACTACGGATCAGAAGGTTGGGGGTTCGAATCCCTCCGAGCGCACAACATGACCGGCCACCCTTGTACGAGGGTGGCCGGTTTTTTGTCTGCACCCAGTGTGCCGGGCTACCGGGATTGCCCGACAGGAGTGGTCCGAAAGGAGGCGTCCTTTCGGGCAACCGCCGGGATCACCACCTCAGGCCCAGGCCTCCGGCCCCGGTCCCGGTCCCGGGCCCAACCCCTCAGAAGACCTCAGAAAACCTCGATCCGCCCGCCGAGTGACTCCGCCTGGATCAGCTGGTTGACCCAGCCGGGCCCGCCGGGGTGGAGTCGCAGCACGGGTCGGGAGGAGATTTTCACCGGGGAGACGGATTCCGCGCGGGAGCCCTGTCGGGCGTCGAAGCGCACGCGGGAACGGTAGCCGGCGTCGACGAGTTCACTGATGTCGGGGGAGTCGGCGGCCAGTGCCTGCCGGGCGTCTCGCAGCAGCTCCAGTGTCTCGTCGAGGGCGGTGAGTAGCGCGGGCGCATTGGTCTCACACATGGCGCGCACCAGCTCAGGGGCGGTGCCGGCCACGCGGGTGCCATCGCGGAAGCTGCCTGCCGCCAGCGACTGCGACAGGGCACCGCCCTCATCGCCGACGATCGCCAGCGCCTCGGCGAGCAGGTGCGGCAGGTGGGAGATCCGTGCCACGGCGGCGTCGTGCTTGTTCACCCGGGAGGGGATGGCCTCGGCGCCGACGAGGATGATCATGCGCACCACGTCGGTCCATAGTTCGATCCATTCGGCCCTGACCCGGCCCTGTGCATCGACGGCGTGATCGAAGGTGATCACCCACGCGGCGTCGGTGAACAGGCCGGTGTGGGAGGCCGCCCAGCCGCTCTCGGCGGTACCGGCCATGGGGTGGCCGCCGACGTAGCGGCCTTCCATGCCGCGGGCGCGCACCTGCGCGTAGACCTCGGCCTTGACCGAGATGACGTCGGTGAAGCCGCAGGAGGGGGCGTGCTCGGCGATGGCGTCGAGCAGCGGCGCGAGGCCGGGCATGGGCACGGCGATGATGATCAGTGCCCGGTCCCGCTCGGCGCGGCGCAGCGTGGCGACGAGGTCGTCGCTGACGTCGAAGCCCTCCTTCGCGGCGGAACGCGCCCCGGAGGTGGAGCGGTTGTAGCCGTGGACGGGGTGCCCGTGCGCGGCGAGGTCGCGCAGGAGGGAGCCGCCGATGAGGCCGAGGCCGAGGATGCAGATGGGTCGGGTTACGTCTCTCGAAGTCACCTGACAAGTGTGGCACAGGCAGGCTACGCTCACCTCTTATGGAGCATGAGGAGTACGGCGCGGTTTTCGCGGTCACGGTGGCGTGGGACGAGGGGGCGTGGATCGTACGTTCCTTCGAGGATGATTTCGAGTCCCTGGACACCGCCATCGGGGCGGTGCGCGGCCTGCGCAGTGAGGGTGCCGCCTTCGCGATGCTGTGTGTCGACGACGACTACTTCGTGCTCGTCCGCCCCGGTCCCAACCGCACCCAGCTGCTGCTCTCCGATGCCACCATGGCCGTCGATGATGACTTCGCCGCCGCCGTTCTCGAAGGGTACGGCGCGGACATCCCGGACCTCGATCCCGCTGAGCTTGATGACATCGACGGCTGGGCCGAGGGTGACCTCGATATCCTCGCGGACCTGGGGATGAGCGAGGAGGTACTCGGCGTCATCGCCGACGACCCCGGGCCCTGGCCCTCCGAGCAGCTGCTGCGCATCGCCGGGGAGCTCGGCTTCGCAGAGGAACTCATCGACGCCGCCGGGCTCGACGAGGACTGAGATGGCGGTGCTTCCCGACGCCGTCGGGCTGACCTGCGCGCGCGCCCGCATGCGCCGCGCCCTGCAGGTCGCCGCACAGACCCCGGCCGGTGACGTCCCCGTCGGCGCGGTCATCTACGGCCCCGACGGCCGCGAACTGGCCACCGGCACCAACCGCCGGGAGGCCGACCTCGACCCCACGGCCCACGCGGAGGTCGTGGCGATCCGCGCTGCGGTGGCCGCCCACGGTGATTCCTGGCGGCTGAGCGACTGCACGCTGGTGGTCACCCTGGAACCGTGCACCATGTGCGCCGGTGCGATCGTGGGCGCGCGCGTCGGCACGCTGATCTTCGGTGCGTGGGAACCCAAGACAGGCGCCTGCGGCTCGCTTTTCGACGTCGTCCGCGACCCCGCCGTGCTGCACCGGCCGCAGGTCAGGGGCGGGGTGCTGGAAGAGGAGTGCCAGCGGCTGCTCACTGATTTTTTTCGGCCGCTGCGCGGGCCCGCCGATCCCGGTACCGTGGAAGATATAACTGACGCCACACTGGACGAGAAGGAGAGCATCATGGCTGACCTCAGCGACCGTGCGAAGAACAAGGGCCAGGATCTTGGTGGTAAGACCAAGGAGGCCGCCGGCGAAGTGACCGGCAATGAGAAGCTGGAGAACGAGGGTCGCGCCGACCAGGCCAAGGCCGATATCAAGGACAAACTGGCTGATGCCGGCGACAAGGTCAAGGAGAAGGGCGACCAGGTTCTCGGTGCCCTCAAGCGCGACGACAAGTAGCGATTTGGCCGTCCCCGGCCACGTCCGTTAATCTGTTTGGCGGTGGCGTGTCCGAGCGGCCGAAGGTTCTCGCCTCGAAAGCGAGTGTCGGGTAACCCCCGACCGAGGGTTCAAATCCCTCCGCCACCGCCCCCGGCCCCCCGTCGGCTCCCATGAGAGGAGCCGGCGGGGGTCTCTTTTTGTCTCCGGGCCGGTAGACTGTGGGATCGTCCGCCCCCGCCGGTCCCGACCCGTGATGAGGAAGCCTTTCACCGTGGCACAACTCCTGTTCAAGCTGGGACGCTGGTCCTTCCGCAAGAAGTGGATCGTCATCGCCCTGTGGCTGGTGATCCTCGCCTCCACCGCCGTGGCGGCCTTCAGCTTCCAGCGCCCCTTCACCACCCAGTTCGACATCGGTGGCACGCCCGCCATCGAGGCGACCCAGACGCTGGTGCGTAACTTCCCCGAGGGCGGTAACCCGGTCAACGCGGCCTCGGTCAACCTGGTCTTCGCCGCACCTGAGGGCGAACGCCTCGACTCGGCGGCCAACACCGCCGCCATCGGCGATGTGATCGGCTATATCGAGGCCAACCTGGACAACCTCACCGACACGGAGCGCTTCGGCAACCCGGTGGAGGTCTCCCCGGCACTGCAGGAGATGGTCATCGAGACCGCCACCGCCCAGGGCCTGCCCGAGGAGACCGCGCGTGCCGACGCCGAGAACCTCCGCATGCTCGCCGAGGACGGCCGCATCGGCTACACCACCTTCGCCTTCGACGTGCCGTCGATGATGGACGTCTCCCAGGAACACCGTGACGTGGTCAACCAGGCGATGGACCTCGGTCGTGATCAGGGCCTGCAGGTCGAGGCCGGTGGTGCGGGTTTCGGTGATCCCATCCAGATCGAGGGCAACAGCGAGATCATCGGCGTCATCGTCGCCTTCATCGTGCTGATCTTCACCTTCGGTTCGCTCGTGGCCGCAGGGCTGCCGGTGATCACCGCCCTGATCGGCGTGGGCATCGGTGCCCTGGCGATCATCCTGGCCACCGCCTTCATCGAGCTCAACAACATCACCCCGGTGCTGGCGGTCATGCTGGGCCTGGCGGTGGGCATCGACTACGCCCTGTTCATTCTCTCGCGCTACCGAAGTGAACGGGCACGGATGCCCGGCCCGGAGGCCGCGGGCATGGCGGTGGGCACCGCCGGATCCGCCGTCCTGTTCGCCGGTGTGACCACCGTCGTCGCCCTGGCGGCCCTGGCGATCGTCAACATCGAGTTCCTCACCGCCATGGGCCTGGCCGCGGCCTTCACCGTCACCGTGGCGGTGCTCGTGGCGCTGACCTTCATCCCCGCCATGCTGGGCGTGCTCGGCGACCGCACCTTCCGTGGCCGTGTCCCCGGCGTGGCCGGCAACCCCCGCCGGGGCCGCCGGCGCGGTGGGCAGCGCCGGGCAGGGCGGCGTCGACAGGCGAAGACGATGGGGTACCGGTGGGTGCAGTTCGTGCGCCGCTTCCCGGGCATGGTCATCGCCGTGGTCGTGCTGGGGTTGGGGGCGCTGTCGGCCCCGGTGCTCGACCTGGAAATGGCGCTGCCCTCGGACTCGACCTCGAACCTGGACACCACGCAGCGTAAGTCCGCCGACCTCATGGCGGAGGGTTTCGGCGCGGGAGTCAACGCCCCCTTCCTCGTCATCGCCGACGCCCACACCGTCGACCCGACCGCGCCCGCCCTGCAGCCGCTGATCCGGGCGCAGGAATCCATGGCGGAGCAGGCCCCCGACGAGCAGGAGACCGCGGCCCTGAGCTCCTTCCTGTACACCGCGGGGCAGCTCAACTCGCTCACCCAGGTCCGCCACGCCCAGCTCATCGCCATCAACGATGACACCACCGCCGCCCAGCTGCTGGTCACCCCGCACACCGGACCCGACGAGCAGGAGACCGTCGAGGTCGCCGAGGCACTGCGTTCGGTGGGCTGGCAGATCGAGGACGCCACCGGCGTGGAGATCGGCCTGACCGGGCTCACCGCCGTGCAGATGGACATCACCGAGGCCCTGGCCGGTGCCATGCTGCCCTACCTGCTGGTGGTGGTGGGCGTGGCCATCCTGCTGCTCATGCTGGTCTTCCGTTCCGTGCTCATCCCCCTGGTGGCGGGCCTTGGTTTCGTGCTCTCGGTCGGCGCGGCCTTCGGCGTGACGATCCTGGTGTGGCAGGAGGGACTGTGGGGTCTGGTGAATACCCCGGGCCCGCTGATCTCCTTCATGCCGATCTTCCTCATCGGGGTGACCTTCGGCCTGGCCCTGGACTACCAGGTCTTCCTGGTCACCCGCATGCGCGAGCACTACACCTCTCTCCTGCACGGCGAACGGGTCGGCCGCAATCCCACCGTGACCACCATGGACGCCGTGGAGGAGTCCACCGTCGTGGGCTTCACCCGTGGTGCGCGCGTGGTCACGGCCGCCGCGCTGATCATGGTCGCCGTGTTCGTCGCCTTCATCAACCAGCCCCTGCCCTTCATCCAGATCTTCGGTTTCGCCCTGGCCGCCAGCGTCATCTTCGACGCCTTCTTCGTGCGCATGGCACTGGTTCCCGCCACCATGTTCCTCATGGGCCGGGCAACCTGGTGGATCCCGCGCTGGGTCGACCGCATCATGCCGCAACTCGACGTCGAGGGCGCCGGCCTGGAACAGGAGTGGCGGGCCTGGCGCGCCGAGCAGGACGCCCACCGGGAGAAGAGCCGGCAGCTGGCGGGCTGAGAGGCTCCCCTTAAACTGGGCGCCATGACTCCCAGCGCCCCACAGCCCACACCCCACACCGACACCTCCTTCACCCCGGGCACCCGCCTGGAGCTGCCGGGGGAGGGCACGCACGGCCGGACCGGGGTGATCCACACCCCGCACGGTGATATCCGCACCCCCGCCTTCATCCCGGTGGGCACGAAGGCGAGCGTGAAGACGCTGACCCCGGAACAGATCCGCAGCACGGGTGCGCAGGCGATGCTGTCGAACGCCTACCACCTGTACCTGCAGCCCGGCCACGAGATCGTGGAAGAGGCCGGCGGGCTGGCGGAATTCGCGAACTGGCACGGCCCCACCTACACGGATTCCGGGGGTTTCCAGGTCATGAGCCTGGGTTCGGGTTTCCGCAAGGTGCTGGCCATGGACACCACGGGGCTGAGCGAGACCGACATCAAGGCCCACAGCAAGGAACGCCTCGCGCAGGTTGATGAGGAGGGCGTGAACTTCAAGTCACACCTCGACGGCTCCCGGCACCGCTTCACCCCGGAGGTGAGCATGGGCATCCAGCACCACCTGGGCGCGGACATCATCTTCGCCTTCGATGAACTGACCACGCTCGTCGATACCCGCTCCTACCAGGAGGAATCCGTGGAACGGACGCACCGGTGGGCGCAGCGCTGCCTGGCCGAGCATGAGCGCCTCAGCCGGGCGCGCGTCGATAGGCCCCAACAGTCGCTGTGGGGTGTGGTGCAGGGAGCGCAGTACGAGGACCTGCGACGACAGGCCACCCGCGGGCTGGTGGCGCTATCCGACGCCGCCGAGGCGCAGGGGCGGCGCGGTTTCGGCGGCTACGGCATCGGCGGGGCGCTGGAGAAGGAGAACCTCGGCACGATCGTCGGCTGGGTGTGCGATGAACTGCCCGCGGACAAACCACGCCACCTGCTGGGGATCTCCGAACCCGATGACCTGTTCACCGCCATCGAGGCCGGCGCCGACACCTTCGACTGCGTGGCCCCCACCCGCCTGGCCCGACGCGGCGGCGTGTACACGCTCGACGGTCGGATGAACCTGTCGGCGGCACGGTTCAAACGCGATTTCCAGGGCGTGGACGAGGAATTCGGCGGCTACGTGTCACAGAACTACTCCCGGGCCTATATCCACCACCTGCTGCGCGCCAAGGAATACCTGGCGGGCACCCTGTGCACCCTGCACAACCTGGAGTTCACGATCCGACTGGTCGACAATATCCGGCTGGCCATCGACAACGGCGACTACGAGGCCTACCGCGATGAGTTCCTGGGGCGCTATTATTCGGTTAAGTGACCCGGGAGAGGTGGCCCATGGCTGAACACGCAGATCAACGCATGAGTTCCGCGCAGCTCCAGGAGGAGATCT
This sequence comes from uncultured Corynebacterium sp., assembly GCA_964613845.1. GTDB lineage: Bacteria > Actinomycetota > Actinomycetes > Mycobacteriales > Mycobacteriaceae > Corynebacterium. The sequence goes on from CAZTIZ010000030.1 coordinate 19,242, forward strand.
GGCGGGCGGAGGCAGAGCTGGAGGGCCTACAGGACAAGGCGCGGGCCAAACGGCGGGCCAACTGGGCCATCCGCGCCACGACCCTGTTCATCCTGGTCTTCTGCCTGCTCGTCACCGCCATCAACTCAGGTTCCCCCATCGCCTATCTCGGCGGGGTGGGCATGCTCCTCGCCGGCGTGCTCTTCTTCTTCACCTTCTTCCCCGACCGTGCACTCCAGGAGGAGAAGGTACGCATCGAGGGCGAGCTGTACGTGCTGCGCAAGCGGTGGGGCCAGGCGCTCATCGACGAAAACAGTTAGGGGCCGGTCCGGGCTTGCTGTGCGGTCCGGGCTTGCTGCGCGTTGCCCGAAAGGAGTTGCCCGAAAGGGCCACCCCTTTCGGGCAATAGCCCTCGCCCCGGGGATCAGTAGTCCTCGCGCCTCTTCACCCAGCCGATGGCGGCGTAGGTGACGGGCAGCAGGAGGATCTCCATGATCGTCTTCCACAGGAAACCCACGATGACGTAGTTGAGGAAGTCCCCGCCGGTGCTGATCCCGATGACCGTGGCCGCGATGCTGCAGAAGATCAGGGTGTCCACGAACTGGCCCACCACCGTCGACCCGATCAGGCGCGCCCACAGCGATTTCTCCCCGGTGCGTTTCTTGATGGCCACCAGCACCCACGAGTTGAGCAACTGGCCCACCAGATAACCCGACAGGGAGGCCACCACGATCTGCGGCACCAGGCCGAGCACGTGGGCGAACTGTTCCTGGCCCTCGTAGAACTCGGCGGGAGGCAACCAGATCGCCAGGTAGAAGGCGGCCACCGCCAGCAGCGTGATCCCGAAACCGGCCCAGATGGCGCGCCGGGTGGCCCGGAAGCCGTAGCACTCGGCCAGCACATCGCCGAGGATATAGGCCAGCGGGAAGAGGAAGAAGGCACCGTCGGTGATCAGTGGGCCGATCTGGACGCCCTTGGTGGCCAGGATATTCGACAGCAGGAACACCGCGACGAAGGCGGTGACCAGCACCGGGTAGTAGCCGGCCTGGACGGGGATGAAACGGGCTTGTGCGGACGCCCGGGCCGTGGCCGGGGCGCCCTGCCCAGGAGCAGGGGGATTCGTGTCATTCACGTCGACGATCGTGCCACACCTACGATGGGCCCATGTCTGAGACCTTCCCCGGGGTGGGACGCTACGCGCCCTCACCCAGCGGCGACCTGCACTTCGGCAACCTGCGTACCGCCCTGCTGGCCTGGCTCTTCGCCCGCCACAGCGGCCGCCGGTTCCTCCTGCGCATCGAGGACATCGACAGCCAACGCTCCTCCGCCGCCTCCGCCCACCGCCAGATCGACGACCTGCGCACCCTCGGCCTCGACTGGGACGGGCCCATCCTCCACCAGTCCGACCGCTTCGAGGCCTACGGGCACGCGCTGATGAACCTGCCCACCTACGAGTGCTACTGTTCGCGCCGCGAGATCAGGGAGGCGGCCACCGCCCCCCACGTGCCGCCGGGCACCTACCCGGGCACGTGCCGCGATCTCAGCGACGGGCAACGGCAACAGCGTCGGGAGGCACTCGCGCAGCAGGGCAGGATCCCGGCGGTGCGCCTGCGTGCCGACGTCGCGCAGTGGACCGTACGCGACCACCACCACGGTGACTACACCGGCGAGGTCGATGATGTCGTGCTGCGCCGCGGCGGGCAGGACGCGGGCTGGGCCTATCACCTCGCGGTGGTCGTCGACGACGGTCACCAGGGCGTCGACCAGATCGTGCGGGGCGAGGACCTGCTCAGTTCCGCGCCCCGCCAGGCATACCTGGCGCAGCTGCTCGACCTGCCCGCCCCGCACTATGTCCACGTGCCGCTGGTGCTCAACGCCGCAGGTCAGCGCCTGGCCAAACGCGACGGTGCGGTCACGCTGCGCGAGCTGCTTCTCGACGCCGACGTACCCACCGTCCTCGGCCGCCTGGCGGCCTCGTTGGGGATGCGGGCCACCTCGACGCAGGAGCTGCTGGAGCGCTTCGACCCCGCGGCGCTGCCCCGGGAACCGTTCGTGTGGCGCTGACTACAGCTCGCGCGTCCACACCCGGTGCCGGGACATGAGCACGGTCAGTTCGGCGAGCGCCTTGTCCAGCTTCTGCTCGACGAGCACACCGTCCGCCGCCAGGTCCACGACGCCGAGGGCCTCGACGCTCCCGCGTGCCGCCTGTCGCACGGCGATGGCCTTGCGGTGGCGGAACGCCTCGTCGAGCATCTGGCGGGCGTCGGCGGTGGCGGGCACATCGGCGACGATGAGCGCGTCGAACTCCACCGACCGCCCCGTGAGGTAGGTGCGGGAGACGTCGACATCGGAACCCGCGAGCTTGCCACCGGTGGGCGCGACGACCAGCGGGACCATGTCGGCCTCGAAGATCTCCGCAACCAGGTCAGCGACCTCGTCGGCGGGGGAATCCTCCGTGGTGAGGATGCCGATCTGGCGGCCCTCGACCGGCCACGTCCCACCCACCTGCGAGAGCGCCGGGCTGGGCTCGACCTCGGGCAGGTCCGCCGGCGCCGGGGCGGGCAGGCCCAGCTCGGCGGCGACTCCCTCGGCCAGCTGCTGATCGACGTGGGCGAGCACGGAGAGCACCCGCACCCGAATGTTCCGCTCGTAGCACTTGCCCAGCTCGAAGCTGATCGCGTCGCGGAGGTGGCGCTGCTCCACCTCCGACAGACTCAGGTAGAACATGCGCGGCTGGGAGAAGTGATCGTCGAAGGACTCCGGCTTCTTCCGGGTGATCCGCCCCTCCCTGATCTTGGCGGGAATGTCGATCAGGGCGCCCTGTTCCTCGGTGGCGGGGAAGGGATTGCCGCCGTCGAGCGAGTTCGGCTGATAGGGGGCCACGCCCTGGTGCACCGCGGTCTGGTGGAAACCGTCGCGGAGCATGTCGTTGACCGGTGCGTGCGGGCGGTTGATCGGGAGCTGCGGGAAGTTCGGCCCACCCAGCCGCGTCAGCTGGGTGTCCAGGTAGGAGAACAGGCGGCCCTGCAGCATCGGGTCCTCGGAGACGTCGATGCCCGGCACCAGGTGGCCGGGGTGGAAGGCGACCTGCTCGGTCTCGGCGAAGAAGTTGGACACGTTGCGGTTGAGCGTCATCGTGCCGACGATCTGCACCGGGGCGAGTTCCTCAGGCACGATCTTCGTGTCATCGAGCAGGTCGATGCCCTCGAAGAACCCGTCGTCGTCATCGGGGAAGACCTGCAGACCCAGGTCCCACTGTGGGTGGGCGCCGGCCTCGATGGCGTCGGCCAGGTCCCGACGGTGGAAGTCCGGGTCGACACCACCGGCCATCTGGGCCTCCTCCCAGATCAGTGAGTGCACACCCAGCCGCGGCTTCCAGTGGAACTTCACCAGGCTGCTCTCGCCCTGGTCGTTGATCATGCGGAAGGTGTTGACGCCGAAGCCCTCCATCATCCGGTAGGAGCGCGGGATACCCCGGTCGGACATGTTCCACAGCGTGTGGTGGATGGCCTCGGTGTGCAGGGAGATGAAGTCCCAGAAGGTGTCGTGCGCGCTCTGCGCCTGCGGGATCTCCCGGTCCGGGTGCGGCTTGGCGGCGTGGATGATGTCGGGGAACGTGATGGCGTCCTGGATGAAGAAGACCGGGATGTTGTTGCCCACCAGGTCCCACACGCCCTCGTCGGTGTAGAACTTCGTGGCGAAACCACGGGTGTCGCGGGCGGTATCCATGGAGCCACGGTTACCCAGCACGGTGGAGAACCGCACGAAGACCTCCGTCTCCCTGCCCTTCGTGAACACCCCGGCCGTGGACACGGACTCGGCCGCACCGTTGGCCACGAAGACGCCGTGGGCTCCTGAACCGCGGGCGTGGACCACGCGCTCCGGGATGCGCTCGTGGTCGAAGTGCATGATCTTCTCGCGCAGGTGATGATCCTGCAGCAGCACCGGGCCGCGCTCACCGGCACGCAGCGAGTGGTCGGTATTCGACACGCGCGCACCCTGCGCGGTGGTCAGGTGGTCGCCCTGCTGGTTCATGTCCCCGGGCCCCGCGTCGAGGCGGGCGCCGGTAGGGGAGTGCGGGGTGGGGGCGGACTGGTCCGGCTTCGGCGGCAGCGGCGGCTGCGGATCGGTCGGCTCCTCGACCTACGGAGTGAGGGAGCTCGGTGCGCCGGGGACCACGTGGTCATCCGCGCGGTCCTTCTGGTCTCGGAATAGGGCCACGGTCTTCTCCTTCATACAGTTGCTTGCTGTGGGGGGAAGGGGCACGAAGCCCGGC
>CAZTIZ010000031.1:0-23099 GCA_964613845.1 uncultured Corynebacterium sp.
GGGATTGAACCAGTGACCTCTTCCGTGTCAGGGAAGCGCTCTCCCGCTGAGCTAATCGCGCGGGTTCATTTCGTACCGATTGGCCCGGTGAAATGAGAGCGGATGACGAGACTCGAACTCGCGACCCTCACCTTGGCAAGGTGATGCGCTACCAACTGCGCTACATCCGCACTGCACCGACTAGCCGTGGCTGCGGTGCGAGACAAAACATTATCTTGTCCGGGGCCGGAAGTGCAAATCTGCAGGTAGGGGCGGTGTCCACGGACAGGATCCCGGGTGGGCGAAAATTACACAGCTGTGATTCCTGGGAGTTCGGGAGCTGCGGCGACCTTTCCCTCTCGGGAGTGCCGGTGCATCACGAGGGTCCCGGATTTTAGGCCGGGAGGTACCTGTCGGGGCCCGGCGCGGCCCTGATCGACCTCCCCGCAAGATGGGAACCCCGGCCCGAAGGGATACGGCTGGAGCGGGCTGTGAGGGTGGCCGCCCGGACAGGTCGTGGAATCCGCCTTCGACTCGACCCGTCTGCAGTAATGGGCCTGGGGGTCGGGCGTGGGCGCCCCGCGGGTGGGGCGGAATAGGTAAAGGGCTTGAGTCTGTTCCCCTTTCAGCGGGCGGAACTTGCCGGATATCCCCGGGGGCCGTTTCCCATGGGTCGGGGCTGGCCCGCCCCGGGCATGGCTCCACCTGCGGATTAGGACCGTCCCGTCAGGTCATGCTAGGTTTTCTATCGCAGCAGCGGATCCCGTTCCCGGGATGGTGCGGTGCATGCATGAGGTCCTATGGCTCAGTGGAAGAGCGTTCCGTTCACACCGGAAAGGTCGCTGGTTCGAACCCAGCTAGGACCACCACCACGACGCCCCGGAGCAGACCAGCTCCGGGGCGTTTTTCGTGTCCGCTTTCTGCGTCCAATGTGAATTAAAACACCCTGTGGTCGGGAAATGGCGGGAACTTTCCGCGTCGGGCAGCCGACAAGTCTCCTGGTGGCTCCATTGGGGAGCCGCCGGACGCCCCAGTACCCCTTTTGACCCAGAGATAGTCCGGGAGGACCCTTCGTGATCAACCTGAACGTGTTCCACCGGCGGACGCTGGCCACCACACTGGTGGCCGGCGCCGCGGGCATCGCAACGGTGTGCCTGGCACCCGGCGCGATGACTCACGACGTCGTTATCGGGGGCAACCCGGCCAACGGAGAGGTCGTCGAGGGGTTCCCGGACAGGATCGAGCTGGAGTTCTCCGGGATCCCCCGGGAGGAGTTCAGTACCGTCGCCATCACTGAGCAGGCGAACGGGGAGCTGTTGTTCTCCGGTACGCCGGAGCTGGATGGCCGATGGGTGAGCCTCCAGCTCCCCGAGGACATCAGCGGTGGCCCCGGGGATTACACGATCGGTTTCAGCATCATCTCCTCCGACGGGCACGCCACCCGTGGCATGACCACCTTCACCGTGGCCGGTGATACCGCACAGCCGGCCGAGGGTGATGGGGAGTCGGACGAGGCTGCACCGACGGAGGCCGGTAACGGGGAAGACACCGGTCTCAGCGGGCCCCTGGCCTGGATCGCCGGGGGACTGGGCGTCATCGCCATCCTGGGCGTCATCGTGATGATGATCGCCAAGGGTAGAAACACACCACAGGAGTAGAACCCATGAAGATGCGAGCCCCTCTCGGAATCGCCGCCCTGACCACCATCGCCCTGGCCCTCGGTGCCTGTTCCCCGGCTGAGGAGCAGCCCTCGGACGGCGCCACCGGGACGGCCACGGAGGCCGTGGCCGAGGATCGGATCATTTCCCTCGACGAGGGCGTGGTGCGTGCGAAGGGCACCGACAACATGATGACCGCCGTCTTCGGTGACCTGGTCAACCACACCGACGAGGAGATCAACGTCGTCGGCTTCGACACTGACCTTGAGACCGGCAGCTTCGAACTCCACGAGGTCGTTGACGGCGTCATGCAGGAGAAGGAGGACGGTTTCACCCTGGCCGCCGGTGAGGCCTACGTGCTCGAGCCGGGCGGTGACCATCTGATGATCATGGGGTACCCGGATCCGATCGAGGCCGGCGACACCGTCGCCGTCACCCTCCTCCTGGAGGACGGCAGCGAGGTGGAGCTCGGCGACATCCAGGTCCGCACCATGGGTGCCGGTGACGAGGACTACGGCGAGGACGGTGAGCTGCAGGGCATCACCGGCTCCGAGCACATGGACGGCATGGATCACATGAGCCACATGGACGACTAGCTCCGGCGTCCAACCAGTACAGGGAGGTAGTTTCTCAGATGACCCCGATCTCCAGAAGGGGATTTCTCACCGGACTGTCCATCACTGCCGGCGGGGCGGCCCTGGCCGCCTGCTCCACCGGTGAGGGGGCGTCCACCCCTGCCGGCGGCGCCGGAGGTGATGTCACTGCTGTGGCGGACGTCGAGATGCGGTTGGCGGATGCCATCGTCGCTTTCGATGACGTCCACCAGGCCGGCGTCGCCACGCCCGCGCAGGCGCACCTCAACCTCGTGGCTTTCCGCCTCCGCGAGGAGGTCGACCGCGACGGTCTCCGTCGTCTGCTCAGACTGTGGACCGAGGACGCGCGACGTTTGTGTACCGGTGAGACCCCGCTGGGAAGCCTGGAATCGGAGATGGTACGGGTTCCCGCGAACCTCACCATCACCAGCGGATTCGGTCCCCGCATCTTCGAGGTGATCGGGGCGCAGGAGCAGCGTCCCGACTGGTTGGAACCCATCCCGGAGTTCAGCCGCGATGAGCTCGACCCCGCCTGGGGACAGTCGGATCTGGTGCTCCAGGTCTGTAGCGACGACCCGACGACCCTCTCCCACGCCGTCCGTCACCTGGTGCGCTCCGGAACGGACTACACCACGGTGCAGTGGATGCAGCAGGGTTTCCTGCACGCCGACGGTGGCGCCCCGAAGGGCGCCACCCCACGCAACCTCTTCGGACAGCTCGACGGCACCGTCAACCCGCGTTCCGACGTCGACTGGGACGAACAGGTCTGGATCGACGAGGGGCCGGGCTGGCTCCACGGGGGCACCGCCATGGTGGTCCGCCGCGTCAACATGAACATGGACACCTGGGAGATGCTCGACCGGAACTCCCGTGAGGAGTCCATGGGGCGCAAGATCGCCTCCGGGGCCCCACTGACCGGGGAGGAGGAGTTCGATGAGCCCGACTACGAGGCCCGCGACTCCTATGGCCTGCCGATCATCGACGCCCGCAGTCACATGGCCCGCGCCCGGCCTCCGGCCGAGCACCCGGAACAGAAGATGGCGCGCCGTTCCTATAACTACGATGAACCGCCGATTCCGGGCAGCGGGCAACTGTCCAACTCAGGCATGGTGTTCATCTGCTTCCAGAAGGATCCCACCAGGCAGTTCACCCCCGTCCAGGCGCGCCTGGACGAGGCGGACCGCCTCAACGAGTGGATCACCCACATCGGTTCCGCCGTGTACTGGATTCCCCCGGGAACCAGCCCCGACGGCCGGGATCGCGGCAGCTACTGGGGCGCCGGTCTCTTCGACGCACTCTGAGGGGCTGCGCGTCCGCGGGCTGACCCCCTGTCGGCGGTGTCCCGGCTCCGGCCCAGCTCCGACCGCGGGGTAGTATGAGCGGAAACGTCACGCGGGCCTTCCCCACTCCTCCCCGGAGGAACGGGGGCGGCCCGGGTGCGTGCCCGGATACCAGCGGGGCGTGGCCAGGTATGCCGCACCCTGCGCGAGCGCAAGAAGGAGCGCATCTCACCCATGGTGAACGCCATCGACAATTCCCAGGCCATCCCCACCCCGTTCCAGGTTCCCGCGGGAACCCCCGTGGGCGCCGCCATGCGAGAGCTTGAGCTGCCGAACAAGGGCCCCGAGGCCATCGTCTGTGTCAGGGACGCGGAGGGTGAACTACGGGATCTGTCCCACGTTCCCGAGACCGACGGTGAGTTCACCCCCGTCGCGGCGAACACCGGTGACGGCCGCGCCGTGATCCGACACTCCTGTGCACATGTGCTCGCACAGGCGGTGCAGCTGGAGTTCCCGGGCACCAAGCTGGGTATCGGCCCGGCCATCGAGAACGGCTTCTACTACGATTTCCAGGTCGCTGAGCCCTTCACCCCGGAGGACCTCAAGACCATCGAGCGTCGGATGAAGAAGATCATCAAGTCCGGTCAGCGTTTCGAGCGCCGCGTCTACGAGTCCACGGCGGCCGCCGCCGAGGAGCTCGCGGACGAGCCGTTCAAGCTCGAACTCGTGGAGGACAAGGGCAACGTCGATCCGGACTCCGACGAGGCCACCGAGGTGGGTGCCGGCGACCTGACCGCCTACGACAACATCAACCCGCGTTCCGGCGAGGTGGAGTGGTCGGACCTGTGCCGGGGCCCGCACATCCCGACCACCCGCTACATCCCCGCCTTCATCCTGACCCGTTCCTCCGCCGCCTACTGGCGCGGCAACCAGGACAACGCCGGATTGCAGCGCATCTACGGCACCGCCTGGGAGGACAAGGAGAAGCTCGACGAGTACCAGACCATGCTCGCCGAGGCCGAGAAGCGTGACCACCGCCGCCTGGGCACCGAGCTCGACCTGTTTTCCTTCCCGGACGAGGTCGGATCCGGTCTGCCGGTCTTCCACCCCAACGGTGCGATCATCCGGCACGAGATGGAGGAGCACTCCCGGCGCCGTCACCTGGCCGCTGGCTACTCCTTCGTGAACACCCCGCACGTGACCAAGGCTGATCTCTTCGAGAAGTCCGGACACCTGGGCTTCTACAAGGAGGGTATGTTCCCGCCGCTGCAGCTCGACGCCGAGCACGACGAGGAGGGCAACGAGACGAAGCCTGGCCAGGACTACTACCTCAAGCCCATGAACTGCCCGATGCACAACCTCATCTTCGATTCGCGCGGGCGCTCCTACCGTGAGCTGCCGCTGCGCCTGTTCGAGTTCGGGACCGTCTACCGCTACGAGAAGTCCGGCGTGGTCCACGGCCTGACCCGCGCGCGTGGCTTCACCCAGGACGACGCCCACATCTACTGCACCGAGGATCAGCTTGAGGGCGAGCTGACGAGCGTGCTGGAGTTCATCATCTCCCTGCTGCGCGACTACGGCCTGGATGACTTCTACCTGGAGTTGTCCACCAAGGACCCGAAGAAGTACGTCGGCGACGACGAGGTCTGGGACCGTTCCACTGAGATCCTGCAGCGCGTGGCCACCAATTCGGGTCTGGACCTGGTGCCGGACCCGGAGGGTGCGGCCTTCTACGGCCCGAAGATCTCCGTGCAGGCCAAGGACGCCATCGGCCGTACCTGGCAGATGTCCACCGTCCAGCTTGACTTCAACCTGCCGGAGCGTTTCGATCTGGAGTACACCGCCTCGGACGGCACCAAGAAGCAGCCGATCATGATCCACCGCGCGCTCTTCGGCTCCATCGAGCGGTTCTTCGGTGTGCTGCTGGAGCACTACGCCGGCGCCTTCCCGGCCTGGCTGGCCCCCCAGCAGGTCATGGGTATCCCGGTGGCCGATGACTTCGCCCCGCACCTTGTGGAGCTCACCGCGCGCCTGCGTGAGCGCGGCATCCGCGCCGACGTCGACACCTCCGACGACCGCATGCAGAAGAAGATCCGCAACCACACCACCGGCAAGATCCCGTTCATGCTGCTGGCTGGCGCCCGCGATGTGGAAGCCAACGCCGTGAGCTTCCGTTTCCTCGACGGTTCCCAGGTCAACGGCGTGCCGGTCGACGAGGCCGTGGCCCTCATCGACGGCTGGATCGGTGACCGTGTCAACGAGCAGCCGAGCGAGGACGCCCTTGCCGCACGACGCTGAGGACACCACGGACCACCCGGGGACCGACGGCCGGGTCTTCATCGACCGCGGGGTGGGTGAGCAGGACCGGCTCACCCGGATCTGGGCGCCCTACCGCATGGGCTATATCTCGGAACGTCCCCGTTCCCGGGAACGGGGTGTGCGCACCCGGGAATCGAACCCCTTTCTTGAGGCGCCCCGCCGTTCCGACGAGGAGGCCCTCATCGTCGCACGAGGCGATGAGGTCTATGCGCTCCTCAACCTCTACCCCTACAACGCGGGTCACCTCATGGTCGTGCCCTACCGCAAGGTCGCCGATCTGGAGGACCTGAGCCCGAGCGAGTCTGCCGAGCTGATGGGTTTCGCCCAGCACGCCGTCCGCGTACTCAAGCGGGTCTCCCAGCCGGAGGCGATCAATGTCGGTCTCAACCTGGGAAAGGCCTCGGGCGGGTCGATCGGCGACCACCTGCACATGCACATCGTCCCCCGGTGGAACGGAGACGCGAACTTCATGACCGTCCTCGACGGCACGAAGGTGCTGCCGCAGCTGCTGCGCGACACCCGTGTCCTGTTGGCCGATGCCTGGCAGGTCGTCGTCCGGGAGGAACAGAAGCGGAAGGGTGAGCGGGATGCTTAGTCTGCACGGCCGTCGCCCGGCGGCGGTCATCGTGGAACCGGTGGCCCGGGTCATGATCAGGCTCGGTCTGAGCCCCAACACGGTGACCATCCTGGGGGCCACGGTGACCACGCTCATCGTGGTCACCCTGATCCCCACCGGACACCTGGTGTGGGCGGCCGTGCTGTCGGGTCTGTTCGCCGCCTCCGACATGGTCGACGGGACCATGGCGCGGCTGCGGGGCGGAGGCACGAAATACGGTGCCACCCTGGATGCCACCTGCGACCGGATCACTGACGGCGCGTTGTTCGCCGCTATCACCTGGTGGCTGATCTACACCTATGAGGCCCACCCCTCCCTCGTGGTGGCCTCCTTCATCGTGCTGATCTCCTCCCAGGTCATCAGCTACGTCAAGGCCAGGGGTGAGGCCAGTGGCTTCACCATGAACGGCGGTCTGGTGGAACGGCCCGAGCGGCTGATCATCGGTCTGGTGGGCGTCGGCCTGCAGGGCTTCGGTGTGCCCTACGCCATTGATGTCGCGCTCTGGGCGCTGGCGGTGGGATCGGTCTTCACCGTCATCCAGCGGCTCGGTATGGCGGCCCGCGCCCCCCAGGCCACCGATGTCATCGCGCCCCCGGCGGGTACCGGAAAGACCGGTGCGGCCCGGAAGGCCGAACTGTGATGCCGCGCCCGCCCCGCCCGGTTGCCCCGCCCGGCTCTGCCCGACGCTTCGACCCGGTTGCGGCGGGCTATCTCCTCGGCTGGTCGCTGGTGCGCAGACTTCCGGAACCGGTGGCCCGGTCCCTGTTTTACCTCGGCGCTGATCTGGCCAGCGACCATGGTCGGGGCATGGACCAGCTGCGCCGCAACCTCGCGCGGGTGGTGGGGGAGGAGAACGTGACCCGTCGGCTGGTGCGTGATTCTGTGCGTTCCTACGCCCGCTACTGGCGGGAGGCCTTCCGGTTGCCCGCCCTGGTGGACGACGCCGACCTGCACGCCCGGTTGGATTCCGCGCTGGTGGGACGGGAGGCCCTGGAGGCATCGCTGAGCTCCGGACGCGGGGTGATCCTCGCGCTGCCACACTCCGGGAACTGGGACATGGCCGGGATGTATCTGGTCAACCAGTACCGCCAGTTCACCACCGTGGCGGAGCGGGTGCGCCCGGAGGTGCTCTTCCACGCCTTCGTTGACTACCGCGAGTCCCTCGGCTTCGAGGTGCTGCCGTTGACCGGCGGGCAGCCCCCGTTCCCCCGCCTGCACAGCGTCCTGTCCGCGGGCGGGGTGGTGGCCCTGTTGGGGGAGCGGGACCTGCGGCAGACCGGTGTGCGGGTCGACTTCTTCGGGGAGTCCACCAGCATGCCGGCGGGCCCTGCCCAGCTGGCGTTGGAGACCGGGGCCGCCCTGCATGTGGTGCACTGCTGGTTCACCGGGCAGGACGGCGGGGAGGGCTGGGGATGCTCGGTCTCCGATGAGGTGGAGGTCGATGATCTTGGCCGCACGACCCAGCGGGTGGCCGACCTGTTTGCCGCCAACATCATGGCCCACCCGGCGGACTGGCACATGCTGCAGCCGCAGTGGAACGTCGATATCGAGCGAGGTCGTCAGCGGCGGGAAGCAGAGGGGGAGCGGTGAGGATCGGTATCGTCTGCCCGTATTCCTTCGATGAACCCGGCGGAGTTCAAGCCCATATCCTTGACCTTGCGCGGGTACTCATCGGTCTCGGCCACCACGTGCGGGTGCTGGGGCCGGCTGCCGAGGACACCGACCTGCCGGATTTCGTGGTCCGGGGCGGCGGCAGTGTCCCCATCCCCTACAACGGTTCGGTGGCCCGCCTCTCCTTCGGCCCGAAGGTGTGGAGCCGGGTCCGGGACTTCCTCGACGAGGGGGAATTCGACGTCCTGCACATCCATGAGCCGAACTCACCGTCCTATTCCATGGTGGCGCTGTGGATGGCCCGGGGCCCGGTGGCCGCGACCTACCACGCCTCCAGCTCCGGATCCCTGGTGCTGCGGATCTTCCGACCGGTGCTGCGCCCCTTGTTGGAGAAGGTCCGCGGGGGCATCGCCGTGTCCGAGATGGCACGTCGCTGGCAGGTCGAACAGCTGGGTGGTGATCCAGTGCTCATCCCCAACGGGGTGGACACCTCCGTCTACTCCGCCGCCCGGGTGCCCGCCGAGGAGAAGAGCGGACCGGTCGAGATCGTCTTCCTCGGCCGCCTCGACGAATCCCGCAAGGGACTGGATATCCTGCTGCGCGCACTCACCCGGATCGACCGGCAGATCCGGGTGACGGTCGTGGGCGGGGGCCGTGCCCGCTCGGTTTCCGGCGTGGACTTCGTCGGCCGGGTCAGTGACGAGGAGAAGATCGCCCTGCTGGGGCGGGCGGACATCTACGTCGCCCCCAACACCGGCGGTGAGAGCTTCGGCATCGTCCTCGTCGAGGCCATGGCCGCCGGCTGCGCGGTGGTGGCCAGCGATCTGGAGGCCTTCGCAGCGGTCTGTGACGCCGGTTCCACCGACCCCGCCGGCCTGCTGTTCCGCAACGGTTCCGATGCGGACCTGGCGGAGAAACTCACCCACCTCATCGACGACCCGCAGGCCCGGGCCCGACTGGTGGCGGCAGGCACCACCCGGGCCCGCCGCTACGACTGGTCCTCCGTGGCGCGGGATGTCCTCACCGTCTATGAGACCGTGGCGGATGAACCAGTGGTGGCCCGGCGGTGATGACCTGGTACATCGTGCTGGCGATCGTCATCACGGCGATCGCCCTGTGGTCCTATTTCACCGCTCAGCGGCTCAACCGCCTGCACATCCGCACGGACGCGGCGCTCGCCTCGCTGCAGGCCTCGCTCGACCGGCGGGCGGCGGTACTCGCGGCCATCCTGCCGCAGACCTCCTCGATCGCGGCTGCCGCCGAGGCCGTCCCGCTCGAACACGGCAGCTTCGAGCTCCGGGCGGGCAGGGAGCGGGCGATCAACGCCGCCATCGCGGAACTGGGGGAGGATCCGCCGGCGCGGATTGTGGATGCCCAGGTCCGCGTCCAGCTGGCCCACCGCTTCTACAACGACGCCGTCGCCGATACCCGGGAGCTCCGACTGCGCCCCTTCACCCGGGTGCTGCGCCTGGGCGGCACCGCCCCGCTGCCGGAATTCTTCGAGCACTCCGCCCACTGAATCACCCACGCCGCCCGGCCAGCACGGGGGCTACGCGCGGCGACCCCCGCGATGTTGTTTTCCCGGAAACAGGGGATGATCCCACCCAGTTTGTGGGGGAGAGTCCGGCGCAGTGGGTGTATCACAGGGGCCGCCCCGTTAACGGCTCATGACCGAACCCGTCTAAAATGACCTGCGTCTTATATTTCCGGCTTCAAAACAAAATGGGGTCGGAGCACCATCACGAGGACCAAGGAGAACGGGCACTGTGAGCAACATCGAGTCGAAGCGCGGAGCAGGACGCATCAAGCGGGGCCTGGCGGACCAGTTCAAGGGCGGCGTCATCATGGATGTCGTCAACCCGGAGCAGGCCCGCATCGCGGAGGAGGCCGGCGCCATCGCCGTCATGGCGCTTGAGCGTGTTCCCGCCGACATCCGCGCCCAGGGTGGCGTGTCGCGCATGTCCGACCCGGACATGATCGACGGGATCATCGAGGCCGTCTCCATCCCGGTCATGGCCAAGGCCCGCATCGGCCACTTCGTCGAAGCACAGGTTCTGCAGTCCCTGGGCGTCGACTTCCTCGACGAGTCCGAGGTCCTCACCCCGGCCGACTACGCCAACCACATCGACAAGTTCGCCTTCGACGTTCCGTTCGTCTGTGGCGCCACCAACCTCGGCGAGGCCCTGCGCCGCATCAACGAGGGCGCGGCCATGATCCGCTCCAAGGGCGAGGCCGGCACGGGCGACGTCTCCAATGCCGTCACCCACATGCGCACCATCCGCGCCGAGATCAACCGCCTGCGTTCCATGGCCGAGGACGAGCTCTTCGTCGCCGCCAAGGAACTGCAGGCCCCCTACGAGCTCGTCGTCGAGGTCGCCCAGACCGGCAAGCTGCCCGTCACCCTCTTCACCGCCGGCGGCGTGGCCACCCCCGCTGACGCCGCCATGATGATGCAGCTCGGAGCCGACGGCGTCTTCGTCGGCTCCGGCATCTTCAAGTCCGGAAACCCGGAGCAGCGCGCCCGCGCCATCGTCCGCGCCACCCACAACTTCGACGACCCGCAGGTCATCGCCGAGGTCTCCCGTGGCCTGGGCGAGGCCATGGTCGGCATCAACGTCGAGGACCTGCCGCAGCCGCACCGCCTGGCAGAGCGCGGTTGGTGACCACCACCGCCTGAACAGACAGACCCCCCACCAACCCGGTGTCATACCGGACCGGTGGGGGGTCCCGCTCGTTGTCCGCCAGGGGCGGCGTCAGCAGGGTCAGCCCGCTGCACCCAGGAGCGCGTCCGGGTCATAGGGCTGGCCCAGGTTGAGCAGCACGGTGAACACGATCGCGATGATCACCAGCAGCACCAGGGTGGTCCGCACCGGGTGACGCACCATCTGCGCCAGGAACCACTCCGCCACGTTGCCCGGCTTCTCATCGTCAGCCAGGTAGCGCCAGCCACCCGACAGGTGCCCCCGGCGGTCCGCCCACATGGTGAACGGCAGTGCCGCCCACGGGATGACAGAGACCACCAGGCCCGCCACCCCCAGGCCGAAGGACCAGCGGTTGTTGACCCACAGCAGCACCGTCATCGCCACGAAACACAGGAAACCGAAACCATGGATCGTCCCGGCGATCGGCACCAGGGTCTCGGTCACCCCGGTGTACTTGAGGACCATGCCCAGAATCAGCAGGGTCCAGGTGACCATCTCCAGCCCTGCCGCGATGCGGTGCAGCGTCTGGGGAGTGAGGGACATTCGGCTCTGGGGCTCAGTGCCCACTGTATTCACGGACGTCATGCCCGCGATGCTACCGGCGGACCCGCCGGAAACGTAGTCACCCGGCGCCGACTGTGATACCGATCCCTGACCGGGAGGACGGAACGGTAATGTTGCCGTGGACAACAGACGATCAGGAGACCCCTCGTGAGCGACATCGAATACATCCTCGATCTCGAACGGATCGACCGCGACATCTACCGCGGACCCGCCGTGGAATCGGAGCTGACCCGTACCTTCGGCGGACAGGTCGCCGCCCAGGCACTCGTGGCGGCCACCCGCACCGTCGATGCCGACGTCCACGCCGTGCACTCCCTCCACGGCTACTTCATCGCGCCGGGCAGGGCCTCGGAACCGACGACCTTTCTCGTCGACCGCCTCCGCGACGGACGTAGCTTCTCCTCCCGGCACGTCCACGCCGTGCAGGACGGCACCACGATCTTCTCCATGCAGGCCAGCTTCCACCGCCGCGGTGATCAGGGGCCGGAGCATTCCGACCTCATGCGCGAGGTACCCACCCCGGAGGAGATCGGTACGGGCCATGACACCCTGCCCGCCAGTTCCCGGGCACTGCTGGCGGAGTGGGGCGACTGGGACATCCGGGTGGTGCCGGAAGGGGAGTACGAGCACAATAAGTATTCGGCTAGCCAGCAGGTCGTGTGGTTGCGCTCCAAGCGGAAACTGCCCGACAACGAGACCTTCCACGTGTGCGCCCTGGCATATATGTCCGACATGACGCTGCTGCATGCCGCCATGGTCCCCCACCCGGGGTACAAGGTGCAGATGGCCAGTCTCGACCACGCGATGTGGTTCCTGCGCCCCTTCCGCGCCGATGAGTGGCTGCTCTACGATCAGATCTCGCCCTCCGCCTCCGGGGGACGCGCCCTGACCCACGGCCGAATCTTCGACCGTGCCGGCAACCTCGTGGCCATCGTCACCCAGGAGGGGCTGACCCGTGATCTGCTGGAGGGGCGGCAGTCGGTGCCGACGAAAAATCCCTCCTCCGCCGAGTAGGTGCCAGGACGAAAAGTTGGTCGTGCCCTGTGTCCGTTGAGATCAGGAGACGTGGGCTGCGTTGGGAAACCACTTTCCCGCCGTAGCCCCGGACAGTGGGGTACGGCTCCGGTTTGCCCTGATGCGTATAATCGGTCAGGTCACAGATATTGAGCGCACCTGCCGCTCCCGCCGACACCGGGGTCGAGCCGGCATGGTGCGGGGGAGAGAAAGGGAACCGATGGCAGGCCACTCAAAATGGGCGACCACGAAGCACAAGAAGGCTGCGAACGACGCCAAGCGCAGCAAGGAATGGGCCAAGGCGATCAAGAACATCGAGGTCGCGGCGCGTACCGGCGGTGGTGATCCGGCCGGTAACCCGACTCTCGACGACATGATCAAGCGGGCGAAGAAGGCCTCCGTCCCCAACGACAACATCGAGCGCGCCCGTAAGCGCGGTGCCGGGGAAGAGGCCGGCGGCTCCGACTGGGAGAACATCACCTACGAGGGTTACGGCCCCAATGGCGTGGCCATCCTCATCGAGTGCCTCACCGACAACCGTAACCGGGCGGCCACCGAGGTCCGTACCGCCATGACCAAGAACGGCGGCAACCTGGGCGAGTCCGGTTCCGTGGCCTACATGTTCACCCGCACGGGCATCGTCATCGTCAATAAGGGCGAGCTCACCGAGGACGACGTGCTCATGGCTGTCCTGGACGCCGGCGCTGAGGAGGTCAACGATCTGGACGAGCAGTTCGAGATCGTCTGCGCCCCCACCGACATCCCGGCCGTCAAGACCGCCCTGGAGGAGGCCGGTATCGAGGTCGAGGACGCGGACCAGGACTTCCGTGCCTCCGTCGAGGTGCCGCTCGGCGTGGAGGAGGCCACCAGGGTCCTCAAGCTCATCGACGCCCTGGAGGAGTCCGATGACGTCCAGGAGGTCTACAGCAACATGGACCTGTCCGATGAGGTCCTGGCACAGCTCGACGCCTGAAGTCCCTACTCCACCCACCTGCCGCCGGGTGCCGCGCGTATCGACGCGACGGTCCCGGCGGTGCGCTGATTTTCGGACAGGTGTGCTAAAACTGGATCTGTGTTGAATGGATCAGGACAGCAGCTCGGCCGGGAGGGACTGCGGGTGATGGGGATCGACCCAGGTCTCACCCGCTGCGGTCTCTCCGTGGTCCAGACAGGGGGCGGACGGTCGGTCATCCCGATAGCCGTCGGCGTCGTCCGTACACCGGCGGGGGCGGAGCTGGCCGAGCGGCTGCTGCGCCTGTCCGAGGCGGTCAACGGGTGGATGGACGACTATCAGCCGGAGGTCGTCGCGATCGAGCGGATCTTCGAGCGCGGCAACGTCTCCACCGTGATGCACACCGCGCACGCCGTGGGTGTGCTCGTGCTCGCTGCCGCCCAGCGGGGCATCCCGGTGCACATGTACACCCCCTCCGAGGTCAAGAAAGCGGTCTCCGGCAACGGGCGCGCCGACAAGAAGCAGATGACCATCATGATCACCCGCATTCTCGGGCTCTCGGAGGCCCCCCGGCCCGCCGACGCCGCCGATGCCCTGGCCCTGGCGGTCTGCCACTGCTGGCGCGCCCCACTCCTGGCCCGTGCCGCCGCGGCACTGGCCGGCCCCAACGAAGGGAAACGTCCATGATCTCCTCTCTGCGCGGACCCGTGACCGTCATCGGTCTCGACCATGCCGTCATCGAGTGCGCCGGTGTCGGTTACCGCTTCACCGCCGTCCCCTCGACCCTGGCCACCCTGCGTCGCGGGGAGGAATCGACGGTGCTGACCAGCCTGACGGTCAGGGATGACGGCATGACCCTCTACGGCTTCACCGACGGACAGACCCGGGAGATGTTCCACCTGCTGCAGACCGTCACCGGGCTCGGCCCCCGCCTGGCCATGGCCTCCCAGTCGGTGCTGAGCACCACGGAGCTCGCCCGGGCGATCGGGACGGAGAACGCGAAGGAGCTCCAGCGCATCCCGGGCGTCGGTAAGCGCATGGCTGAACGGATGATCGTCGAACTCAGGGACAAGGTCGCCGCCTTCACCCCGGCCCCGGAGGTGGAGGGGCAGCAGCTCACTACCCCGCTGTCCGTCGGCGCGGAAGCGGTGGTCACCCAGGTCACCGAGGCACTCACCGGACTGGGCTTCACCGACCGGGTGGCCCAGCCGGTGGTGGAGGGACTGTTCGCCGATGATCCCACCCTCGACACCGCCGCCGCGCTGCGGGCCGCCCTGTCCGAACTCGGCCGAAAGTAGGGGGATCGGATGTCGGACATCGAGCGCACCGAATTCCAGCTGCCCGAGGGCATGCAGCCCGGCAGGCCGACCAACGCGCCCGTCGACGCCCGCCCCCAGACCGGCGAGAAGGACGCGGAACGGTCCCTGCGGCCGCGCAGCCTGGACGAGTTCATCGGCCAGCCCAAGGTGCGCGGTCAGCTCTCGCTGGTGCTCACCGGCGCCCGCAACCGAGGCGTGACCCCCGACCACGTCCTGCTCTCCGGCCCCCCGGGCCTGGGCAAGACCACCATGGCGATGATCATCGCCCAGGAGTTGGGCACCAGCCTGCGCATGACCTCAGGTCCCGCCCTGGAACGGGCGGGCGACCTGGCCGCCATGCTCTCCAACCTCATGGAGGGCGATGTGCTCTTCATCGACGAGATCCACCGCATCGCACGTCCGGCTGAGGAGATGCTCTACATGGCGATGGAGGACTTCCGGATCGACGTCATCGTGGGCAAGGGGCCGGGCGCCACCTCGATCCCCCTGGAGCTCCCGCCCTTCACCCTGGTGGGGGCGACCACCCGCTCCGGCATGCTCACCGGGCCGTTGCGTGACCGCTTCGGCTTCACCGCCCAGATGGAGTTCTACGACGTCGAGGACCTCACCCGCGTGGTCACCCGCACCGCCCGGATCCTCGAGGTCGACACCGACCCGGAGGCCGCGGTCGAGATCGCCTCCCGCTCCCGGGGAACGCCGCGCATCGCCAACCGGCTGCTGCGCCGTGTCCGGGACTTCGCCGAGGTCAACTCCGACGGGCGCATCGACCTCGCCGCCACCCAGGGGGCGCTGGCGATCTTCGATGTCGACGAGCTCGGCCTCGACCGTCTCGACCGGGCGGTCCTCAGCGCACTGGTCAAGGGCCACGGTGGTGGTCCCGTGGGCGTGAACACGCTCGCGATCGCGGTGGGGGAGGAGCCCGGCACCGTGGAGGAGGTCTGTGAGCCCTACCTGGTCCGGGCCGGCCTGATCGCCCGCACCGGCCGGGGTCGGGTGGCCACCGCCGCCGCCTGGCGTCACCTGGGTCTGGAGCCGCCGGAGGGCACGATCGGTCAGTACTGAGTGGAGGTGGGGGTGGGCGCTCTGGCAAACTGGTCCCACTATGGAACCCCTTCTTCTCATTCTCTTTCTCGCCGTGTTCATCCTCCCCTCCTTCTTCATGATGCGCACCCAGCGCAAGCGCCAGGCGGAGGTCCAGCAGCTCCAGAGCTCCCTGAGCTTCGGCGACCAGGTCGTCACCGCTTCCGGACTGCACGGCACCATCACCGGCATCCGGGAGGCGGACGTTGATCTCGCGCTGGCTCCCGGCGTCGAGGTCACCATGGAGAAGATGGCCATCATCCGTCACGCCCAGGCGCAGGACCAGCAGCTTCCCGGCGAGATCGGGGGATACCCCGGCCAGGACTCCGGGGACCACCGGGGTTTCCGCGACGAGGGGTACCCCGATGAGTCGAACGGGCCCGGGGAAGAAGGCCCCCGCGACGGCGGCCACCCGGAGAACCTCCGGTAATCCACACCAGCTGGCTTCCGGCCGCTGTGCGCGGCCGTACCCGGGGCGACCGGTCCCGGACGGGCCACCTCAGGTGGATGACGTAGCATGGTGGGTTGTGCGCCCACCCCAACCTGGTGGCCGGGCGTCGTGGAACAGTACGTCGCCCGGTACCTGATCCGGTCGGGTGACGGCTCTCGTGTCCACCCCGTGATTGCCCACCGTGCCCCGGCTGATCCGGGGCGGCAACCGTTCCAGAGGAGAAACCTCATTGTCCGCTTCAAACAGACGCCCCGGCAGCGGGGGCGACGCGAGGACGTGGCCGAAACGTGCGCTGGCGCTGTTCGTGCTCATCGTCGCGGTCGTCTACGCCC
Source organism: uncultured Corynebacterium sp. (assembly GCA_964613845.1). GTDB lineage: Bacteria > Actinomycetota > Actinomycetes > Mycobacteriales > Mycobacteriaceae > Corynebacterium. Next base: position 16,471 of record CAZTIZ010000031.1, read on the forward strand.
TCGTCTTCTTCACGGGTGACCGGTCGGCCACGTCCCGGCTGGGCATCGACCTGCAGGGTGGTACCCGCGTGACCCTCGTTCCGCAGGGTCAGGAGCCCACGGCCGAGCAGCTGTCCCAGGCCAGGGTCATCCTGGAGAACCGCGTCAACGGCATGGGCGTGACCGGTGCCAGTGTGGTCACCGACGGCAACACCCTGGTGATCACCGTCCCGGGTGAGGACACCGCCCAGGCACGCGCGGTGGGCCAGACCTCGCAGCTGCTCTTCCGCCCGGTGGCCGTCCCCGCGAACCCGGACATGGCCCGGCTGCCTGATGAGCTCGGAGCCATGGCCGACCGGTGGGTGGAGCTCAACGTGATCACGGTGGAGGAGGCGGAGAACGCCATCGACACGGTCATCGCGGCCGTCAACGACGCGCAGCCGGAGGGTGTCCCAGAGATCGACGTACCGGAGGTCACCGCCACCCCGCTGCCGGAGCCCGCGAACTCCCTGGAGGCGACGGAGCGTCGTCAGGCCACCACGGAGCAGTTGCGGGAGGACCGCCAGTCGGAGGATCCCACTGTCCAGGCTGCGGCCAGCTCCCTGCTGCAGTGCACCGCTGAGACGGATCCGCTGTCGGGCACCGACGACCCGAAGCTGCCGCTGGTGACCTGTGACCCGTCCACCGGACAGATCCACCTGCTGGACCCGGCCCCGCTGTTGACCGGTGTCACCGACGAGGACGGTCCGCGCCTGACCGGCAACGAGATCGATACCGATCGTCCCATCACCGGCGGGTTCAACCCGCAGACCGGTCAGATGGAGATCAGTTTCGCCTTCAGTACCAGCGGTGAGAACAACGGCTCGCAGACCTGGGCGAACCTGACCAGTGAGTACCTGCAGCGACAGATCGCCATCACACTCGACTCCCAGGTGATCTCGGCGCCGGTGATCCAGTCGCCCACCCCGGTGGGCTCCGCGACCTCCATCACGGGCCAGTTCACGCAGGAGGAGGCCCAGGAGTTGGCCAACAACCTGCGCTACGGCGCCCTGCCGCTGTCCTTCGCGGGTGAGGACGGTGAGTCGGGTGGCACCGCCCAGTCGGTGCCGGCCTCCCTGGGCGCGGCTTCCCTGCAGGCCGGACTGATCGCCGGTGCGGTCGGTCTGCTCCTCATCGCGGTTTTCGTGTTCGCCTATTACCGGGTCTTCGGGTTCATCTCGCTGATCACGCTCATCACCGGTGGCGCCCTGGTCTACGGCATGCTCGTCCTGCTGGGCCGCTGGGTCGGATACTCCCTGGACCTGTCCGGTGTAGCCGGTCTGATCATCGGTATCGGCGCCGCCGCGGACTCCTTCGTGGTTCTCTACGAACGCATCAAGGACGAGGTCCGTGAGGGCCGTACCTTCCGCTCCGCCGCCCACCGCGGCTGGGATCGGGCCAAGCGCACGATCGTCACCGGCAACATGGTCACCCTCATCGGCGCCGTGGTGATCTACTTCCTCGCCGTCGGCGAGGTCCGGGGCTTCGCCTTCACCCTGGGCCTGACCACCGTGTTCGACCTGCTGGTGACCTTCCTGGTCACCGCCCCGCTCATGCTGCTGGCCGCCAAGCGGAGGTTCTTCGCCAAGCCGTCGGTCAACGGCATGGGTCAGGTCTTCGAGCTCGCCGCCGAGCGCCGCGCACAGGCCGGGGTGGGGGAGACCCCCCTCGCCGAGGAGCCGGTGACGGTCGGGTCCGGGGGAGCCACCGCCGGGGATACGCCCACCACCGAGAACAGCGAGGAGAAATAGTATGAGCACCACAGGTACATCCCGCAGTGTGTTCAGTCGCCTCTACACCGGTGAGGGCGGCGTCGACTTCATCGGCCGTTCCCGGCTCTGGTACTGGATCACCGTCGTTCTGCTGGTCCTGAGCATCGGGGGCATCGCCCTGCGGGGCTTTGACCTCAGCATCGACTTCGAGGGCGGCACCAAGATGAACATGCCGGCCGGTGAGCTGGTCGCGGAACAGGTCGAGGAGACCTTCACCGAGGCCACCGGCATCGCCCCGGAACTGACCCAGATCGTCGGTGCCGGTGATGCCCGCACCCTGGAGATCAACTCCGAGCGGCTCAACCAGGGGCAGATCGACTCCGCCCGCCTGGCGATCTACGAGCAGTACCAGCCGCTCGACGCCCAGGGCACCCCCTCGCCGGATGCGATCGGTGACTCCACCGTCTCCGAGTCCTGGGGTTCGACGATCACCCAGCGGATGCTCATCGCGATGATCGTCTTCCTCGTCCTGGCCTTCGCCTACATCGCCTTCCGGCTGGAACGAGAGATGGCGGCGGCCGCGATGGCCGCCCTGGCCGTCGACGGCGTGATCATCGCCGGCATCTACGCCCTGATCGGCCTGGAGGTCTCCCCGGCCACGGTCATCGGCCTGCTGACGGTCCTGGCTTTTTCCATCTACGACACCGTCATCGTCTTCGACAAGGTCCGGGAGAACACCGCCGGGGTCCTGGACTCGCGACGCCGGACCTACGCGGAGGAGGCGAACCTGGCGGTCAACCAGACCATCATGCGCTCCATCTCCACGTCCGTGATCTCGGCGCTGCCGATCATCGCCCTGATGGTGGTCGCGGTGTGGATGATGGGTGTGGGTACCCTGCGTGACCTGGCGCTCATCCAGTTCATCGGCGTGGTCGTGGGCGTGTTCTCCTCGATCTTCCTGGCCACCCCGATTCTGGTGACCCTGATGAACCGCCGCAAGGACGTCACCGCGCACAATCGCGTCGTGGCCGCCCACCGCAACGGGGAGGATCCGGAGTCCGGGGATGTGGACACGGACCCCAAGCGCACCGTCGTCACGCCGCGTTCGGGCCAACTCAGTGATGTCGGCCCCCACCCGACCGGTGGGGAGGACACCCCCGGCGTCGGCGCGAGCTGGCGCCCGGATCGACGCTGAGTCCGACGCCCCGTCCCCGACCCCTGCCAATTCCGCCCCGGATACGGCCGGGGTCATGGTCTTTCTGGGGGTGGGTGACCGGCCGTATACTGGGCAGGTCAGTCCGCTGCCCCTCGTCGAGGGGGCGTCGGACACCTGCCGTTCAGAGGAGGTTGCCCCAGTGGTGTCAATGCGGTCCGGTCCCCCCGGCCACCGGCGCCTGCGCGCGCTCGTCGCCACGCTGACGGCGGTGGCGATGGCGGCCCTCGCTGCGTGCACCCCACAGCCGGACGAGCCGGAGGTGGCAGCCCCCACCGACCGCTTCGGTTATCTGCTCAACGCCCCGCTGGTGACGACGAATGCGGGCAGCAAGGTGGGGGTGTCGACCAGCGCCCAACTGCTGTCCGCGCGTCTCTACCCGGCGGTGTTCGTGCCCGGCCCCACCGGGCAGATGATCCCCAACACGGACCTGGTACAGACCCAGGTACTGCCGGGCACCCAACGCCAGGTCATCTACACACTCAGCGATGAGGCACGCTATTCCGATGGCCAGCCGGTGACGTGCACGGACTTCCTGCTCCACTACAAGGCGGGGGTGATGGAGGGACTGTTCGCCTCCCATCTTCCCCTGACCTCGCAGATTGAGCGCATGGACTGTGAGCCGGGTGCCAAGCGCTTCACCGTCGTCTTCGAGGAGGACACCGGCGACCGGTGGCGCCACCTGTTCGGGCCGGGTTCCGTCCTGCCCTCCCACGTCATTGCCCGGGAGGCGGGCCTGAGCCAGACTGAGCTCGTCGACGCCCTCGACACGGAGGACCCCACGCGGCTGGCGGAGGTTGCCCGACTGTGGCGGGAAGGTTTCTCCCTGCGGGATTTCAACCCGACCCTCCACGTCTCCGCCGGACCATTCCTGGTGGAGTCGGTGGGTGAACACGGGGAGGTCACCCTGGTGCGCAACGGCAACTACTTCGGCGATCACGCCCGCCTGGCCAGCCTGGTGGTGTGGCCGCAGGACGCCGACGCCGCGCAGCTGGCCGAGGAAGGGGCCCTGCGGGTCGCCGACCTCACCGGGACCGACCCGGACTGGATCGACCGGAACGACCCGACCAACCCGTTCATCTTCGAGAGCCGGGTGGGAGACCTGACGGACTCACTGATGCTCGGGGACGTCGGGGTGTTCGGCTCCCGGGAGGCACGCCAGGCCTTTGCGGCGTGCGTGGACCAGGCGGCCGTGGCCGAGGCCTCGGCCACGGCCGCCGGTGTGGAGGTACCTCCGGTGACGGTGCGTTCCGTGGCCCACTACGACCCGATCCGCTACCAGCTGGCCGATATCGCGGACCCGTACCTGGGTGTCGATCTGGAGCGGGCCGGTGCGCTGGCGGGCACCACCGTCCGCATCGGCTACCCGGTGCCGGACGACCGTAAGGCCGCGATGGTCGAGGCGATCCGGCTGTCCTGTGAGCCTGCGGGCATCACCGTCGTCGATGCCTCCGTGGAAGGCGGGTCGCTCACTGATCTGGCCCACCTGACGGTCGGGCAGTGGGGCCAGCAGGAGTTCCGCGACGGCCCCCTGGACGCGGTGCTCATGGCGGTGGATCCGATGGCGGAGTTCCCGGCGGCGTCGGCACGCGCCTCCCGGGCCGGGGCCCTGCGGGAGACGGAGCGGCAGCTGTGGGAGGAGGTGCCGACGATTCCGTTGGCTGCGCAGCCCCGCACGTTCGCGGTGGACCGCTCAGTGGGTAACCTGGTGGTGTACACGGGAGTGGCCGGTATCGGCTGGAACATGGACCGATGGCAAGCGACGAATGAGGATGACAGTGGCCCGACAGACCCAGAACCCGCCGGAGGGTAGGTACCGCGATGCCCGCGAGGCCCTGGCGGACCGCATCCGGTACGTCGACAACTTCCCGAGCGAGGGGGTCCTCTTCGAGGACCTGACCCCGGTGCTCGCCGACGCCGACGCCTTCAGGGTGGTCGTGCGGGAGCTTGCCGAGGCCGCCCGGGAGATGGGTGCCGAGGTGATCGGCGGCCTGGACGCCCGCGGTTTCCTCCTGGGAGCGGCCGTGGCCTATGAGCTGGGCCTGGGCGTGCTGGCGATCCGTAAGCAGGGTAAGTTGCCCCCGCCGGTGCACACCCAGGAGTACGCTCTCGAATACGGTACGGCCGCCCTGGAGATTCCGGCGGACGGTGCCTTCATGGAGGGACGTCGCGTCGTGCTCGTCGACGACGTCCTCGCCACCGGGGGTACCCTGGTCGCCGCCCGCAGGCTCATTGAGTCCTGTGGAGCGGAGATGGTCGGTAATGTCGTGGTTCTTGAGGTAGAGGGACTCGGTGGCCGTGAGCGACTGCAGGGAGCTCCCCTGGTGGTGATCAACGAGCCGACCGGGCAGGAATAGCGAGGCGGACAATGGCGCAGGAACGACCGAGATCACGCTCCACGGTGGGCGTACGGAGCATGTCGGCGAGGTTGGCCCGGTCACTGACCGGGTCACGGATCAAGACCAACCCCGTGCTCGATCCGTTGATGTCCATCCACCGGCAATTCCACCCCAAGGCGGACGTGGAGACCCTCAGCCTGGCCTACGACACGGCCGAGCGGCTCCACGCGGACGTGATACGCAAGTCCGGGGACCCCTACATCACCCACCCGCTGGCGGTGGCCACCATCTGCGCCGAGATCGGCATGGACACCACCACGCTGGTGGCTGCGTTGCTGCATGACACGGTGGAGGACACCGACTACAGCCTGGATCAGCTCACCGATGAGTTCAGCGCGGAGGTCGCCCGGCTGGTCGACGGGGTGACCAAGCTCGACAAGGTCGCCCTGGGGGCCGCTGCGGAGGCCGAGACCATCCGCAAGATGATCGTCGCCATGGCGCAGGACCCCCGGGTGCTGGTGATCAAGGTCGCCGACCGGCTGCACAACATGCGCACCATGCGTTTCCTGCCCCCGGAGAAGCAGGCGAAGAAGGCACGGCAGACCCTGGAGGTCATCGCCCCACTGGCCCACCGCCTCGGGATGGCCAGTGTGAAGTGGGAGCTGGAGGACCTGTCCTTCGCCATCCTCTACCCGAAGAAGTACCAGGAGATCGTCCGCCTGGTGGCAGACCGGGCGCCCTCGCGTGACCGCGCGCTCAAGGAGATCATCGACCAGGTCGTCGGGGCCCTGCGGGAGAACCACATCCCCGCCGAGGTCATGGGCAGACCGAAGCACTACTGGTCGATCTACCAGAAGATGATCGTCCGCGGCCGTGACTTCGACGAAATCTTCGACCTGGTGGGCATCCGCATCCTGGTCGACAACGTCCACAACTGCTACGCCGCCATCGGCGTCGTCCACGCGATCTACTCCGCGCTGCCCGGCCGCTTCAAGGACTACATCTCCTCCCCACGCTTCGGCGTCTACAAGTCCCTGCACACCACGGTCATGGCCAGCGGCGGCAAACCACTTGAGGTGCAGGTACGCACCCACGAGATGCACTACAACGCAGAATTCGGCGTCGCCGCCCACTGGCGCTACAAGGAGACCAAGGGCAACCACAAGGGCGATCAGGCCGAAGTCGACCAGATGGCCTGGATGCGTCAGCTACTCGACTGGCAGAAGGAGGCCGCCGACCCCAACGAGTTCCTCGACTCCCTGCGCTACGACCTCACCGCCAAGCAGATCTTCGTGTTCACCCCCAAGGGCGACGTGATCAACCTGCCCGCCGGCTCCACCCCCGTGG
>CAZTIZ010000032.1:0-22196 GCA_964613845.1 uncultured Corynebacterium sp.
TAAGTCAGACGACGCCGCCGGCGGGTAGGGCGGGAATCAGCCCGTCGACCGTGTTTCCTGTCGGCGCGGGGTCGGAATCCACGAAGCGGGAGTTGGGGTATCCACTGGGTAGGCTCAGGCGCATGGAGCCCAGTCTGCCTCTGCGTCCCACCACCGTCGATACTGCGTACAGTGCCACCATGCCGGACACACCCGCCGCCGGGGCCGGGCAGGTGGAGAGAATGCCGGGCAGCCGACTCCCGGACGAGGACGCGCTACGCGACGGCATCCACATCCTGACCGCGGTGCTGTTGGTGGTGACGCTCGGGGCGTCGGTACAGATGCCCCTGGGTGAGGCGGTGCTCAACCTGATGCTGTGCTCGTCCTTCGCGGCGCTGTACTTCGCCGGTTCGGCGCAGATCAGCCGGTGGCGGGAGAGCCAGCAGGTGGCGTGGGTCTTCGGCCTGACGGCCGTGTGGATCCTGGAGATGCTGGTGGCCCCGGTCGGTATCTACCTGGTCTTCACCCTGTTCTTCCTCTATCTGCGGGTGATGGATGACCTGCGTGGGGTGGTCTCGGTGGTCTTCGCCGCCGCCGTGTCGGTGATCGTGCAGATCCCGGAGGGGCTGACGGTCGGCGGGATGATGGGGCCGGCGGTGTCCGCCCTGGTGACCCTGGCCATCCACTGGGCCTTCCGCACGCTGACGCGCATCAGCCGTGATCGGGAGCTGCTGATCCAGCAGCTGATGGAGACCCGCACGCAGCTCGCGGAGACCGAACGCGCGGCGGGTGTCGCGGCGGAACGTCAGCGGCTGGCGCATGAGATCCACGACACCGTCGCCCAGGGCCTGTCGAGCATCCAGATGCTTCTCCACGTTGCGGAACGGGACCTCGACTCGCTGGGGGTGGATGAGGGGAGTCTGGCTAGTCCGCGCGAACGTATCCGCATGGCGCGCAGCGTCGCGGCCGATAACCTCGGTGAGGCCCGTGCCATCATCGCCGCCCTCCAACCTGCCTCCCTGGCCCAGACCTCCCTGGGGGAGGCCCTGGAGCGCATCGCCGTGGGCTTCGCCGGTGCCGCCGACGTGGACATCACCGTGGACCTGGAGGGTGATGCCCGGCAGTTGCCGATGAAGACGGAGGCCGCGCTGCTGCGGATCGCGCAGGGCGCGGTGGGTAATGTGGCGAAGCACTCTGGGGCGCGCCGGTGCCGGGTCACGGTGACCTACGAGCCTGATGAGGTGCGTCTCGACGTCGTCGACGACGGACACGGCTTCGATCCGGCGGCCGTCGCCAGGCGTCCCGTGGGGCTGGGGCACGTGGGTCTGGCTGCGATGCGCCAGCGTGCCGCCGAGCAGGGTGGGGCGCTGGAGGTGGAGTCACAGCCGGGTTCCGGGACGGCGGTGTCGGCGTCGATACCGTTCACGCTGGTGGCGGATGGGGAGACTAGGATGGGGCAGAATACGGGGCCGGCGGAGTTCGCGTCGGCCGAGACTTCCCGGGAAGGGGCGTGAGTGCCGACATGATCCGAGTGCTGCTGGCGGATGACCATGAGATCGTCCGGCTGGGCCTGCGGGCTGTGCTGGAGGATGCGGAGGACATCGAGGTCGTCGGGGAGGTGGCCACCGCGGATGCCGCGATCGCCGCAGCCCAGGCCGGCGGCATCGACGTCATGCTCATGGACCTGCGTTTCGGGCCGGGCGTGGAGGGCACGCGCGTGACGACGGGCGCGGAGGCCACCGCTGCCATCAAGGCGTCGATGGCCAGCCCGCCGAAGGTGCTGGTCGTGACGAATTACGACACGGATGCCGATATTCTCGGCGCTATCGAGGCCGGGGCCGTGGGGTACCTGCTCAAGGATGCTCCGCCTGCGGAGCTGTTGGCCGCGGTGCGCTCCGCGGCGGAGGGTGATTCGGCGCTCTCCCCGATCGTGGCTGACCGCCTGATGACGCGGGTGCGCACCCCCCGGACCTCCCTGACCCCCCGTGAGCTGGAGGTTCTCCAGCTGGTTGCCTCGGGTTCCTCGAACCGGGAGATCGGCCACGAACTGATGCTCTCCGAGGCGACCGTGAAGTCCCACCTGGTCCACATCTACGACAAGCTCGGTGTGCGCTCCCGGACCTCCGCGGTGGCCGCGGCCCGGGAGCAGGGGGTGCTGTAGCCGGACCGGTGAGGGTCACACCCCCTGGGTGTGGGCCTCGTTATAGGCGTTGACGATGTCATAGGGGATCTTGCCGCGGTGGGCGATGGCCAGGCCCTGGGACTGCGCCCAGCGGCGGATCTCCCGCGGGTGTGCCCGACCGTGGGGGCCGGTCCCGTAGGGGGCGGCGGGTGCCTGGCGGGCGCAGCTGAGGAACGGCTCGATCGCCGCACGGAAATCCCGGGCGTTCTCGGCGGACAGGTCGAGGATGTAGTCAGTGCCGTCGAGGCTGAATCGGATCACGTGCAGGTCCTGTTCAGCGATGGGGGAGTTGTCGAGATCGTCGAAATACTGGGTGATTTCACGTCGTGCCATGTTGTCGTTCTCCTACGGGGCCATCCCGGTTGCGGCCGGGGCGGCACAAGAATGAATGTGCTGCACCTATTCGATAAATCGTTGAATTCTATTTGTTTTTCAACGAGTTACTGATTCCATTTATAAATGGAGTTTAGGGCAGTTTCAGTCCGACCGGGAGGGTTATCACGTCCGATGTGGTGGGGGTTCCCCGCCCGGTCGAGCTCGCTCCCTCCCAGTGTCGACACATTTCCCGGGTTTTCGGCAGGGACCTGCAGGGAAACTGCGGCGCCGGTGCCCTGCTCCCGCCCAGAGGCGACGTGGCCCCACTCCGAAGGGGAGTAGAGCCGCCGGGGTTCAGGGATTCCCGCGGCTCGCCTGGAGGTGCGGAGGGGGCTCACCCCTTCTTTTCCCCCCGGGTGGGGGTGGGGAGCGGGCGGGACATCAGCAATGTGGGGCCTCAGCGCCGCAGGCGTTCCTGAATCTGCTGGGTGAGCTGATCGATGTCCCGGCCGATGCTGTTGTGGGCACGGCGCCGCTGCTCCGGCGTCATGAACTCCGCATTGTCCACCGCCGCACCGAGCTCATCGAGCCGTTCCCCGGCGTCCTGGCGGAACCCGGCGGGGAGGCCGGAGCCCTCCAGTGAGCCTCTGATCCCCTCGATTCGTGCCCGGAGATCCGCGCCGTAGCCGGAGAACTGTGCGAGCTGATCGGGGTCGACGCCTGCCTTCCGGGCACGCGCACTGACCACCTGGTCCCGGCCGGCGGTGATGGCGCGGTAGAGCAGTGGCAGTACCAGCGGAACCGCCATGCGGGCCGCTCCACTGAGCCGCTTGACCTGCGCTGCGTTGAACTTTCCGGCCTTGACCTCCTCCAGGGTTTTCTCCGCCATCTTGCGCTCGTGTTTACGCCGGTCCTTGAGCCCCTTCTTCTCCGCTTTGAGCAGGTTCCTCTCCTGCTTCACCAGGAGCTTCTCGCGGCGCAGCTGGGTGCGGGCCTCCTCCTTGGCCTCCTGGCGGGCACGTACCTTGGCGGCCTGGATCTCGGCCTTGGTTTTGGCGCGGCTCTTACGGATCGATTCAAGGATGCCCATGTGGTCTGCCCTAACTTCCCAGGGGTCGCGGTGGTGACTGTCTGGTTCAACATTACCCGTGACGGTGCACTAAGCTCTCGCCATTGTGGATGCCAGAGGAGAAGACGTGGACGAGCGCCGGGACGACCGCCTCCGGCCCGCCGATCTGGTGGGCTGCCGTTACCGCCTGGTGCAACGTCGCCGTCACCCGCAGCTGGCCCGCACCCGAGCCTCCCGCCTGCGCCTGGAACGCCTGGACACCGGCCGCCGGATCGTCTTCGACCACCTGCCCACCCGTCCCGCACGGGGGGAGGGCAGGCACCGCCGCTTCCTGCGCATCGATCTCCCCATGCACCATGCGGGTGCGGACCCCACTGCCGCTGAGCAGGCGGAGTTCGACACACTGGAGGCCCTGGCCGCCGAGGCCGACCTCATCACCGGCGCGGTGTTCACCGGCGGCTCCGGCGACGTGGACTGGCAGGTGGAGGTCGATATCCTCGCCCGTCGGCCCGACGGTACCTATCTGCCGGTGATCATCAGCAACCACCGGGTCGCCCGTCGCCACGCCTCCGCCACGCTGCCGATGATCGCCACTTCCCGGCTGGGGCTGTCGGAACCGGTGACCTCCCCCCACCGCCAGCGCCACCATGTCCAGGACGGTCACCGACTGGGGTTGGCGGCCCGCGCGCTGGCAGAGCTCGATCTCGACCCGGGCCTGGGCGCAACCATCGGCCAGGACCGCACCCGGGCCTTCCTCGCCCCCACCGCCGACTATCAGGACGCGCTCAGCACCGCCCTCACCGCCCCACTCCCCGCCGCCGCCCGCCGCGTCAAGGAGTGCGCCTCCTGCCGCTTCTGGCCACTGTGTGAACCAGAGCTGCGCGCCGCCGACGACATCAGCCTCGTCCTCCCCGGCGACCGCGCCCGGAAACACCGCGCCGAGGGGTTGAGCACCGTGGCCGCACTCATCGACGCCGACCTGGGCGAGGTCTCCCACCTCGCCCGCGCCTGGCGGGAAGGGGTTCCGCTGCTGCGGCGACACGCCACGGTCACGGCCCCCCGGGCCGAGGTCGAGATCGACGTCGACATGGAGGCCTACCTCGATCAGGGCGCCTACCTGTGGGGCGTCTACGACGGCGGGGAATACCGGTCCTTCGCCACCTGGGAACTGCTCGGCGGTGACGCTGAGGCCGAGAACTTCGCCCGTTTCTGGTCCTGGCTGATGAACCGGCGCGACCGGGCCCACGCCGAGGGACGTAGCTTCGCCGCATACTGCTACTCCGCCCACGGGGAGAACCACTGGATGACGCAGTCGGCACGCCGCTTCGGGGGGCGTCGCTTCGGATCGTTCGTGGTCCCCTCCCTGGCGGAGGTGGGGGAGTTCATCGCCTCGGAGGAGTGGATCGACGTCTTCGCCCACGTGCGTGCCCAGCTGGTGGGCCCGGGCGGTCTGGGGCTGAAGGTCGTGGCACCACAGGCCGGTTTCACCTGGGACGAGGAGGACTTCGACGGAGAGGAGTCCGTTCACGCCCGCGTGGTGGCCCGCGGCGGGGGGCCAGCGGCCCACCAGGCCAGGGAGAGGCTGTTGCGCTACAACGGAGACGACTGCCGGGCCACCGCCGCTGTCCGGGACTGGCTGGCCGCCGGCGCGCCGGGCACGCCGCAGCTGGGGCGCTGACGAGACGTGCTCACCAGGTGTTTTCCGCTTGCTAAAGTGGGTCGGCAATGACTGAGAACCGCAATGCCCCGTCGAAGATGACCACCCTGCCTGCCCGGGTGGTGGAGGTCCCGGCAGCCCACGAGGGTCGGCGGCTGGACAAGTATCTGCGGGCGCAGCTCAAGGGTGTGCCAGCCTCCCTGCTGTTCCGGTTGCTACGCAAGGGGCGGCTGCGGGTCAACGGGGGCCGGGTGCAGCCAAATTACCGCCTGGTGGCCGGTGACCGGTTGGAGCTGCCCGCCATGGAGATCCCCGACACCGGGCCGCCGGTGAAGTTGCCCGGTGCCCTGCTGCGACAGGTCGAGCGGGGCATCATCCATGAGGATGCGGAGCTGATCGTCCTCAACAAGCCCGCCGAGGTCGCGGTACACGTGGGTACGGGCGTGGCGGGCGGGGTGATCGAGGCGCTTCGACACCTGCGTCCCGATCAGCCCGACCTGGAGCTGGCGCACCGCCTGGACCGGGAGACCTCGGGGCTGCTCATGGTGGCCAAGACCCCGGCGATGCTGCGTCACCTGCAGCGGGTGCTGCGCGAGGAGGAGACCGCCCTGGACCGCCGCTACCTGGCCCTGGTGCGCGGTTCCTGGCCGGAGCGGCTCACGCGTGTCGACGCCCCCCTGCTGCGCACCCCGCACGGCGTCACCGTCGACCGCGGTGGCCAGGGGGCGCTCACGCGGTTTTCCATCGTGCGCCGCTTCGGTTCCGCGGCCACCCTGGTGGAGGCACAGCTGGTCACCGGGCGGAAACACCAGATCCGGGTGCACGCCGAGCACGCCGGACACCCCATCGGCGGGGACCGCAGACACGGCGACGAAGGCTTCAACCGGCGCCTGCGCGAGCTGGGTGGCACGCACATGTTCCTCCACGCCGCCCGGCTGGGCATCCCGCTCCCCGACGGCGAGGTGCTCGACCTGGACACGGACGTTCCGGCCGGGTGGCAGCGCACCATCGACGGTCTCGCGGGTCGTCCGGGGAGGTCAGGGCAGTCGGGAAGTGGCGGATCGCCGCGCCCGCACCGGCCACGTCGGCCGCGCCGGCGCTGAGGATCAGGGCGCGGCGGGTGGGAACGACGAAGCCGCCGCCCGCGGTGGCGGGACGGCGGCGTCGTGAAGCGGGGAGGTCCTACTTGGCGGCGGCGTAGCGCTCGGCGACGTCATCCCAGTTGAAGACGTTCCAGACAGCCTTGACGTAGTCCGGCTTCACGTTCTTGTACTGCAGGTAGAAGGCGTGCTCCCACATGTCCAGCATCAGCAGCGGGGTGAAGTTGATGGAGATGTTGCCCTGCTGGTCGGTCATCTGCTCGACGACGAGACGGCCGGCGATGTGGTCGTAACCCAGAACAGCCCAGCCGGAGCCGTGCAGGCCCAGTGCTGCGGAGGAGAAGTGATCCTTGAACTTCTCGAAGGAACCGAAGTCGCGGTTGATGGCCTCAGCCAGCTCACCGGCCGGCTCGCCGCCACCGTTGGGGGAGAGGTTCTTCCAGAAGATGGAGTGGTTGGTGTGGCCACCCAGGTTGAACGCCAGGTTCTTGGACAGGGCGCGGACCTGGTCCGGGTTGGTACCTGCCTCGCGGGCCTTCTCCAGGGCCTCCAGAGCGGCGTTGGCACCGGCGACGTAGGTGGCGTGGTGCTTGGAGTGGTGCAGTTCCATGATCTCGGCGGAGATGTGCGGCTCGAGAGCGTCGTACGCGTAGTCCAGCTCGGGAAGTTCGTAAACAGCCATGTGAAGTCCTTTCGTTTTGATTGCGACCCCCTCGCCGGGGATCGCACTGCCACCTATTATAGGCGAGGTCCCGAATTTCGCAACGAATATGTTGCTAAATTCAATTGCGCGGGTGTTGCCGGAGGGCGCCGGGGGTAGGATCGGCAGCAGATTGCCCGGCCCGTCGCCCACGGCGGCGCCTGGGTTCAAGAGTAGCGATTTTCTGAGGAACGGAGCACGGACATGTCCTGGATGTTCATTCGCACCCCCGAGCTCGTCGCCCGGGGGGACGCCCTGAAGGGCGGGCGGGCCCCCGTCCTGCCCGATCCCGCCCCCCACGCAGTGTTGGGTACCCCGATCACCGGCCCCTGGCGAGAGGGGCAGAAGTCTGTGGTCATCGGTATCGGCTGCTTCTGGGGGGTGGAGCGCATGTACTGGGAGATGTCCGGAGTGGAGGGCACCTCGGCTGGCTACGCCGGCGGCGTGACGCCCAATCCCACCTACCGCGAGGTCTGTTCGGGGCGAACCAACCACACCGAGGTCGTCGAGGTGGTCTACGACCCCGGGAAGATCACCCTGCAGGAGCTGGTGGCCGCCGCGCTGGAGAACCACGATCCGACCCAGGGCATGCGGCAGGGCAACGACGTGGGCACCCAGTACCGCTCGGCCTTCTACACCACCGGTGAGGACGCCGAGGCGGACAGGGGGGAGATCCGGCGCATCGTCGACCACTACGCGGACAAGCTCAGGGATCACGGCTTCGGTGAGGTCACCACCGAGGTCCGCACCCTGGCGGAGACCGACGCCGGCGCGTACTACCTCGCCGAGGACGAGCACCAGCAGTACCTGCACAAGGTGCCTGACGGCTACTGCCCGCACCATTCCACCGGGGTGGCCTGCACCCTGCCTTCCTAGGGCGCGTCCTGGCAGGGCTTTGGGGGCAGGGGTAATAAGCCATGCCGGGCCCGGCGACTATCCCCATTATGGGGACACCCTCAAAGTAACGGGGCTTCCGCATGTCCGACCCCGTGGGCATGCGGCGAGAAATTCCTCCCCTCCACCACGGCCCGGAGCGTGCCCCACCTGCCGCCGTGGTGTTTGCGATCACCCCCTATGGCAAACTTTACAGTTAAGCGCAATTAACTGAAATTATGAAGAAGTGGCCAGCTGAGGGGCCCTTTCCCTCTTTGGCCATCCCTTTTGACCCTTCTTGCCCCCGTCGGTTTTTTCGCACCCGCTCCCCCGCTGGGCGTGTTATAAAAATCTGCATCCATGTGATGCGGCTCATACGGAGCTGTGATCTAGATCAACTTCATGGGTCGTGCAACCCGAAGGAGAGACCCCATGTCCATCAGCCTCCGTACGAATCAGAAACCGGTCAGAACGGTCGAGGAGTGGAAATCCCCCCGGCACCGTAAGTCCGTCTACGGTGTCGTCGCGATCATGTTCCTCACCATGGTCTTCGACGGCTACGACATCGTTATCTACGGCGCCATCCTCCCGACCCTGCTGGCCGAGTCCCACCACCTCGGTGAGCTCAGCCCGGCGGTGGCCGGCACCCTCGGCTCGTACACCATGATCGGCATCCTCTTCGGCGCCCTCGGTGCCGGCGCGATCGGTGACCGCATCGGTCGGCGCCGGATGATGTTGGTGGCGCTGGCCTGGTTCTCGGTCGGCATGGCCCTGTCCGCGCTGGCGACCTCCATCGCCATGTTCGGCGCACTACGTTTCTTCACCGGTCTGGCACTGGGCGTCATCACCGCCGGTGGCGGTGCCGTCATCGCAGAGTTCGCCCCGGCGCACCGCAAGAACATGTTCAATGCCATCGGTTATGTGGGCATCCCCGTCGGCGGCGTCGTCGCCTCCTTCTTCGCGCTGTGGCTGGAGGATCTCATCAGCTGGCGGGGTCTCTTCCTCATCGGCGCCTCCCCGATCCTGTTCCTGCTGCCGATGGCCTGGTTCATGCTGCCGGAGTCGCCGCGCTGGCTGACCGCGATGGGCCGCCACGAGCGGGCCGCGGCCATCTGCCACCGCTTCGACTTCCCGCCGGAGCAGTTCACCCGTGACCGTGCCGTCAGGGTCGAGGTCGCCGGCGGCGTCGTCCGGCAGAAGGAGCGCATCGGTTTCGCCGCGATCTTCTCCCACACCTTCGTGCTCGGCACCCTGATGATCGGCATCATGAGCTTCATGGCCATCATGGCCACCTACGGACTGAACACCTGGCTGCCGCAGATCATGCAGATCAACGGCCTGTCCTCCGACAGCTCCCTCTACTCACTGGTCGCCCTCAACGCAGGCGCCGCGATCGGCGCGCTGGTGGCCTCCAAGATCGCCGACGCCATCGGCCCCCGACCGGTCATCATCACCACCTTCCTCATCGCTGCGGTGTGCATGTTCGCCATGCCCTACCTGACCTTCCTGCCGCTGATGTACGCCGCGATCGCCCTGACCGGTCTCGGCGTCACCGGCACTCAGATCCTGGTCTACGGCATGACCTCGAACTACTTCCCCACCCGGGCGCGCCAGGCCGGCATGTCCTGGGCGGCGGGTTTCGGCCGCCTCGGTGGTATCGCCGGCCCGGCGCTGGGTGGCATGATCATCGCCATCGGCCTGGGTACCTCGGACGCCTTCATGGTCTTCGCCGTCGCCACCGTCATCGGTGCCGTCGCCACCATGTTCGTCCCCCCGCGCAACAACTCCTGACCCGCAGGCCTGCACCGGGCGGCGGGCACACTCAGCGCTGCACCGAGTGCTTCCTGATCCAGTCTTCCGCCCGTTGCAGGAACTCGGGTGTGAGGGCGACGGGCACGCCCGCCCGTTCGCCGAGCACGGCGGCCCAGTAGTGGATCATCTCCCCGTGGTAGTTGTGTCCGTGTCCGCCGGGCGCGACGGTGGAGTTGAGCTGGTCGAGGGCGATCTGCCAGGCGGTGATGAACGGGGCCCAGCGCATGGCGGGGATGACGTCGAGGTACTGGCCGCGCGGGGCGGGGATGCCGCGGGAACCAGGTTCACGCAGCCAGGCGGGACGCCGGTAGAAGAGCCGGGAGTGGAACCACACGATCGGGTCGGAGGCGTGCTGGCCGATGATCACCCGGGGATGCTCCCAGTCATGGCGGTAGGGCAGGCCGGTGAAGTCGCGGCGCAGGTGCGCGGGGTGGGCGACGAAGCGCACGTGGCGGCCCCCGTCGATGAGCGGGAGCCGTTCGGGTGAGTGCTCCTCCCTGCCCCGGGTGAGGTCGGTGATCAGGCGGGTGAGGCGGGGCGCGCCGGTGAGCAGGGCGCCGTCGGTACGTGCCAGCAGATCATCGAGGCCGGCGAAGGCGGCCGCCGAACCGTAGGCGCCCAGTGACTCGCCGGCGATATAGAGCTTCGGCCGGTTCTGTTCGGGCATCCGCCGCACCCGCTCATGGATGGCGTTGAACAGCACCCGGGCGGCGATGGCGGGCATGTCGTGGTCATCGAAGTAGGAGAAGGGGCTTGGCAGGTAGGAGTACTGCAGGGCCATGGTGGCGCAGTTTCCGCCGGTGAGCAACTCCACCGAGTCCATTGACCAGTCGGTGACCCAACCGGTGCCCGTGCAGGTCTGCACGATCAACGTGTCGCGGTGGAAGGCGCCGGTGCGGTCCATCTCCGCGAGCACCAGGCTGGCTGCCTGGTGGAGATTCCGTCCGGGCACCAGGCCGACGAAGATGCGGATGGGCTCGCGCGCATCCGCCAACCCGGTGACCCGGCGGATATCCCGGGCCCGCGGTCCACCCGAGAGCACCGCCCGGCCCTGGGAACCGACGGCCGTCCACGCCTCCAGCGACCAGGGGCTGCCGGAACGCTCCGGCTCCCGCGGCTGCGAGGTGCCCGGGAAGACCACCCGGTTGAGCTCCTCGGCCTGGCGGGAGACCCGGTTGAGCAGGCGGCGCACGAGCACCCGGTCACTGGCCACACCCAGGGCGCCGAAGAGTAGTCCGGCCGATAACGGCCAGCTCAGCCACAGTGGCAGCACCCGGGTCATGCGCCCACTCAGCCGGGTGACGCCCTGGCGTACCCCCTCCCCGACGAGCAGGAGACCGCCGTAGCCGACCGTGCCGACCGCAGCCCCGATCAGTGCGTGCCGACGCCCCCATGCGTCCCCCGCCCCGATCAGTTGCGCCTGCTGACCCTGTTGACGCAGACTGAACAGCGTGGCCCCAGCGGTGACGGTGGCCAGGGCCAGGTGCAGGGTACTCATCGACGCACCCACCCACCCCGACCCCGGGCGCCGGCCCGCCACCCCGGCGGCCCGGTCCACCAGCCAGGCCAGTGCACTGCCACCCAGGTGGCCCGCCCCCTGACAGATGGCGACGTTCGCGGCCGTCACCCACCACGGGCGGGGCAGCAGCGACGGGGAGATCGCCCACCAGGTGGCGACCTCCGCGCCCAGGATGCCCGCCCCCATGCTCTCGGGGAGCCGCCGCCGCCGGGTCATCCGCACCCCCGGGGTGAGGTCCCCGGCCAGTTCGAGGGTGAACAACGCCCCGGTGAGCAGGGCGGAGGCCGCTTTCCCCACCAGCCGGTGCGCCACCGGCCCACGAGAGTTCCGCATGTCTGTGATCTTGGCAGAATCCGCGCCCCGCCGCAGGGTGCCACGGCGCCGGGGACCATCTCCGATCCAGGGTGCCGGAACCGCGTAACCGGGGCAGAATGGCAGACACCACTCGACTGACCGGAGGAACGACGTGCACGAGCGGCTACAGGAACTGATCATCCAGGTGGATGACCTCATCAACGCTCTGGAACGGGAGGAGGAGCAGCAGCATGAGATGATCGCGAAAGTCGCCCCCAACCACCGCAGCGGTGCCCGCAACCTCATCCACTATGCGGCCCTGCGGCAGCGCGACATCCGGCCCCTGCAAGCGGGGCTGGAGTCGCTGGGCGCGACCAGACTATCGACGACCGAGTCAGCCGTACTGCCGCGACTGAAGGCGGCGCGCAACGTGCTGGCCGCTTACGCCGGGGAGGACACCCCCTACGACCCCGCCGGCCTCGCCGGGGCCTTCGCCGAGGCCGATGACGTGCTCGAAGATCACGCCACGATCCTGCTCGGCGACTCCTCCGACGAGACCCACTCACGCATCATGGTCACCCTGCCCACCGAGGCCGCCCACGACACCGAGCTCGTCCGCGGCTTCGTCGACGCCGGGATGGAACTGGCCCGCATCAACTGCGCCCACGACGACCCGCAGGTGTGGAAACAGATGATCGACCAGGTGCGCGCAGCGGCCACGGAACTGGGCCGGGAGGTCAAGATCTCCATGGACCTGGCGGGCCCGAAGGTGCGCACCGGGCCGATCGCGCCGGGCCCGGAGGTCGGCCGTGCCCGGGTCACCCGCCTGGCCACCGGGGAGGTGCTCACGCCCGCCAAACTGTGGTTGACCGCCGACGGGCTGCCGCCGGTGCCCCAGGATCTGCCGGGGCGCGCGGCCCTGCCCGTGCAGGTGGATGCGCAGTGGCTGGAGCGCCTGGGCCTCGGCGGGATCATCACCCTGCGTGACAACCGTGACTCGAAGCGCTCCTTCACCGTCACCCGCATCGACGGCGGTGACGGGGCGGCGCGGGCACGCGGTGTGCTGGCGGAGGGCACGAGGAACGCTTACCTGACCAACACCACCCTGCTGGAATACGACTGGGAGAAGACCCGGGTGAGGGGGATCCCGCCCACCGGGCAGAAACTGCTCCTGCACACCGGTGACCGACTGATCCTCACCGACGACCCCGCCCCCGCCGACCCGACCGGGGAGCCACCGCTGCGTATCAGCTGCACCCTGCCCGCGGCGGTCGCCGCCATCGAGCCCGGCCAGTGCGTGCTCTTCGATGACGGGGCGGTGGCCGCGAAGGCCGTCGGCAGGCAGGCCACGGGGGAGGGGCACACCGAAGTCCTCCTCGACATCACCTACGCGGGCGTCGACGGTACGAAGCTGGCCGCCCACAAGGGCATCAACCTGCCCGAGACGGACCTGCCGCTACCCACCCTCATGGACGAGGACATCGAGGCACTGCGCTTCATCACCCGGCACGCCGACATCGCCAACGTCTCTTTCCTGCGCGATGGCGCCGATGTCGCCCTGCTGCTGGACACGCTCGACGGAATCGCCGCCGAGGCCGGGGACGGGGAAGCGGCGGAACGCATCCGCAACCTGGGTGTCGTACTCAAGATCGAGACGATCCCCGCCTATGAGAACCTCGCCGCCGTGTTGTTGGAGGGAATGCGCCACGCCAACCTGGGCATCATGATCGCCCGCGGTGACCTGGCCGTCGAGCTCGGCTTCGAGCGGATGGCGGAGGTGCCCCGCCTCATCGCCCAGATGGCTGAGTCCGGTCACATCCCCGTGGTCCTGGCCACCCAGGTGCTGGAGAACCTCGCCAAGTCCGGGCTGCCCTCGCGCGCGGAGATCACCGACGCGGCCTATGCCCTGCGTTCCGAGTGCGTCATGCTCAACAAGGGCCCCCACATCACCGACGCGATCCGCATCCTGCACGCCCTGTCCACCAGGTTGGGCCGGTCGGTGCGCAAGAACCGGCAGTTGTTGCGCCGGATCAGCAGTTGGGACCTGCCGGCATGAAGATCATCGCCCACCGCGGCTATTCCGGCCGTTATCCTGAACTGAGTCGCCTGGCCTTCGAGAAGGCCCTGGAGCTGCCGATCCACGGCATCGAGTGCGATGTGCGGATCACCCGCGACGGCCACGCCGTGCTGATCCACGACCCCGTCATCGACCGGATCTCCGACGGTCGCGGACGCGTCAGCCGCATGACCCTGGCCCAGCTGCAGGAGTACAACTTCGGCACCGAGGACCAGCCACAGACCGTGCTCACCCTCGACGACGTGCTGGACATGATCCGCCGGGCCGACGGCCATCACCTCTACATCGAGACCAAGCACCCGGTGTGCCGGGACCTGGTCCCCGAGCGGGAGGTGGTGAGCCGGCTGCGGCACGCCGGACTGCTCGATGATCCCCGGATCCACTTCATCTGCTTCTCTGCCCCGGCGGTGGCCCGTATGCGTCGTCTGGCCCCCCAGGTAGAACGCTTTCACCTGCGCCGACGCGCCCAACGCTGGATCAATCCCATGGACGTCCATCCCGGTCGGCCCGACGGTCGCGGGGTCTCCCTGGGCCGGGCGCAGGGATCCCCCCACCTGGTGGGCCGCTACGGGCTACCGACCTACATGTGGACCGTCAACGAACCCGGGGACATGCTGTGGGCCCGCAGCGTGGGGGTGGACCTGATGGCCACCGACGAACCCGAGGTGGCGTTGGAGGTCCTGTCGGACCGGTCCCTGTAGATTTGAGCCATGGCCAAGAAGAACAAGAAGAACGACGCCCTGCCCGAAGGCATGAGCCGCCGTCAGGCGAAGCTCGCCGCCCGCGCCGCCGAGCGCGCCGCCCTGGAGAAGGATCCCCGCCCCTACGGTGGTTTCACCGCCGAGGCGGACCTGGTGGCGATGCAGGAATTCGTCCCCTCCGCCCTGGCGAAGCTGCCGGTCAAGGGCATCGACCGTGAGGTCCACGTCGTCACCGTCCTGCCCGGTGGCGGCGGCGCCCTCATCCGCGAGGAGCAGCACGGCGGCGACGCCCTGGTCGCACTGCAGGTCCAGGCCCGCAGCCACAACCCGGGCCGCGACCTGGCCCACGCCCTGAACTGGGTCAAGAACGCCGCCCCGGGACAGACCCTGGAGTCCACCATCGCCGACGGCAGCGAACCCGCCCTGACCGAGCTGCTCGACCCCGACGTTGCCCTGGACGTCGAGGAGCACCAGGACTTCAACTGGTGGATCCCCGAGGGCGTGGACCTCGACGCCGTGACCCGCCAGTCCATCGCCAACGCCAACGACGCGGTCATCGAGACCCACCGCGTCACCGCCGAGATCCCCGGCTCCGCCTGGTGGTCCAACCCCGGTGGCGGCAAGGCCTACCTGCGATGGGTGCGCGTCGACGCCGACGAGGACGCCATCCTCCACGCCCTGGCCCGGGTCGCGGCCCGGGGTGACCTCAACCTGGGTGAGGACACCAAGTTCGCCGGGGTCTTCCGCACCCACGGGATCGTCGCCCCGGTCTTCGACCTCGACCCGGCGCGCGCCGCCGACTCCTACCGCGCCGACCTGGAGCGGGTCAACGCCGCCCTGGAGCAGGAACTGGGCAACACCGACCAGCTCAGCTCCGATGAGCGACGCCAGTTGCAGAACATCAAGTCCCGCCAGGTCACCATCCGCTGATCCGGTTCCTCCCGTGGGCGGGCACCTTCCTGAGGTGCCCGCCCTTTTCCCTGCGCGGGGCCCCGGGGTGGCTCAGCGC
This sequence comes from uncultured Corynebacterium sp., assembly GCA_964613845.1. Classification (GTDB taxonomy): domain Bacteria; phylum Actinomycetota; class Actinomycetes; order Mycobacteriales; family Mycobacteriaceae; genus Corynebacterium. The sequence continues at coordinate 15,288 of CAZTIZ010000032.1, forward strand.
ATCGAGTCCCACAGGGCCTGTGCACCGGCCTCGTCCCAGAGCACGACGTTGCCGACGGCGTAGTCGGCGAAACCGGCGACCGGCACGGTCGTGGTCTCCACCCCACCGCGCATCGACAGCGCCAGTCGGGCCAGGTGCCACACGTGGTCGCCCTCCCCGACGGTGAAGGTGCCGGCGGTCTCACTGACCAGCGGGACCAGGCGGAAGGGGTTGAGCAGCGTGCCGGGTGAGGTGGCTGATTCGATCAGCGCGCCGAAGAACTCACGCTGGCGCTGCACCCGGTCCAGATCCGCCTGCGGGGTTGCGCGGGTGCGCACATAACCCAGGGCGGTGGGCCCGTCCATGGTCTGGCAACCGGCCTGCACGTCCAGGTTCGCCAGGGGATCGATGATGGGTTGGTCCAGGCACAGCTCCACCCCGCCGACGGCGTCGACGACGTTGGCCAGCCCACCCATGCCGATCTCGGCGTAGTGGTCGATGCTCAGCCCGGTGTTCTGCTCCACCGTGGCGGCCAGCAGCTTCGGCCCCCCGTAGGTGAAGGCCGCGTTGATCTTGTCCTGGCCGTAGCCGGGGATGCTGACAAAGCTGTCGCGCGGCAGGGACACCAGCTGGGACTCGCCCCGGAAGGGGATGTGCAGCAGCATGATCGTGTCGGTGCGGCCGACCCCCAGGTCCCCGCCGGTGCCCAGCCGGTCCAGGTCCTCCTCGGACAGTCCCTGGCGTGAGTCCGAACCCACCAGCAGCCAGTTCGTGCCGGCGGTGCCGGACACGGCCGGTTCAGGGCTGGCGTCGATCCGGTTGAGCCGCGAATCCGCCCACAGGGTCACCGCCAGGACCAGCACCAGCATGGCGGCCACCGCCATGCCCAGGGTGCCCAGACATCCCCGGGGGCGGGGGAGACGCAGACCCCGGCGCGGACGGTGTGCCCGTCGGGCGGGCGCGTGCCGGGCGGGTGCCTGTTGTACATCCCGGACCGGTTGCTGGTGGGCCGGGGGACGACGGCGGGGCGGCTGGCGCGGGGGCAGGTACTGCCGGGGCCGGTCATCCCGGGAGCGGGGGGTGGGGCGTTCCTGGGGGAGACCGAAGAGGGTCTCCTGTGGGGCGGCGGCCTGGTCGGGTCGGGAGGGCGGGCGTGTGGCGCGTCGTTGGATGGGGCGGCCGTACCGGTCGATGAGGGGGCGCCCCTCCGGGTCGCGGAGGACGTCGTTGTTGTCCCTGGGGTCGCTGGAGTGGCGTCCCAGGCGGGGTTCGCGGGGGACGCGGGGTTCGCCGGGGCGGGACCGGGCCGGGTATTTCCGGTGGCCAGGGTGGTCGCGTCCGCGTTCTTCCATGGCTCACAGCGTAGCGCGGGGGAATAAAAAGACCGAGTGGGCGGGACCTGCCCCGGCTCACAGGCCGAGCAGGCGCAGGTCCCCGCCGAGGGCGTGGTAGCCGACGAAGGCGACGGCGTCGATGAGGAAGTGGGCGATGACCAGCGGCCAGATCCTTCCCGTGCGCCACCAGAACAGGCCGTATACCACGCCCATGATGATGTTGCCGAAGCCCGCGGAGATGCCCTGGTAGAGGTGGTAGCTGCCGCGCAGCAGGCTGGCGGCGGCGAGGGCGGCGGGCAGGCCCCAGCCGAGTTGGCGCAGTCGGCTCATCAGGTAGAGCACGACGACGATCTCCTCGCCGAAGGCGTTGGCCGCGGACCACACCAGCAGGGCCGGTATCTCGACGGCGGCGTCATCGAGTGGGGCGGGCACCATCTGGCGGGCCAGGCCGGTCTGGACCGCGAAGACATAGAGACCGAGGCCGGGTAGTCCGATGATGGCGGCCAACACCGCCCCCCAGCCGAGGTCGGACAGTCGGATCCCGGCGGCGCGGATCCCGTCCCCGGCGAGCAGGAACAGTGCCAGGCCGCCGTAGGCGAAGAGGGTGGCGGCGGAGGTGATCTGCAGCGCCAGGTCCAGCCACGGCAGAGTCGACTGGGTGGTGTTGATCGCCACGGTCTGTTCGTTGAGGGCGGTGGGGGCGAGCAGGCCGTCGAGCAGCTGCAGGGCCGCGCGCACCCCGGCGATACCGAAGGTGAGCGTCACCACCAGGAGGATCTCCACGCGCACCCGAGGCCTGTCGATGCCCGGTCCGGGCGCCCGGCCCAGTGGGGTGCTCACGGGTGCAGCTCCTGGGCCAGACCCAGCAGGGCAGCGTCGGGCAGCCGGACCGAACCGAGCTGCACGCCCACCGGCGGCCGGTGGGGCAGCTGCCAGGGCACGCTGATGGCGGCATGCCTGCTCATGTTGAACAGGGAACCCCACGGTGACCAGCGGGTCTGAGCGAGAAAATTCTCCTCCGGGGGCAGGACGGCAAAGGCACCCAGGGGCGGGGGATCGGTGGTGGTCATCGGGCTGAGTAGGGCGTCGACGTTCCAGAACCGGGCGAGCAGCTCCGGTAGGGCGGTGGCGTGGGCGCGCGCCCGGGCCAGCCGCTGCTCCGTCACCGAACGTCCCCGTTCCCGCAGCCAACCGGTGATGCCCTCCACCGGGTCGGGCAGCCCGGTCAGTTTCTCGGTGAAGATGGTGGTGAAGGCCGCGAAGGTATCCTCGCAGCCCGGGTAGGGACGGACTTCCACGACCTCGTGGCCGGCGTCGGACAGGCGGTTGGCGGCCTGCCCCACGGCGGCGCGCATCACCGGGTCTATCTGCGCGCCGGTGAACAACGGCTCGGTGAGTACCCCCACCCTGGCCCGCCCGACCACCGGGGTGAGGCCGTGGAGGAAAGCCGCGTCATCGAGCGAGCGGGTGAGGAAACCCTGGGCGGGCAGGCCCGGCGAGGATGGCTTGAAGCCCACCAGCCCGCAGGCCGCCGCCGGCACCCGGATGGACCCGCCCCCATCGGAGGCGTGGGCCGCCGCCACCAACCCCCGGGCCACCAGCACCGCCGCCCCACCCGAGGAACCACCCGGTGTGCGCCCCGACCACAGGGGATTATCGGGGGCGGGCAGCCCACGGGGCTCGGTGTGGATGGTCAGACCCAGCTCACAGGTGGCGGACTTGCCGGGGATGACCACCCCCTGATCGAGTAGCCGCTGCAGGAAGGGATCGGTGTCCCGGGCCAGCCGGGTGCGCTCCGCCGCCCCGAAGGAGGTGGGCAACCCGGCCACATCGTGGAGGTCCTTGGCCGGCAGCGGCAGGCCGTGGAGGCGACCGCGCGCGTGGGCGGGGACGGCGTCGAGAAGCGAGGCGGTGTCATGCGCGCCGTCCAGCGCCAGGTGGGAGAAGCCGTGCCAGGTGGGGTCGGTACCGGCCACGGCGTCGGCGAGCTCCTCGATGAGCCCGGCGGCGGTGCACCGACCGCTGCGCAGTCGCCCGACGAGGGTACGCACGGATGAGGTCATGCACCTCAGGATACGGCTGGATAAGCTGTCAGGCATGAGCACCTCCACCACCACCGTGGCCTACCTCGGGCCCCCCGGCACCTTCACCGAGGCCGCACTGCTGCGTTTCGCCGCCGACGGCGCCTTCGGCGGCGAGGACACCACCGGGTTGCCGGTCAACTCGCCGCGCGAGGCCCTCGACGCCGTGCGCACCGGGCGCGCCCACTACGCGTGTGTGGCCATCGAGAACTCCGTCGACGGCGCGGTGACCTCCACCTTCGATGCGCTCGTCGATGACGGCGGGGTGCAGGTCTACCACGAACTCGAACTCGAGATCGCCTTCTCCATCATGGTCCGACCCGGCACACAACCGGCCGAGATCACCACCCTGGCCACCCACCCCGTCGCCCACCAGCAGGTGCGCCAGTGGATGGAACGCCACCTCCCGCAGGCCAGCTTCGTCGCCGCCTCCTCCAACGCCGCCGCCGCCGAAGCCGTCGCCGAGGGGCGGGTCGACGCCGCCGCCGCCCCCGACCGCGCCGCCCACCTGTTCGGCCTCGACGTGCTCGCCGCCGATGTCGCCGACGTCCGTGGCGCCCGCACCCGCTTCGTGCTCGTCGGCCCGCGCGGCGTACCCACCCCGCGCACCGGCAACGACACCACCTCCGTGGTCTTCACCCTCCCCAACGAGCCCGGCACCCTGGTGGGCGCGCTGACCGAGTTCGCCCAGCGCGGCGTCGACCTCTCCCGCATCGAGTCCCGTCCCACGCGCCGGGTCTTCGGCACCTACAACTTCTACGTCGACCTCGTCGGCCACATCGACGACGTCCCCGTGGCCGAGGCGCTGCGCGCCCTGTGGCTACGGGCCGAGGACATCACCTTCCTCGGTTCCCGGCCCGCCGCCTCCGGTGATGGCCGCGAGGACGCCCTTGCCGCGGACCTGGCGCGGCTGGCACAGGCCACCGACTGGGTGGAGTGCGCCCGGACCGGAAGGGAGAACTAGATGGCGGGCCGGATCATCCTGCTGCGGCACGGACAGACCCACAGCAACGTCGCCCATAAGCTCGACACCCGACCCCCCGGGGCGGAACTGACCGAACGCGGCCGGGCCCAGGCCCGGGAGGTGGGTGCTGAACTGGCCGAGTACTGCGGTGCGGGAGACGGCAGCCCCGGACGGCTGGGCACGGTGATCTGCGGGATCTCACTGCGCACCCAGCAGACCGCCCTACTGGCCATGCAGGCCTTCGAGAGGGTCGCCGGTCTTCCCGAGCACGCCATGCGCCTCGATATCCGCACCGGCATCCACGAGATCTTCGCCGGGGACCACGAGATGCACTCCGACGAGGCCTCCCACCGCGCCTACACCACCGCGCTGCGGGGTTGGCTGGAGGGCGTGGCCGAGGCCCGCATGCCCGGCGGTGAGACCTATATCCAGCTGCTCAAACGCTACCGGCCGGTGCTGGAGGATCTGGCGGACAACCACCTGGTGGGCGAGCAGGGGCAGGACCGCGACGTGCTGGTGGTCAGCCACGGTGCGGCCATCCGCACCATCGCCACCCACGCGGCGGGCGTGGACCCGGACTTCGCCTTCGCCGGTTACCTGGCCAACTGCCGCTACGTCGTCCTGGAACCGGGTGGCCGGGACTTCGGCCGGTGGGACCTGCTGCGCTGGGCGGACCTGGACCACCAGCTCTGAGCCGCCCGGCCCTCGTCGCCGTGGCCTAACCCCAGCCCAGGCGGTGCAGGTGCTCCTCTTCCATACCGAAGTAGTGGCCCACCTCGTGGAAGACGGTCACCTCCACCTCCCGGGCCAGTTCCTCCTCGGAGCTGCAGAACCGCTCCAGTGCACCTTTGTAGATGGAGATCGTGTCGGGCAGGTAACCGGTGTGGTCGAAGGTCCGCTGGGTGAGTGCGACCCCCTCGTAGAGGCCCAGGATCCCGGGGTCGTCCTCATGGACGTCCTGCACCAGGAACACCACGTTGACCAGACGTCGGGCGAATTCCTCCGGGATCTTGTCCAGCGCGTCGTCGACCAGTTCGTTGAACCGTTCCTCACTGACCTCGATCACGGCTGGCCCTCCGGCGGGGGGACACGCAGCGGTTCGCGCTCCGGGGGTGCCTCCGGGGTCTGTCCGTTGACGGTGATGCCCTCCCGACCGTCCAGGGCGGTGCCCTGCAGCACCGAGAAACTATCCTCCCCACCGGTGTGGATCAGGGAGCAGTTCACCGAATGTGAGCCCCCGATCCACGAGGCCTGCGGGATCGTCCCCCAGTAGGGCTGCAGGGTCGACTGGTACAGCGCCTCCTCACCCCCGAGGTAGTCCATGGCCGCCTGCGTGCACACCTGCGTCAGGTGCCCGTCCTGTTCCTCGATGCCGGGCACCCCCTCCGGGAAAACCGGCTTCAGGTCGACGATCGCGGTGGTCTCCAGCTGGTGTTCCTCGGCGCAGTCCACCACCCGCAGCGAGCTGGAACTGTCCACGAACACACACTCCCCGGGCTGGTTCACCCGCGCCTGGTCCTGCTCCGCGGCCCGGCCCACCGTCAGCACGGGCAGGCCCTCGGTATCGGTGGACTGCAGGCCGCACAGCATCGTGCGGTCCCCGGCCGCCCACGCCTCCGGGGCCGGCAGGATCGGGGCGATGGAATAGCGGCCGACCGGGTCATACCGGCCGTCCAGATAACGGATCGTCGGGGTGTGGCACAACTCCTCCCGCAGCTGCGCCTGCCGCGTCAGATCCGGCACCGGCGCGTCGGTGCCGAACTCGGAGGAGGGGTAGGTGTCCAGGTCCTCCCGGGCGGAGACCTCGAAGCGGTGGGTGTCATCGCAACTGGTCTGCTCGAAGTCGGAGATCTCCCCGTCCCCGGCGATCTCCCAGGTCAGGCACGCCCCGACGTCGGCGGTGGTGAACGGTGCGATGCTCGCACCCTGGGGGGTGGCACCCTCGATGGGGGAGACCGTCGGGGAGGTCGGCCCCGCGGTCGTGCCGGCGCCGTCCCCGGCGTCCGAGACATAGCTGTAGGAGCCCAGGGCGACGATCGCGGCGAGCGCGGCCACCAGGCCGGTGCGGACCACGTCAGCCGATCTCGCCGTCGCCCAGAAGCGTCGAGAACTCATAGTCTCCCATTCTGCCCTCCGGGGCCGGAAAAGCACATTATTCCCCGCGCTCGCCGAGCCGGCGTACCCGGGTACGCAGTCGGTAGCGGTCTGTGCGGTAGAGCGAGGAGCACCACTCCACCGGGTGCTGCCCGGCGCGGGCGAAGCGCACCATGTGCAGCAGCGGGGTGCCCGGAGCGACGTCGAGAAGCGGGGCGGTGGCATCGTCGGCGACGGTGGCGCTGACGGTCTGGTCGGCATCGGTCAGCGGCAGGTCGTAGTCCTGTTCGAGGATGGCGTAGACGGAGCGGTAGACGTCGTTTTCCAGCAGGTCGGGGAGGAGGGCGGTGTTGTACCAGGCGTCGTCGATGGCGTAGGGCTCGTTGTCGCCCAGACGCAGGCGCCGCAGGTGGGTGTGGGCACCTGTGGTGGCGGGGCCGAAGAAGGCGGTGACCTC
>CAZTIZ010000033.1:0-22016 GCA_964613845.1 uncultured Corynebacterium sp.
GGCTACGACCTTCGCAGCCACGTGGTTGACAGTTGTCATTTCCGCTGACGCCCGAGGGCTTTCCGGCGGCATGACAGTTTCACAATGTGCCAGTTACATGATCCTAGATTTACGCCGTACGTTTTTCAAACTGCGCCCCTGTGGAGTGCAGCACGTTCCGGACGGCGGGAGACCCGGATCTCCGGAGGGTAACGGCCGACTCAGTGTTCACCGTCATGGTGGACACTCAGCACGACCGCTACCCCACGGGGTTCCGATCCGGTCAGCGGTGACGACGGCACGGGCCGCCACCGCTTCACCCCCGGATCGGGGGAGTCGGGCTAGGCGCCGGTGCGCTCAGCGATGATCTCCTGGGCGATGGTGCTGGGCACCTCGGCGTAGGAGTCGAAGACCATGGAGTAGTTCGCACGACCCTGGGTCTTGGAGCGGAGGTCACCGACGTAGCCGAACATCTGGGACAGCGGCACCTTGGCCTTGACCAGCTTGGCTCCGGCACGGTCCTCCATGGCGGAGACCTGGCCACGGCGGGAGTTCACGTCACCGATGACCTCACCCATGTATTCCTCGGGGGTGGTGATCTCGACGGACATGACCGGCTCCAGCAGGACCGGCTTCGCCTTGGCGACAGCCTCCTTCAGCGCCTGGGAACCGGCGATCTTGAAGGCCATCTCGGAGGAGTCAACGTCGTGGTACTGGCCGTCCAGCAGGGTGGCCTTGACGTTGACCAGCGGGTAACCAGCGAGGAAGCCGTACTGCATGGCGTCCTGGATACCGGCGTCGACGGAGGGGATGTACTCCTTCGGGATACGGCCGCCGGTGACGGCGTTCTCGAAGTGGTACAGGGGGTTCTGGCCCTCCTCCAGCTCATCCTCGGCCGGGGCGTAGGGAGCGATGCCGATGATCACCTTAGCGAACTGGCCGGAACCACCGGTCTGCTTCTTGTGGGTGAACTCGAGCTTCTCGACGGTCTTGCGGATGGTCTCACGGTAGGCCACCTGCGGGTTACCGATGTTGGCCTCGACCTTGAACTCGCGCTTCATGCGGTCGACCAGGACGTCGAGGTGCAGCTCGCCCATGCCGCCGATGACGGTCTGGCCGGACTCCTCGTCCAGGTGGACGGTGAAGGTCGGGTCCTCCTCGGCGAGCTTCTGGATGGCGGTACCCAGCTTCTCCTGGTCGGACTTGGTCTTCGGCTCGATGGCGACCTGGATGACCGGGTCCGGGAAGTCCATGGACTCCAGGATGATCTGGTTGGCGGTGTCACACAGGGTGTCACCCGTGGTGGTCTCCTTCAGCCCGATGAACGCGTAGATATTGCCGGCGAGAGCCTCCTCGACCGGGTTCTCCTTGTTCGCGTGCATCTGGAAGAGCTTGCCGACGCGCTCCTTCTTGCCCTTGGTCGAGTTCTGCACCTGATCGCCCGGCTTGGCCTGGCCGGAGTAGACACGGACGTAGGTCAGCTTGCCGAAGAACGGGTGAACGGCGATCTTGAAGGCCAGCGCCGCGAAGGGCTCATCGGTGGAGGGCTTACGCACCAGCTCGGTGGCGGCGTCGTTCACGGCGGTGCCGTGGACCTCACCGACGTCCAGCGGGTTCGGCAGGAAGTCGACCACGGCGTCGAGCAGCGGCTGGACACCCTTGTTCTTGTAGGCGGTACCACAGTAGACCGGGTAGATCTCGGAGTTGACGACCATCTTGCGGACGGCTGCCTTGATCTCCTCGACGGTGAGCTCCTCGCCGCCGAAGTACTTCTCCATGAGAGCATCGTCGGACTCGGCGACGGTCTCAAGCAGCTTCTCGCGGTACTCCTCGGCACGCTCCTGCAGCTCGGCCGGGATCTCCTCGACGGTCGCGTCGGTGCCGACCTCGACCTTTCCACGCCAGGTCAGGGCGCGCATGTTGACCAGGTCGATGACACCCTCGAAGTCATCCTCAGCGCCGATCGGCAGCTGCATGACCAGCGGCTTGGCACCGAGACGATCCTCGATGGTGCCGACGGTGAAGTAGAAGTCGGCGCCCAGCTTGTCCATCTTGTTGATGAAGCAGATGCGCGGGACATCGTACTTGGCGGCCTGACGCCAGACCTGCTCGGACTGCGGCTCGACGCCCTCCTTGCCGTCGAAGACGGCGACAGCGCCATCCAGGACGCGCAGGGAACGCTCGACCTCAACGGTGAAGTCGACGTGACCCGGAGTATCGATGATGTTGATCTGGTTGTCGTCCCAGAAACAGGTGACGGCAGCGGAGGTGATCGTGATGCCACGCTCCTGCTCCTGCTCCATCCAGTCAGTGGTGGCGCCACCGTCGTGGGTCTCGCCGACCTTACGGTTGATACCCGTGTAGAACAGGATGCGCTCGGTGGTGGTCGTCTTACCGGCATCGATGTGGGCCATGATGCCGATGTTGCGAACCTTGTTCAGGTCCTTAAGCACTTCTTGTGCCACAGTCTTACCCCAACTTGTTGCTCGTGGACGTCTTGGTTCGGGCACCAGGGGACGCCGTCGATGGATAGTTCTCGTTCAATAATGCCATTGTTTTTCCGGTCCGGCAGTGCCGGGAGCTGACTCCGACCCGGGACCTCCCCTCCCCCGCCCGTGACGGGCGGCGAGGGGAATGGTCAGCGACCGGAACAGGAATGGCCCAGCCAACGCACCCCCGTGCCGGCGTCCCGCTGCGTGAGCGGGGTGTGCGGCAGGCGCGGAGCTGTCGTCGAGTGGGCCATCTGCATGCGGTGGACTACCAGCGGTAGTGGGCGAAGGCGCGGTTGGCCTCGGCCATCTTGTGGGTGTCCTCGCGACGCTTCACGGAAGCACCGAGACCGTTGGAGGCATCCAGGATCTCGTTGGCGAGGCGATCGATCATGCTGTTCTCGCGACGCTGACGGGTGAAGGTGACCAGCCAACGCAGAGCCAGGGTGTTGGAGCGGCCCGGGCGGACCTCGACCGGCACCTGGTAGGTGGCGCCACCGACACGGCGGGAGCGGACCTCCAGGTCCGGGCGGATGTTGCCCAGGGCCTTGTCGAGGGTGCCGACCGGCTCGGTGCCGGTCTTCTCACGGCACTTCTCGAGGGCACCGTAGACGATGCGCTCGGCGGTGGACTTCTTACCGTCGATGAGGACCTTGTTGACCAGCTGGGTCACAACCTCGGAACCGTAGACCGGATCCTTGACGATGGGGCGCTTGGGAGCTGCAGACTTACGCATTGATTACTGTCCCTTCTTGGCGCCGTAGCGGGAACGGGCCTGCTTGCGGTCCTTGACACCCTGGGTGTCGAGGGAACCACGGACGATCTTGTAACGGACGCCGGGCAGGTCCTTCACACGACCGCCGCGGACGAGCACCATGGAGTGCTCCTGGAGGTTGTGGCCCTCACCGGGGATGTAGGCGGAGACCTCGACACCGGTGGTCAGGCGCACACGGGCGACCTTACGCAGAGCGGAGTTCGGCTTCTTCGGGGTGGTGGTGTACACACGGGTGCACACGCCACGACGCTGCGGGGAACCCTTGAGGGCCGCGGTCGCAACCTTGGCGCTCTTGCTGTGGCGGCCCTTACGGACCAGCTGCTGAATAGTGGGCATGAACCGTCTTTCTATGTTGATCGGCATATCCGGCCGGAAGTGCCGACCGAGAAAACATCTTTCCGTCCGACATCCTCACGGCTCGCAACGTTTTCTGTTTTTAACGTGCAAAACCCAGTCAGCCGCTCTCGCTGGCCTACCGGGGAAAATGTCAGACTCCCACCATCTAAACGTGGGACTTCCAGAAACCATACCGCACGCCCCCCACTACACCAAAATCCCTTCTCTGCCCAATCGGCACAACCACCGCCTACCGACACCGCACGGGGTGCCCGTGAGGCCTCCCACCAGGTTTCCCTCCAGCCCCGACACTTTCCGCTCTCACCTTGCCGGGGGAGGCCGTAGGATCAGGGGCATGACCGGCGAGACTCCCCCGCTGCGGGCCGACGACGAGGACCGCAACCGCGTAGCAACCGCCCTGAGCGGGGCATTCTCCCGCGGGCAGCTCAGCTACGCGGAATTCGATGAGCGCACCGCCCAGGCGTGGGCGGCCACGCACCGTGGGGAACTGCTGGCTCTCCTGGCGGACCTGCTGCCCGACCCCGCCGCCATATTCGACGACCGCAGCCCCGTCCCCCGGCCGGGCGGGGACCCGGAGCCTGTGGGACAGCACCGCCCGGCGGATTCCGGCATCGCCCGACGAAAGGTCATCGGCGAGACCGGTGGGCGCTCCCTGACCCTGGCGGTGATGGGCAGCAGTGAGAAGCGTGGCGACTGGCTGTGCGCGCCCCACCACATGAGCATCGCGCTGATGGCCGGCACGGAGCTTGATCTGCGGCAGGCCCGCTTCCAGGCGGCGGAGACAACCATCACCGCCGTGGCCCTGATGGGCGGTACCGACATCACCGTCCCGCACAACGTGCGAGTGATCAACGACGGCATCGGGGTGATGGGTGCCTTCGAAATCGAGGAGGACGAGGATGTCACCGGCGCCATGGCGGAGCTGCCCGCCGACGCCCCGGTGATCAGGATCGCCGGTCTGGCCCTGATGGGGGCGGTGTCGGTGCGCCGGGCCCACCGGGACTCGACCGACTGAACCCCGGAGACGGAGAACCGCCCCCGACCATGAGGTCGGGGGCGGTGTCACGTTCGGGGAGGCCGCTCAGCCCCCACCTCCGGTCCTAGAGACCGAACTCCTCGTCCAGCGGCACGGAGGCACCGGTGAACTCGGCGTAGCCGTCGTCGCCGTAGATCGAGTCCCCGTAGGTGGGGATCGAGTAGGCGGCGTTGCGGGCGGCCTCGGTCGGCTTGACCGAGATGTTGCGGTAACGGGAGATACCGGTACCGGCCGGGATCAGCTTACCGATGATCACGTTCTCCTTGAGCCCGATGAGCTTGTCGGAGCGCTTGTTGATCGCGGCGTCGGTGAGCACGCGGGTCGTCTCCTGGAAGGAGGCGGCCGAGAGCCAGGACTCCGTGGCCAGGGAGGCCTTGGTGATGCCCATGATCTCCGAGCGCAGCTCCGCCGGCTGGCCCTCGTCGGCCAGAGCCGCGGAGTTGGCCAGCTTGGCCTCGGCCAGGTCCACCAGGGTGCCCGGGAGGAACTCGGTGGAACCGGCGTCGATGACGGTGCCGCGACGCAGCATCTGACGGATGATGATCTCGATGTGCTTGTCGTGGATGGCCACACCCTGGGTCCGGTACACGGCCTGGACCTCGTCGATCAGGTGCTTCTCCACGCCACGGCGGCCGAGGACCTCGAGCACGTCGTGCGGGTCCGCCGGACCACGCAGCAGACGGTCGCCGACCTCGACGCGGTCGCCCTCACGCAGGGTGCGCTCGATCATCGCCGAGGGGTTGTTCTCCATCGGACGACGGACCTGGGCCAGACCCTGACGCTTGGACAGCTTCTCGTAGACCACGTCATCGCTGCCGTCTTCCGGCGTGATGTTCAGGGTCCAGAAGTTACCCTCGTCCTCCAGCGAGATGGTGCCGGCAACGGAGGCGATCGGTGCCCGGTTCTTGGGAACCCGGGCCTCGAAGAGCTCCTGGACACGCGGCAGACCGCCGGTGATGTCACCACCGACACCACCCTGGTGGAAGGTACGCATGGTCAGCTGGGTACCCGGCTCACCGATCGACTGGGCGGCGACGATGCCGACGGCCTCGCCGATGTCGACCAGCTGACCGGAGGCCATGGACTTGCCGTAGCACTTGGCGCAGACGCCGGTGGGCGTCTGACAGGTCAGCACGGAGCGGACCTTGACGTCGACGAGCCCGCGCTCCACGAGGAGGTCGATACGCTCCTCCGTGAGGTCGGTACCGGCCTCGAAGATGATCTCACCGTTGTCGTCCTTCAGGTCACCGGCCAGCACGCGGCCGGAGACGGAGGTCTCGACCAGGCTGTGGCGGGTGTAACCCGAGACATCGCCGTTGGCGTCGAGGACCTCATCGGCGACAGGCACGCGCACACCCTGACGGGTGGAGCAGTCGTGCTCACGGACGATGACGTCCTGCGCGACGTCCACCAGACGGCGGGTGAGGTAACCCGAGTCGGCGGTACGCAGGGCGGTATCGGCCAGGCCCTTACGGGAACCGTGGGAGTTGTTGAAGTACTCCAGAACCGACAGGCCCTCCCGGAAGGAGGTCTTGATCGGACGGGTGATGTAGTCACCCTTGGAGTTCACGACCATGCCCTTCATGCCGGCCAGGGTCCAGATCTGACGCATGTTGCCGGCCGCGCCCGACTTCACGATCATCGGGATCGGGTTGTCGTCCGGGTACATGTCCTCGACGGCCTTACCGACGGTGTCGGTGGCGTCCTTCCACAGCTCGACCAGGCGGTCGTAGCGCTCGCGCTGGGTCAGGGCGCCCTGGACCCAGTACTTGCGCTCGATCTCACGCGCCTCGGCCTCGTACTGCTCAAGGATCTCCTCCTTGTTCGGGAGGACGAGCACGTCAGAGATGGAGATGGTCACGCCGGAACGGGTGGCCCAGTAGAAGCCGGCGTCCTTCATCTTGTCCATGGTCTGCGCGACCGTGATGATCGGGTACTTCGCGGCGAGATCGTTGATCACGTCACCGAGCAGAACCGTCTCGGAACCGCCGCCCTTACGGACCATGACGCCCTCAAGGTACGGGTAGTTCCACGGCAGCAGCTCGTTGAACATGATCCGGCCCAGGGTGGTATCGGCCAGCCAGGGCTGACCCTTCTGCCAGCCGTCGGGGAACTGCTCGGCCTCGACCTCGGCCGTCGGACGCAGGTGGTCGATGCGCACCCTGATCGGGGCCTGCATGCCCAGCACACCCAGGTCGTTGGCCATGATGGCCTCCGCGTGGGAGGTGTACACGCCGGTCGCCGGACCGTTCTCGTCGGCCGGGGTATGACGACCCTGACCGCCGAGCTCGTCCTCGGCCTTCTCCATGGTGAGGAAGTACAGGCCGGTGACCATGTCCAGGCGCGGCATGGCCAGCGGCTTACCGGAGGCCGGGGACAGGATGTTGTTCGAGGCGAGCATGAGCACGCGCGCCTCGGCCTGGGCCTCGGCGGACAGCGGCAGGTGGACCGCCATCTGGTCACCATCGAAGTCGGCGTTGAAGGCCTCACAGGCCAGCGGGTGCAGCTGGATGGCCTTACCCTCGATGAGCTTCGGCTCGAAGGCCTGGATGCCCAGTCGGTGCAGGGTCGGTGCGCGGTTGAGCAGCACCGGGTGCTCGGAGATGGCCTCTTCAAGAACATCCCACACCTCGGGGCGCTGACGCTCCACCATCCGCTTGGCGGACTTGATGTTCTGCGCGTAGTCGTTCTCCACCAGGCGCTTCATGACGAAGGGCTTGAACAGCTCCAGCGCCATCAGCTTCGGCAGCCCACACTCGTGCAGCTTGAGCTGCGGACCGACGATGATCACCGAACGGCCGGAATAGTCGACTCGCTTACCCAGCAGGTTCTGACGGAAGCGACCCTGCTTGCCCTTGAGCAGGTCAGACAGGGACTTCAGCGGACGGTTGCCCGGTCCGGTGACCGGACGGCCGCGACGACCGTTGTCGAACAGGGCGTCGACGGACTCCTGCAGCATGCGCTTCTCGTTGTTCACGATGATCTCGGGGGCACCGAGGTCGATCATGCGCTTGAGGCGGTTGTTGCGGTTGATCACGCGACGGTAGAGGTCGTTGAGGTCGGAGGTGGCGAAACGGCCACCGTCGAGCTGGACCATCGGACGCAGCTCCGGCGGGATCACCGGGATCGAGTCGAGCACCATGCCGGCCGGGTCGTTACCGGAACGCTGGAAGGCGGCGACGACCTTGAGGCGCTTGAGCGCGCGCATCTTCTTCTGGCCCTTGCCCTCCGCGATGATCGTGCGCAGCTCCTCGGCCTCGGCGTCGAGGTCGAAGTTGCGGATCAGCGTCTGGATGGACTCGGCGCCCATGCCACCGGTGAAGTAGTCCTCGTAGCGGTCGACGAGTTCCTCGTAGATGTTCTCGTCGATGATCATCTGCTTCGTGGCCAGCTTGACGAAGGTCTGCCAGATCTCCTCGAGACGGTCGATCTCACGCTCCGCGCGCTCGCGGATGTGCTGCATCTCCTTGTCGGCGGCGTTCTGCACCTTACGACGGGCGTCGGCCTTGGCGCCGGCGGCCTCGAGCTCGGCGAGGTCCTCCTCCAGCTTCGCGGCACGCTCGGCGATGTCGGACTCGGCCTCGGCCTCGACGTCCTTCTTCTCGAGCAGCATCTCGGCCTCGAGGGTGGACTGGTCGTTGTGACGGGCCTCCTCGTCGACGGAGGTGATGATGTTCGCCGCGAAGTAGATGATCCGCTCAAGATCCTTCGGAGCCAGGTCCAGCAGGTAGCCCAGGCGGGACGGCACACCCTTGAAGTACCAGATGTGCGTGACCGGGGCGGCCAGCTCAAGGTGGCCCATGCGCTCACGACGGACCTTGGACTTGGTCACCTCGACGCCACAGCGCTCACAGATGATGCCCTTGTAGCGCACGCGCTTGTACTTACCGCAGGCGCACTCCCAGTCCCGGGTGGGACCGAAGATACGCTCGCAGAACAGACCGTCCTTCTCGGGCTTGAGGGTACGGTAGTTAATTGTCTCCGGCTTCTTGACCTCGCCCTTGGACCAGCGGCGGATGTCGTCGGCGGTAGCCAGGCCGATGCGGAGCTCGTCGAAGAGGTTTACGTCGAACACGTAACTCCCTTTCCCCTCCGGGACCGGAGGGATTGTATGGCGTATATCAGGGTTAGCTAGTTGGTTCGCCCTCACGCGGGCGTCGGAGGTGAATCTCCCACCGACGCCCGCGGTGAACCTGGCGGCAGCTAGGCGATGTCGGCGTCGGAACGCTCGTCGCGGGACAGGTTGATGCCCAGCGAGGAGCCGGCGGCGTCATCGTCGTCGTCGGAGCCGGACAGTTCCATCGGCGTGCCGTCGGTGGAGAGGACCTCCACGTTCAGGCACAGGGACTGCAGCTCCTTGAGCAGGACCTTGAAGGACTCCGGGATACCCGGGTCCGGGATGTTCTCGCCCTTGACGATGGCCTCGTAGACCTTCACGCGGCCGACCACGTCATCGGACTTGATGGTCAGCAGCTCCTGCAGGGTGTAGGCGGCGCCGTATGCCTGCATCGCCCACACCTCCATCTCACCGAAGCGCTGTCCACCGAACTGGGCCTTACCGCCCAGCGGCTGCTGGGTGATCATGGAGTACGGGCCGGTGGAACGGGCGTGGATCTTCTCGTCGACCAGGTGGTGGAGCTTGAGCATGTACATGTAGCCCACGGAGACCGGGTAGGGGAAGGGCTCACCCGAGCGGCCGTCGAGAAGCATGGTCTTGCCGTTCCCGTCAACCATGACGTCGCCGTCGCGGTTCGGACGGGAGTTGGCCAGCAGTCCGTTGATCTCGTCATTGGAGGCACCGTCGAAGACCGGGGTGGCGGTCAGCGAATCAGCCGGCACATCGTAGAGGTCCTCGGGGAGGGTCTTGATGAGTTCGGCGTTCTTCGGGTCCTGCGGGTCGATTTCCCAGCCCGCGGCAGCGAGCCAGCCCAGGTGGATCTCCAGGACCTGACCGATGTTCATACGGCGCGGGACACCGTGGGTGTTGAGCAGGATGTCCACCGGGGTGCCGTCGGCCATGAAGGGCATGTCCTCCGGCGCGAGGATCTTACCGACGACGCCCTTGTTGCCGTGGCGGCCGGCGAGCTTATCACCGTCCTGGATCTTGCGCTTCTGGGCGACGTGGACGCGGATCATCTCGTTGACGCCCGGGGCCAGATCGTCGTCGTCGTCGCGGGAGAAGTGGCGCACGCCGATGACCTTGCCGGTCTCACCGTGCGGCACGCGCATGGAGGTGTCGCGCACCTCGCGGGCCTTCTCACCGAAGATGGCACGCAGCAGGCGCTCCTCCGGGGTCAGCTCGGTCTCGCCCTTCGGGGTGACCTTACCGACGAGGATGTCGCCGTCGCGGACGTCGGCACCGATGCGGACGATGCCGCGGTCGTCGAGGTCACGCAGCACGTCCTCGGAGACGTTCGGGATCTCCCGGGTGATCTCCTCCGCGCCGAGCTTGGTGTCGCGGGCATCGATCTCGTACTCCTCGATGTGAATCGAGGTGAGGATGTCCTGCTCCACGATGGACTGGTTGAGGATGATCGCATCCTCGTAGTTGTGGCCCTCCCACGGCATGAACGCCACGAGCAGGTTGCGGCCCAGCGACATCTCACCGTTGTGGGTGCCCGGACCGTCAGCCAGGACCTGGCCGACCTCGACGCGCTCGCCGATGTTGACCAGCGGGGTCTGGTTGTAGCAGGTGCCCTGGTTGGTGCGCTGGAACTTCCGCAGCAGGTGGGTGTAGCGCTGGCCGTCATCACCCATGATGGTGATGATGTCGGCGGAGACGTTCTCGACGACACCGGCACGATCGCTGATGACCATGTCACCGGCGTCGTAGGCGGCGCGCAGCTCCATGCCGGTGCCCACGTAGGGGGCCTCGGCGCGGACCAGCGGGACCGCCTGCTTCTGCATGTTCGCGCCCATGAGGGCACGGTTGGCATCATCGTGCTCCAGGAACGGGATCATCGCGGTGCCGACGGAGACCATCTGGCGGGCGGAGACGTCCATGTAGTCGACGCCCTCGGGCGTGGTGACCTGGATGTCGTCGCCCTTGACGCGGACCTCGATGCGGTCCTCGGTGATGGCACCCTCGTCGTCGATGGTGATGGACGCCTGCGCGATGGCGAAGCGGTCCTCCTCATCGGCGGTGAGGTAGTCGACCTCGTCGGTGACCTTGCCGCCGACGATCTTGCGGTAGGGGGTCTCGATGAAACCGAAGGCGTTGACACGCGCGTAGGAGGAGAGCGAACCGATCAGACCGATGTTCGGGCCCTCCGGGGTCTCGATCGGGCACATGCGGCCGTAGTGGGACGGGTGCACGTCCCGGACCTCGATGCCCGCGCGCTCGCGCGACAGGCCACCCGGGCCCAGTGCGGACAGACGACGCTTGTGGGTCAGTCCCGACAGCGAGTTGTTCTGGTCCATGAACTGGGAGAGCTGGGAGGTGCCGAAGAACTCGCGGATCGCGGCGGAGACCGGACGGACGTTGATCAGCGAGGTCGGGGTGATCGACTCGGCGTCCTGGGTGGTCATGCGCTCCCGCACGACGCGCTCCATGCGGGACAGACCCACGCGGACCTGGTTCTGGATGAGCTCACCGACGGTGCGCAGACGACGGTTGCCGAAGTGGTCGATGTCGTCGATCTCGACCGGGATGATCTCGCCGTTCGGGGAGGTCATGGTGCGCTCGCCGGTGTGCAGGCGGACCAGGTACTCCAGGGTCGTGGCGATGTCCTGCTCGGTCAGGGTGGTCTCACCCTCGTGGTCGCCGCCCAGACCCAGCTTGCGGTTGATCTTGTAGCGGCCGACCTTGGCCAGGTCGTAGCGCTTCGGCCGGAAGAAGGCGTTGTCGAGCAGGGACTGCGCGAGATCACGGGTCGGCTGCTCGCCCGGACGCTGCTTGCGGTAGATCTCCAGCAGGGCCTCGTCGGTGTTGTTGACACCGTCGGACTCCAGGGTGGACATCATGAGCTCGGAGAAGCCGAAGCGCTCCGTGATCTGCTCGGTGGTCCAACCCAGGGCCTTCAGCAGGACGGTGACCGGCTGGCGGCGCTTACGGTCGATGCGGACACCGACGGTGTCGCGCTTGTCGACGTCGAACTCCAGCCACGCACCGCGCGAGGGGATCACCTTGACCGCGTGCAGCGGACGCTCGGTGGACTTGTCGATGCTCTGATCGAAGTAGACACCGGGGGAACGCACCAGCTGCGAGACAACGACACGCTCGGTGCCGTTGACGATGAAGGTACCCATGTCGGTCATCATCGGGAAGTCACCGATGAAGACGGTCTGGGACTTGATCTCCTGGGTTTCGTTGTTGATGAACTCAGCGGTCACGTACAGTGGCGCGGAGTAGTTGATGTCCTTGTCCTTGCATTCGTCGACCGTGTTCTTCACGGGCTCGAAACGCGGGGTCGACAGGGACAGGGACATGTTCCCCGAGTAGTCCTGGATCGGGGAGAGTTCCTCGAGGATTTCCTCAAGGCCACTGGTCACGCGAGCCTCGGGGCCGCGCTCCTCCTGCTGGCGGGCGCGCCACTCAGGCGTACCGATCAGCCAGTCGAAGGAGTCACGCTGCAGGTCGAGAAGACCCGGCACCTCGATGGACTCGGAGAGCTTAGCGAAAGAGTATCGCTTCGAAGCCCCGGGGATGTCGGCCACTGACTTGGTCTGGCGGGAGACTGCCAAGATGGGTCCTTCCAGCACCTCACGCGGTCGGTCGGCTGCTCTGGCACACAGCCGCTGGAACCGCTGGATAGATTTAGCATTCGGTCTGCTGTGGAATTACCGCCCCCGGATAGCACAAAATCACCTTGTCAAGTCGGTTTTCTCGGACCGGGTGAACAAGGTTTCTGTGATTACCAGAGAAGAATTCCAGCGCAAAGAAGTAGCCTATAGCATCCTGCGCCGAATGTAAAGAAATGAGGTGAGGGCACTTCCGGGGGACTGTATCACGAGTTCCGGCACACGAGTGCATCCAGCCACTGCTCCCCCTCAGCTGTGACGCGCCCTGCGCCCACCGAACGCACCCAGGGAGCCCGCCAGTCCCGCCACCGCCAGGACCGCCCCGACGCCGATGGCGATCCAGCGCACCAGCTGGGCGGTGGTCCCGTCGTTGATCTCCGAGGCCTGTTCCAGCAGGACGTCGACCTGCGGCTGCGTCATCCGCCCCTGGAAGGAGAGCACCTGCTCACGCGGCTGCCCCTCGGCGTCCCCGTAGAACTCCTCGATGTCCTCCCGGACCTCCACGACCATGCCGCTGCGCTGGTCGACGAGGAAATCCCGCGTGACGGAATAAAAGAGGTAGCCGGGGCTGGTGCCGCCGTCCTCCTGCGCGAAGACGGTGGTGTTACGCCAGTCAGCGTAGAGCTGGGCGAGGTTCGTCGGACCGATCTCCTGGCGGTAGCGGTACACCTCCCGACCGGCCATCTCCAGGCTCTCCGCGAAGAGCGCCGGGCGGGCCTGACGCAGCCGTGGGTCGAAGACCTCGTAGGTGGTCTGCTGCGCATCGGTGGGGAACTTCAGCCACACCCCCTCGACGTCGACCTGCAGGCCGGGACTACCGATCTGGTCGGTCAGCGTCGCCGGGGAGGTCGCGGAACCGTCGAGCCGGTCGAGCCGGTAGCTCCACACCTGGGCGGAGATCAACCGGTCCAACTCCTCCTGCCGACTCTCCCGTAGGAAGGTGTCACCGATGCGCACGGTGGCTTCGTCCCCGTCCGCCGGGTTCTGCACCTCCAGGTGGAGCTGGCGGGTCACCGGTGCCTCCAGGACCCGGCCGTCGGGATCGGTCATCAGCCGGGTCTGCGCCCCGTCATCGCGCAGGGTCCAGGTGGTGGCCGCAGGATCCAGGGGCATCCGGCCGTCAGCGTGGATGAACCGGGGTACGACCAGTCCCGCCACCAACAGGGCTACGCCGAGGCCGAGCAGGAGGACGGACAGGATGCGGGACGTGGACAGCATGCCCGCGAGTTTACCCGCAGCCCCCCGCATCCTCGTGCTGCGGAGGCCCCCACCGGAGTGCGGCCCGAGCCCTGCCCATGGAACGGGACAACCCCCGCTCCCCCACCTGTGTGGCGGGGAAACGGGGGTTGTCCGGAAAACTAGTGCGCGGCGTCAGGCCGCGCGATTTTCCTTACTTGAGGGAAGCCTTGGCGCCGGCCTCTTCGAGCTTGGCCTTGGCAGCCTCGGCGTCTTCCTTGGAAGCACCCTCGAGGATGGCCTTCGGTGCGCCCTCGACGAGCTCCTTGGCCTCCTTCAGGCCCAGGCCGGAGACGAGCTCGCGGACAGCCTTGATCACGCCGATCTTCTTGGCGCCGGCATCCTCAAGGATGACGTCGAACTCGGACTGCTCCTCAGCGGCAGCAGCGTCGCCACCGGCGCCACCTGCAGCAGCAACGGCGACCGGTGCAGCAGCGGTGACCTCGAAGACCTCCTCGAACTCCTTGACGAACTCGGAGAGCTCGATCAGGGTCATCTCCTTGAAGGCCTCGATGAGCTCGTCCTTGGTGAGCTTAGCCATGATGGCATCCTTTCTGTGGGCCCGTTCGGACCCGGTAAAATCGGGGTGTGGTGTGGTGCGCAGAAAATCTGCGACTTAAGCGTCCTTCTTCTCCTGGAGCGCAGCGCCGAGGCGTGCGATCTGGGAAGCGGGAGCGTTGAACAGGCCTGCGGCCTTTGCCAGATTGCCCTTCATGGCACCGGCCAGCTTCGCGAGAGTGGTCTCGCGGTTGTCCAGCTCGGCGATGGCCTTGACCTGGTCGGCAGACAGAGCGTCGCCGTCCATGTAGCCACCCTTGAAGACGAACGCCTGGTTGTCATCGGCGAACTTCTTCATTGCCTTGGCGGCGTCGACTGCCTCGCCCTTGACGAAGGCGACAGCGGTCGGGCCGGTCAGGTGCTCATCAAGACCGTCGATGCCGTTATCCTTGGCGGCGATCTTGAGAAGGGTGTTCTTGGCGACGGAGTACTGGACATCAAGGCCCAGGGTGCTACGCAGCTCAGTGATCTGAGCGACGGAGAGTCCGCGGTACTCGGTCAGGAAGACGCTGTCCGCCTCCTGGAACTTCACCTTGAGCTCTGCCAGCTCAGCCTGGTTCTTCGGGTTTGCCATTACTACGCCTCCTTCCAATTACGTGTCGTGTTGATCCGCCGAGGCTCCTTCAAGGAAAATGAAAAAGCCCCGTGCAAGAGCACAGGGGCGCAACATCTCCACGTGGGAGGTGGTGGCTCGAAAGTGTCTCCTGCGTGGGCCGTCCCGTGGATGCGGGAACCTTCGATCCTTGCGGATGACCGACGGTCTTCGGTGAAACTTGAGCACGGCCCGCAACGGACCGTTCAAACTTCGAACACTCACTTTAGTGTGTGGAGGGTTAATCCTCCAAATTGGCTGGTCGCTGCGCTCTACCCCTCCTCATCGAAGTCGGAGAGCGGCCCGCGCGCCATGGCCACGCGGGCGGAGTTGAGGATCGCCCAGATATCGATCACCTCCTGTGCGATGGCCCCGGCCAGCGGCGTGAGCAGTCCGAAGACCGCCAGCAGCATGCCGATGACCGACAGCGCCATGCCGCCCAGTGCCGACTGCAGCGCGATGCGGCGCATCCGGGCGGAGATGTGCAGCAGATCATCGAGCCGCTCCAGGGAGGAATCGAGGATGACCGCATCGGCGGCCTCAGAGGTGACATCCGAATCCGAACCCATGGCCACCCCCACGGTGGCGGCGGCCATCGCCGGGGCGTCGTTGATCCCGTCGCCGAGGAACATGGTCCTGCCGCGCCGGTTGTGCCCCTCGACGATGGCGAGCTTGCCCTCCGGGCTGACTCCGGCGTACACCTCGTCGATGCCGACCCGGCCCGCCAGGTAATGCACCTCGGACTCCCGGTCGCCGGAGATGATCATCATCTTGTTCACCCCGTGCTTCTCCGGCAGGTGGGTGATGAACCTCTCCGCCTCGGCGCGCGGCTCATCGCGGAACTGGATGATGGCGGCGTAGCGTTCGTCGACCATCACCACCGACTCCATCCCCGCGGTACTCTGCGGGATTAACCCGCGGCCGGCCGGATCCAGCTCGACAGCGGTGCGCCGGTTGGTGATGCGCAGGAACCGCCCGCCGACCTCACCCGTGAGCCCCCGTCCCGGCCTCTCCGAGACCTCCACCACCTCCGGCAGCTCCAGCTCACGGTGCGCGGCCTCCTCCCGGATCGCGTCGGCGAGCGGGTGCCGGGAATAACGCTCGACCGACGCCGCGGCCGCCAGCACCTCGTCCTCCCCGAAGCCCGGGGCCACGTGGATCTCCGTGATGCCGGGCCGCCCGTAGGTCAGCGTGCCCGTCTTGTCGAACATGATGGTCCTGACCTGCGAGGCGTTTTCCAGCATCTCCGGATTGCGCACGATGATGCCGCGCCTGGCCGCCAACGAAATAGCGCCGATGATCGCCACCGGCACGCCGATCAACAGCGGGCACGGCGTGGCCACGACCACGACCGCCAGGAAACGCAGGGGGTCGCCCGAGATCGCCCAACCCAGGATGCCCAATGCCAGGGCAATCACCGTGTACCAGGCGCCCAGCCGGTCCGCGAGCCTGCGCATCGGCGGCCGGTTCTCCTCGGCCTTTCGCAGCGTTCCGACGATCTGCGCGTAACGCGAATCCTCCGCCGGGGAGGTCGCCACGATCGTCAACGGGGTCTGCCCGTTGACCGCGCCGGACATCACCTGCGCGCCCCGGGACTTACTGACGACGTAGGGCTCACCCGTCAGATACGACTCATCCATCGCCCCGTGCCCGGCGATCACCTCGCCGTCGACCGGGCACAGCTCATGCGGGAGGACGACCAGCTCATCCCCAACGACGATATCCACGACGGCGACGTCCTCCCCGCCGACCCGGTGCGCGGTGGAGGGCGCGCGCCGGGCCAACGCATCCAGCGTGCCCGTGGCGCGTGTGGTGGCCGCCGCCTCCAGGGCCTCGCCACCGGAGAGCATCAACACGATGATCGCCGCCACCAACCACTCCCCCAGTACCACCGCGGTGAGGATGGAGACGGCCGCCAGTGTGTCCGCGCCGCCCCTGGTACGGATGGCGTTGCGCAGCACCCCGATGAGCAGTGGGATGCCGCCCATAACCACGATGATCACCAGCGGCCAGTCGCGGGCCCAGCCCTGCAGGCCGAACCCGAACCAGAGAATCAGGTGGACGACGATGGCCACCAGCGTGGCGATCGTGACGGACCCGTCGCGGGAACTGACGAAGAGTTTCCACGGGCCGGGGGCCGTGGGAGGGGCAGCGGGTGGCACAGTGGCAGTGGACATGATCTCATTGTCGCCGAAAATAAACCGGCTGACCACCAAGGATGCGCTTCCCTAAGCGGGCGCTAGCGCGTGCTCCGCCCCATCGCGGACCGCGCAGCCCAGGCACCCGGCATCCCGTGGACCCCCGCGCCGGGCGGAGTCGCCCCGGAGGCGAGGTAGAGACCACTGTCGTTGAGCCGGTAGGGGTGGAGGGTCAGGCCAGGCCGCAGCAGGGCCTGCAGTCCGTTCATACCGCCGCCGGCGACGTCGCCGCCGATGAGGTTGGGGTTCCACACCTCCAGTTCCCGCGGGCTGTTCTCGACGCGGCGGAGCACCCGATCCCGGAAGCCGGGTGCGAAGCGTTCGATCTGGCGCTCGATCAGTTCCACGACCATGCCGGGGCGCGGCTCCCGGTAGCCGTGGGGGACGTGCGCGTAGGCCCACACCACGTGTCGTCCCTCGACCGTGGAACGGGAGGGATCGGCGGCCTGCTGCTGGCAGACCATGACGAAGGGCCGGTCCGGCATGCGTCCCCGCGCCACCTCAGCCTCCGCGTGCTGGACCTCCTCGGCCCCGCCGACGACATGGACGGTGGTGGCCTCCTGCACTCGCCCATCGGTCCAGGGCACCGGGCCGTCGAGCAGATAATCCACCTTGTGGACACCGGCGCCGTAGCTCCAGCCCGCCAGCCGACGTCGCACGCGCGGGGGCATGTCCGTGCCCTTCAGCCGCAGGATCTGCGCCGGGGTGAGGTTGAGGACCGTGGCATCGGCGGCGGGCAGCTCGCGCAGGTCGGTGACCTCCACCCCGGTGTGGATACGGCCACCGTGCTCCCGGAGGGCGGAGAGCAGCGCATCGACCACACCCTGGGTGCCACCCCTGGCCACCGGCCAGCCCCGGCTCATGCCGAGCGCACCGAACAGCAGCCCGAAGGCGCCGGTGAAGGGTCGGGATGGTGGGGTGATCGCGTGCACCGCGGAGCCGGTGAACAGGGCGCGGGTGGCATCGTCGTGGAAGAAGGTGCGCGCCAGCGCCAGGGCCGGCAGCGTGGCCAGGGGCCCGAAACGCAGCAGACGCAGGGGGTGGGCGGGCACCCGCAACATGGGTGAGAGGATGTTCTCCAGGTGGTCGTCAATGTTACGGACCAGATCACCGTGCACCCGCCGCCAGGCCTTCGCGTCACCGGCCAGCCCCTCAGCCGTGGCGTCGAGGCCGCGCCGGAGCACCGCGGCGTCCTGCCCCTCCAGGGGGTGCGCCATGGGATAGGTGGAATGGACCCACTCCAGCCCGTGGCGGTCGAGCTCCAGATCACGGAAGGCAGGGCTGGCCGCTCCGAAGGGGTGCCCGGCGGCACCGAGGTCGACGATGGTGCCCTCCCCCAGCACCTCAGTGGAGGAGGCCGCAGCCCCTCCGGGGTGGGTGTTGCGTTCGTGGACGGTGACCTCCCAGCCCGCGCGGGCGAGGTAGGCGGCGGCCGTCAACCCGTTGGGCCCCGATCCCACGATGTTGGCTCTAGGGCGGTTCTCATGCTGGGGCTGTGCCATGGCGAGCACTCCTTCATTCGATCCGGCGTGGATATTCCCCATGATCCACACCCCGGGCCGTTCCTGCAGAAGCCCTGCGCAACGACGACGCCCCGCGCTCCCGGTGTGCGGGAGGGCGGGGCGTGGTCACGCTATCTGCCGAAGGGGACTCAGGCCTCTTCGGTGTAGTCCTTCTGGACCGAGGTGTCGACGGGGACACCCGGGCCGGAGGTGGAGGACAGGGTGATCTTCTTGAGGTAGATGCCCTTGGAGGAAGACGGCTTGATGCGGTTGAGCTCGTCGATCAGCGCGCCGTAGTTCTCGGTCAGTGCCTTCTCATCGAAGGAAGCCTTGCCGATGATGGCGTGCAGGTTGGAGGCCTTGTCCACGCGGAAGGAAATCTTTCCGCCCTTGACCTCCTCGATGGCCTTGGCGACGTCGGTGGTGACGGTGCCGGTCTTCGGGTTCGGCATCAGACCGCGGGGGCCCAGGACACGGGCGACGCGGCCAACCTTGGCCATCTGGTCCGGGGTGGCGATGGCCACGTCGAAGTCGATGGTGCCGGCGGTGATCTGCTCGATCAGCTCGTCGGTGCCCACGATGTCGGCGCCTGCGGCCTCAGCCTCGGTGGCCTTCTCGCCAGCGGCGAAGACGGCGACGCGGACGGTCTTACCGGTGCCGTTGGGCAGGTTGACGGTGCCGCGGACCAGCTGGTCGGCCTTGCGCGGGTCGACGCCCAGACGGATGGCGACATCGATGCTGGCGTCGTAGTTCTTGGAGGAGGTCTCCTTGACCAGCTTCGTGGCCTCCAGCGGGGAGTACTGACGGTTCTGGTCGATGAGGGCAGCAGCGGCCTTGAAAGCCTTGGAGTTCTTGCTCATTATGCGAATCCTTCGGGGATCTTGTGGTGTTCGGGCCGAGCCGGCCCTGCCACGGGGATGTTCTTGGGGATGCCGTACGGCAGAGGTGGGATTAACCCTCGACCTCGATGCCCATGGAGCGGGCGGTGCCGGCGATGACCTTGGCGGCCGCGTCGATGTCGCGGGCGTTGAGGTCTTCCTTCTTGGTCTCGGCGATCTCACGGACCTGGTCCATGGTGACCTTGCCGACCTTCTGGGTGTGCGGGACGCCGGAACCCTTGGCCAGGCCTGCGGCCTTGAGCAGGAGCTTGGCGGCCGGCGGGGTCTTCAGCTTGAAGTCGAAGCTGCGATCCTCGTACACGGTGATCTCGACCGGGACGACGTTGCCACGCTGGGACTCGGTGGCGGCGTTGTAGGCCTTGCAGAACTCCATGATGTTGACGCCGTGGGCACCCAGTGCCGGGCCGACCGGCGGTGCCGGGTTGGCTGCGCCTGCATCGATCTGCAGCTTGATCAGACCAGTGACCTTCTTCTTCTTCTTCGGGGCCATCGAATTACCTCTTTCCTGGTTACCGGGAACACATCACGATGATGAGGTGTCCCGTCCGGATGCCCGTACCCGCTACCGACGTCCTCGTCGGATCTTCACGTGAGCAGGCCACCGGGGACAACAATGTCTCGGATGCGCGTGCGCGCACACGAAGGCCCATCGTAGGGCAATGCCCGCCACCGGCCAAAAATCGGCCGGGGCGGGCGGTGGTGCGGTGGGACTAGGAGATCTTCTCCACCTGGTCGACGGTCAGCTCGACCGGGGTCTCACGGCCGAAGATCGAGACCAGGGCCTGGATCTTCCCGGTGGCCGGGTCGATCTCGGAGATGGTCGCGGAGACCGAGGCGAGGGCACCGGTGAGGATGGTGACGGCCTCGCCCACCTCGAAGTCGATGGCGACGGTGGGCTTGTCCTGCTCATCCGGCATGGCGACGACCTTCTCACCATCGGCGTTGACGGCCGCGGACTCACCCTCGACGGTGGTCTCCTGCGGGAGCAGGAACTTGGCGACCTCGCGGTGCTTGACCGGGGTGGCGTGCCCCTCGTTGCCCACGAAGCTGGTCACGCCCGGGGTGTCACGGACGACGGACCAGGCCTTGTCGTTGATGTCCATGCGGACCAGGACGTAACCCGGCAGCAGCTTGCGCTTGACCTGCTTGCGCTTGCCGTCCTTGATCTCGATGGCCTGCTCGATGGGCACGACGACGTCGTAGATGGCGTCCTCGACCTCAAGGGTCTGGATACGCATGTCGAGGTTGGTCTTCACCTTGTTCTCGTAGCCCGAGTAGCACTGGATGATGTACCACTGGCCCGGCAGCTTCTTGATCTCGCGGGTGTACTCGCGCAGGCGCCTGCGGTAGGCGGCCTCAGAGTCCTCCTCGGCGGTGTCGCCCAGGGCGGCGGCCGCGGCCACCATCGGGTCCTGCGGCTCCGCCGCGTCCCGGCCTTCCTCGGTGAGGTTCCCGTCGGTGGATGCCTCGGGGGCGTCCTGGTCGAAGATATTCTCGTCGTTCATGGTCTGCTCCATAACGTGATCGTCGGTCCTGCTTCCCTCCCTGAGGGCGACCGGGTGTGTCCGCGCCCATCCTACCTGCGGAGGAGGCAATAAATTATCCCGCCGACCCTGTGGGTAGGCGGGATACTGATGCTGCTGAGTCTACCTAAGGGGTGAGGATTTCCTCAACTCCGAGGCCGACCACGAAGTCCACTCCGGAGACCAGTGCGGTGACCACGATGAGGAAGGCGAAGACGACCAGCGAGTAGATGACCATCTGCCGGGCGGTGGGCCAGATGACCTTGCGCACCTCGGAGATAACCTCCGGGAGGAAGGAGATAACACCGCCACCCGGCTTGTCATCCTCGGGATCCGTCACCGGGGCACGCTTGGCCTCGTAGGTGGAGGCGGAGGCGGTGCTGGCACCAGCGAGCTGACGCTTACCGGTCGGACGGGCCGTGCCCGGAGGCTTCGGCTGATCTTCGCTCACAGCACTCCTCGGGATAGAAGACTTTGCAGGGGCGACAGGACTCGAACCTGCAACCTACGGTTTTGGAGACCGTTGCTCTACCAATTGAACTACGCCCCTTGACGCGCTGCCTGCTCGGCAACACTAACTACCTTAACAGAAGAATGATTCCTGACGGAACCAACCCCTGCGGAGTTCGGGTGAACAGGAGCCCGGATATCCGGACACTGATCACCTTGTAGCGATGGCGGGAATTGAACCCGCGACACAGCGATTATGAGTCGCTTGCTCTACCACTGAGCTACACCGCCTGGCGGCCGTTGACCCCCACGGTCACCCCAGTGACTGCGGGAGAAAAACAACAGAGCCCCCTATCAGAATCGAACTGATGACCTTTTCCTTACCATGGAAACGCTCTACCGACTGAGCTAAGGGGGCACAGCATCCACTAGAACCGGGCCTGATCTCTCCTGCCCGCTCCGTTGAAGCCTCACAAATATTAACCCGATCCGCCTGAAGAACACAAATCCACAGTTCAGAACATATTTTTAAGGGCCCCTGACGCTGTCCCTGAACGTGTTCACACCCATGGCCCAGGCGAAGGCCGGGGCCCCGCGGAGTCGATGTCCGGAAAGGGCGTGCCAGCCCCCTCCACCCCGGCCCCCGTTCCGCACCGGACCGGCGCCCACTGACACCTGAATC
>CAZTIZ010000034.1:0-21309 GCA_964613845.1 uncultured Corynebacterium sp.
CTAACGTGGGGGCATGCAGTTTCCCACTCTTGAGGACCTGAAGAACCGCCGGACCCGCAAGTGGACCGTCTACGGCGAGGACGTACTCCCGCTGTGGATCGCCGAATCGGACTTCTTCACCAGCCCGCCGGTCAAGCAGGCTGTCCGTGACGCGGTCGAGCGTGAATCCTTCGGCTACACACCCGCCACCTCCGACCTGCCGGAGACCCTGGCCGATTTCTACGGCCAGCGCTACGGCTGGCGTCCCGACCCGTCCTGGGTGGTGACCGTGCCCGACGTGGTGCGCGGCCTGTTACTGGCCGTGCAGTACATGACCCGCCCGGGTTCGTCCGTGATCGTGCCCGTTCCCGCCTACCCACCGTTTCTGGAGATCCCCGAGACCGCCGGCCGCGAGATGGTCGAGATCAACGCCTACGGTGGCCTTGATCTCGCCGAGATCGAGAACGCCTTCGCCGGCGGCGCCGGCTCCATCCTGCTGTGCTCGCCCAATAACCCGCTCGGTTACACCCTCAGCGAGGAGTTCCTCACCGATCTGATCGCCCTGGCTGACCGCTACGACGCCCGGGTGCTCGTCGATGAGATCCACGCCCCACTGGTCTTCGACGGCCGGCACGTGGTCGCCGCCGGACTGTCGGCGCAGGCCGCTAAGGTGTGCGTCACCGTCACCGCCACCTCCAAGGCCTGGAATATCGCCGGGCTGAAGTGCGCGCAGATGATCCTGTCCCACCCCGCTGACCGGCAGACCTGGCAGAAAATGACCGGCGTGGCCAAGGACGGCACCTCCACCATCGGTGTCTTCGCCGCCGCCGCCTGTTACCGCGAGGGAGCAGGGCACCTCGACGAACAGCTCTCCTACCTGAGTGCCAACCGCGACTGGCTGGTCGGGGAGCTGCCCCGTCGTGTACCCGGCCTGCAGGTGGTCAACCCGGAGGCCACCTACCTGATGTGGCTGGACTTCTCCGGCACCGCCATCGGCACCCTGGTGGAACCGGCCGCCTGGCTACGCACCCACGCCCGGGTCGCGCTCAACGAGGGCACCTCCTTCGGTACCGGCGGCGAGTACTGTGCCCGCCTGAACTTCGCCACCTCCCGGGAGATCCTGGAGGAAGGCGTGCGCAGGATCGCCGAGGCCGTCGGCGCGGCGGGCACGGCCGTGGGCAGCAGCGGTGCCGAGCCGGAAACCGCCGACGCGGACTGACCCGGCGGAGCGACACCCACTGATTCCCTGCGCACGATTTCGTTCTTACCTACGCTGTGTGTTATGAGTGAGCAACGCAGCAACGACGAACCAGCAGAGGTCGGCGAGCACACCGAGGCCGGTCCCGAGAACCCCGACACCGGTGCCCCCTCCGGCCCCGGCCTGTCCACCGGCCCACTGCAGGAGGAGAGGCCGGCGGAGCACGTCCCCCGGGCGGAGCACGCCGATGAGGGGGACGAACCCCCGCCCCGGGCGAGCAAGGCCACGGAACACCCCCTCAACCCCATCATGGGGTTGTCAACGGGGCCGCTCAACGGCGAGGCCGAGGAGGTCGCAGGACGTTCCCCGGTCGATGCCGAGGGGCGCGTCATCGAGCACGAGGCCGTGGAGTTCGACACCCCCTCCCCCGCCCCGGGTGACGCCCCCTGGGAAAAGAAGGACCTGGAGTGGTACAAGGACGCGGTCTTCTACGAGGTGCTCACCCGCGCCTTCTACGATTCCGACGACAGCGGCACCGGTGACCTGCGGGGCGTGACCGAAAAGCTCGACTACCTGGAGTGGCTGGGCATCGACTGCCTGTGGCTGCTGCCCTTCTACGACTCCCCGCTCAAGGACGGCGGCTACGACATCCGCAACTTCCGTGAGGTGCTGCCCGAGTTCGGCACCGTCGAGGACTTCGTGGAACTGATCGACCAGGCCCACCGCAGGGGCATCCGCGTGATCACCGACCTGGTGATGAACCACACCTCCGACCAGCACGCCTGGTTCCAGGAGTCCCGTCACGACCCCGAGGGCCCCTACGGTGACTTCTACGTCTGGGGGGACGATCCCGAACGCTACAGCGAGGCCCGGATCATCTTCATCGACACCGAGGAATCCAACTGGACCTGGGACCCGGTGCGCCGCCAGTACTACTGGCACCGCTTCTTCCACCACCAGCCGGACCTGAACTACGACAACCCGGCGGTGCAGGAGGCGATGCTCGACGTCATGCGCTTCTGGCTGGACTTGGGGCTCGACGGCTTCCGCCTCGACGCCGTGCCCTACCTCTACGAGCGCGACGGCACCAACGGCGAGAACCTGCCGGAGACCCACGAATTCCTGCAGCAGGTGCGCACGGTCATCGACGAGGAGTACCCGGGCCGGGTGCTGCTGGCCGAGGCCAACCAGTGGCCGCAGGAGGTCGTCGAGTACTTCGGCGACACCCCGGAGGGCAACGAGTGCCACATGGCCTTCCATTTCCCGCTCATGCCGCGGATCTACATGGCCGCCGCCCAGCAGTCCCGCACCCCGATCTCGGAGATCCTGGCTGACACCCCCGCCATCCCCGAGACCGCCCAGTGGGGCATCTTCCTGCGCAACCACGATGAGCTGACCCTGGAGATGGTCTCCGAGGACGAGCGCGCCTTCATGTACTCCGAGTACGCAAAGGACCCGCGGATGAAGGCCAATGTGGGAATCCGGCGGCGGCTGACCCCGCTGCTCAACGCCGACCGCAACAAGCTCGAACTGTTCAACGCCCTGTTGCTGTCGCTGCCCGGGTCCCCGGTGCTCTACTACGGTGACGAGATCGGCATGGGCGACAATATCTGGCTCTTCGACCGCGACGGCGTGCGTACCCCCATGCAGTGGTCCTCGGACCGCAACGGTGGCTTCTCCCGGGCGGATCCGGAGCGACTCTATCTGCCGCCGATCCAGAACGACCAGTACGGCTACGCCGTCTACAACGTCGAGAACCAGATGAAACGGGAGAACTCCCTGTTGCACTGGTTGCGCGCCCAGATCCACGTGCGCAAGCAGTACCGGGCCTTCGGCCACGGCACCTACCGGGAGGTCGACTCCGCCAACGATGCCGTCCTGAGCTTCCTGCGCGAGCACGGGGACGAGAAGATCCTGTGCGTGAACAACTTCTCCCAGCGCCCGCAGGCCGTGTCCCTGGATCTGGGTGAGTTTGCCGGCGTCACCCCCCGCGAGCTCTCCGGCGGGGCACAGTTTCCCGGCATCACCCGCGAGCCCTGGGTGGTCACCCTGGCCCCGCACGGTTTCTTCTGGTTCGACCTGTCCGGGGAGTCCTGATGGACGCCCTGGTGAGGATGCTGCGGCAGGCACGCTTCTACGGCGCGAAATCCGAGGCCATCGACGCCGTCGACATCCTTCGCGAGGCGCCTGCCGCCGAGGGCAGGCTGCTGCTCCTGCGGGTCCACCACGGTGGGCACTCTGATCTCTACCAGGTGCTTGTCGACGCCGCGGCCGAGGACATCCTCGGCCGCGGGGACGTCGCCACGGCCTACGGCAATGCGCTGGCCGACGGCACCCCGCTCGGTTTCGGCGAGCTGCACACCGTCGCCCCCGTCCCCGGCGGGCTGACCGGCCGGGAAATCGACGGGGAACAGTCGAACACCTCCCTGATCATGTCCGACGGTGAGCGCGAGCGGCTGATGATCAAGGTCTTCCGTCGCCTGGAGCCCGGGCTGAACCCCGATGTGGAACTCCTCTCCCGGATTCGGGGCTGCCCCGCCATCGCGCCGGTGCGCGGCTGGGTCAGCCTGGAGATCGACGGCGCCGAGCACACCCTGGCGATGATCCAGGACTTCGTCCCCGACGCCGATGACGGCTGGCGATTCGCCCTGGGCTTCTCCACCCTGGACGCCAGTTTCGGGGCGGAGGCCTCCCTCCTCGGTGAGGCCACCCGCACCGTGCACCGCGCCCTCGCCGACTCCTTCCCCACCGCTCGGCGCAGCGGCCGGGAGATCGCCGCAGGCCTGACGGAACAACTTGACCGGCTGGTGGCGCGCGCCCCGGTGCTCGAACCTCATGCGGCCCGGGCCCGGGAGATCTACCGGGCGCTGGGCGAGGACAGCCACGACATCCAGCGTGTCCACGGTGACCTACACCTGGGGCAGGTGCTGCGTACCCCGGATAATTACGTGCTCATCGACTTCGAGGGGGAGCCCGCCCGCCCCCTGGCGGACCGCCGCCGCCCCGACTCCGCGCTGCGTGATGTGGCCGGCATCATCCGCTCCCTCGACTACGCCGCGCACTTCCCCGCCCGCGCCGGCAAGGCGGGCCCCGCAGATCCGGCGGCCTGGGTGGCGGATGCCACCGAGGCCTTCCTGTCCGGCTACGGGGTGGGTCCCTCTCCCCTGCTGGACGCCTACATCCTCGACAAGGCCCTCTACGAGGTTGTCTACGAGACCGATAACCGGCCCGACTGGGTCGATATCCCCCTGGCTGCGGTGAAACGGCTGCTGGACTGACTGGGATCAGCCCCGACCACGCTGTATAGTGCAGTGGATTAGCACGTCACGCAGCTCCCACCGGGGCCACCCACGCCCCTGGTGAACGGCCCGCACCCCCGCCTGAGCTGGGGGTCGCGCCAGCGCGGGAACCACCTCCTGCCCGCCGCCGACCGCCCACCCGGCACCGTGACGCCACCCGCACCCACCACATGAACCGATGGGGTATCCCGATGACAGCTGCCGCCACCTCCCGCGCGGACTCCTCCACCACCTCCACCCCGGGACCGATGTTGATCGTCGTGACGGCGATGATGCTGTTCTCGATGTTCTTCGGCGCCGGCAACCTGATCTTCCCGCCGATGCTCGGCGTCGAGGCCGGCGAGAACTTCCTGCCCGCCATCCTCGGTTTCCTCGGCACCGGCGTGCTGCTGCCGGTGCTGGCGATCATCGCGATCGCACTGTCGGGCAGTAACCTCCGCGACGCCGCCAGCCGGGCCGGACGGCTCTTCGGGCTGATCTTCCCGATCCTGGCCTACCTGTCCATCGGCGCCTTCTATGCCCTGCCGCGTACCGGCGCCGTCGCCTACGAGACGGCGATCCAGCCGTTGACCGGTACAGAGGGGCTGTTCCTGTCCGGCCTGTTCAATCTCGTGTTCTTCGGTATCTCCCTGGCGCTGGCCTGGAACCCGAACAACATCGTCGCCGCCCTCGGTAAATTCCTCACCCCCGCCCTGCTGATCCTGTTGGTTCTGCTGGTCGCTCTCGCGTTCATCCAGTTCGACGGTCAGGCGGGTGCCCCCATCGAACGCTACTCCGAGGCCTCCTTCGCCGCCGGGCTGCTCGAGGGTTACCTGACGATGGACGCCATCGCCGGCCTGGCCTTCGGGATCGTGGTCATCTCCGCCCTGCGCTACCGCAACATGCCGGAAGGCGCCCCGCTGGTGCGCGGCACCATGTGGGCCGGGCTGGGTGCCGGCATCCTGCTGGGTCTGATCTACCTGGGCCTGGGTTTCATCGGCCAGATCATCCCCGACGCCGACCAGTACTCCAACGGTGCGGCCATCCTGGCGGACGCCGCGAACCTGACCATGGGCTACCCGGGCCTGATCATCTTCGGTGCGATCGTCATCCTGGCCTGCCTGACCACCGCCGTCGGCCTCATCGCCGCGACCTCCGAGTTCTTCTACACCCTGGTGCCGGCCATCAGCTACCGGGTGTGGGCGATCATCTTCTCCGTCATGTCCTTCGGCATGGCCACGATGGGCCTGGAGACCGTCCTGGCGGT
Source organism: uncultured Corynebacterium sp. (assembly GCA_964613845.1). Classification (GTDB taxonomy): domain Bacteria; phylum Actinomycetota; class Actinomycetes; order Mycobacteriales; family Mycobacteriaceae; genus Corynebacterium. The sequence goes on from CAZTIZ010000034.1 coordinate 5,723, forward strand.
GGCCGCCCCCATCATCGGGTTCATCTACCCGCCGGGCATCACCCTGATCCTGATCACGCTGGTGGAGCCGCTGCTGCGTAAGCGCATGTACTTCTACTGGGGCTTCCGCCTGCCCATCTGGGTGGCCGTGATCTGGTCCGCCCTGACCACCTTCCAGGATCTGGGCTGGGGCACCGGGCTCGTTGATCCGCTGGTCTCGTGGGGCCCGATGCAGGAACTCGGCCTCGGGTGGATCCTGCCCACCGTCGCAGCACTGGTCATCGGCCTGATCGCAGACCTGCTCAAGCCGCGCCAGGCACCGGAGCCGGTCAGCTTCCAGGTTTCCTCCCCGGCGGTCTGAGTTTCCGCACTCAGACCGTGAGAATCCGCTTTCCGTAGGGTTGGGGCTATAAACCCTCACTCACCCGGAAGGTGGATTTTTTCATGACCTCCAAGGCCCCGACCATCCCGCTCTCCCTCATCGACTTCTGCACCATCTACCCGGGTGAGAGGGCCCGCGAATCCATGGCCCGCTCCGTGGAGCTGGCACAGCGTGCTGAGCGGCTCGGGGTCTCACGTATCTGGTACTCCGAGCACCACAACATGAAGCACATCGCCTCCGCCGCCCCGTCGGTGCTCATCTCCCATATCGGCGCGAAAACCGAGAAGATCCGGCTCGGCGCCGGTGGGGTGATGCTGCCCAACCACTCCCCCTATATCATCGCGGAGCAGTTCGGCACCCTCGCCGAGCTCTACCCCGACCGCATCGACCTGGGCCTGGGGCGTGCCCCCGGCACGGACATGAACACCCTGGGACGTGCGCTGCGTCGTGACGCGAACGCCGCCGAGCACTTCCCCCAGGACGTGCTGGAGCTCGACGGCTACCTCAAGGGGCAGTCGCGGATTCCCGGCGTGTCCGCGATCCCGGGGGCGAACACCGACGTGCTGCTCTACATCCTGGGTTCCTCGATGTTCGGCGCGAGCCTGGCCGCCAAGCTGGGTCTGCCCTACTCCTTCGCCTCCCACTTCGCGCCCACCCACCTGGTGCAGGCGGTGACCCACTACCGGCAGAATTTCGAGCCCTCCGACACCCTCGCAGAGCCCTATGTCATCGCGGCGGTCAACGTCACCGCCTCCCAGACCCAGGAGGATGCGGAACGACAGACCGAGGGGGTGCATCGCGCACGCGTGCGCGCCATGGCGGGCCGGGGTCGACACCTGACCGAGGGGCAGCTGGACCGGATCATCGAGTCCCACTCGGGCCAGCAGATCCTGGACATGCTGCGGTTCTCCGCCATCGGCACCGGCGAGCAGGTCCGCGACTACCTCATCGACTTCGCTGAGCTGGCGCAGGCCGATGAACTGATGATCTCCCTGCAGGGCACCAGCCACAACGAGGCGGTGCGTTCCCTGGAGATCCTCGCCGGGGCCTGGGAACTGGACCCGTCGACGATGGCCGGTGCCCCCGGCGACATGACGCCGCGGTAGCCCCTACTCCTCCTCTTTCCTCCACTCGTCGACGCTACGGGGGCGGGACTGCTCGACGATGCGGAAACGGCGCTGCATATCAGCCGACTCCTCCTGGTCGAGCATGTTCCCGACGACACCGAGGTCACCGCCGATGACGACATCGCCCGGGATGACGATATTGCCGTCCTCATCATGTTCAAGCAGTGGCATGGGCAGTTCGTTGCCCTCCTCGTCATAGCCGGGGGCCGGGCGGGACTCGTGCTCCTCCAGCTTCTCGGCGGTGTCGGTTTTCTCCCACTGCCGGGTACGGATTCTGCGCTGCGCAGAGGCATCATCGACCATGCCCTTGACCAGGGAATACATCATCACGAACTGCATGAGGAAGAAGGGTAGGGCGACGATGATGACCACCTCCTGGAGGGTGGCGATGCCGGTCTCCGGGGAGATGATGAGCAGGGCACCGGCCACGGCACCGATCGCGATGGCCCACCCCACCCGGTAGTAGGTGGGGGTCCGGTTCTCCTCACCGGTGGCGAACATGTCGTTGACCAGGGCTGCGGAGTCGATGGAGGTGATGAAGAAGATGAGGATCACCGCCAGGGCCCAGATCGAGGCGAGCATGGTCAGCGGGTAGTTGTCCAGCAGTCCGAAAAGCGCGAAGGGGACGTCACCGTCCTCCACCACCCGGCCGGTGAGCAGTCCGGGGTTGTCGCGCTCCAGCTCGATGCCCGCACGACCGAAGACGGCGAACCAGACCACCACGAACAGGGTGGGCAGGAAGAGCACACCGGCGATGAATTCCCGCACGGTGCGTCCCCGGGAGATCCGGGCGATGAACATGCCCACGTACGGTGACCAGCAGATCGACCAGGCCCAGTAGAACACAGTCCAGGTGCCCTGCCAGCCGGGGTTGTTGTCGAAGGAATCGACCCAGAACATCAGCTCGGGAAGGCTGCCGGCGTAGATACCGAAGGATTCGACGATGAACTTCGCCACCGTGAGTACCGGGCCGGTGAACAGGATGAAGAGCATGAGCACCACGGCCATGCCGATGTTGAGGTTCGACAGACGTTTGATGCCCTTGTCCAAGCCGGAAGCCACCGACAACGAACCGACGATGGTGATGAGCAGGATGATCAGCAGCTCCACCCAGCTGACCATCGGGACGTCCCACAGCATGTTCATGCCCGCGTTGATCTGCAGGACACCCAGGCCCACGGAGACCGCGATGCCGAAGGTGGTTCCCACGATGGCGAGGATGTCGACGAGCTTGCCCGGCCAGGAGTAGATCTTCCCGCCCAGCAACGGGGAGAAGACACTCGACAGGCGCGGGGGGAGCTTGCGCTTGTAGATGAAGTAACCCAGGGCCAGCCCGGGCAGTGCCATGATCACCCACATGTGGATACCGAAGTGATAGTAGGTGAAGGCGAAGGCCTGTTGGATGGCCAGTTCGCTCATCGGATCATGGTTGTCCATGGGAACGTTGTAGGCGTGGTTGAGCGGTTCGGCCACGCCCCAGAACATCAGCGTGGCCCCGAGCCCGCCGGCGAAGAGCATGGCGAACCACACCGGTAGCGGGTACTCGGGTTCGTCGTCGTCATCGCCGAGTTTGACCCGCCCATAGCGGGAGACGAATACACCGATGAGGAAGAGGAAGGCCGTGGAGACCCCGCCGATGTAGAGCCAGCTGAGGTTGGTCATCAGCGAATCGGCCACGGAGCTGAAGGCCAGCTGGGCTGATTCCCCCAGCAGGATCGTGCCCAGCACGAAGACGACGATGAAGCCGAGGGCCCCGAGGAAGATGAACGGGTCCGACTTCAGCCCCAGGAACCGTCTCTCGGGTTCCGCACGGGTGGGCTCGGAGGAGTCGGTGATTTCTGAGCGGTGGGAGAATTCCGGCCCGCTGGGAGGATGCTCCATGATGTCGTCCGCCTTCTGTGTGGGAAGTTACCTGCCCAGACCAGCGTGGGTCCGGATCAGGGCTGGGGAACCAGGTCAGGATCCCCTATTTTACCTTTTCCACCAGCAGGTTTCCGGGCTTTCCCACCGATTAACCAACGCCTCCGGCCCCTGCGACGGCTCAGTACAGCATGCGGCGTCATCCGCCCAGCAGCACCGTCACCAGTGCCAGAACAGGGAAGGACACGATGGTGGAGACCACTCCCGTGTCCCGCGCCAGGGTGAGGTTGGTGCGGAAACGCAGCGCGTAGGTGAGCACGTTCTGAGCGGTGGGTAGCGCACCGAGCACCACCAGTACGAACAGCGCGTAACCGGTCATGCCGAACAGGAAGTGGGCGAGCAGGCCCGCCACCAGCGGGTGGATGATGTTCTTGAGTACCACGGCGATCATGACGTCGCCGCTGAGCCGGACGCGTGAGCCCACCATCGACATGCCGAAGACCAGCAGCGCGGCCGGCACGGCGGCCCCGGCGAGGATGCCCACCGGTTCGGTGACGAACACGGGCAGGTCCAACCCGGCGAAGGCGATGACCATGCCGACGATCGCCGCGAGCAGCATCGGACTGCGGAAGGCCAGCGCGATGTTGCGCACCACCTTCGTCTCCCCCTCGGAGCTGACCACATCCAGTGCGGTGAGGGAGATCGGGGCGTAGAGGGCCACCTGGAAGAGGATGACGGGGACAACGACCGCGGCGTCGTCGAGGATGTAGACGGCCAGGGGGATCCCGAGGTTGCCGGCGTTGGCGTAGGAGGAGGCGAGCATGCCGATGATGCTGTCGGCCGGGTCCCTGCCCCGGGCCCGCAGGATCAGGAAGCCGAGCACCCCGGCGATGATGGCGGACAGGGAGATGACCACGAAGTTGCCGGAGAGCACCTCGCGGGGATCGGTGTCGAGCAGGATGTCGAACAGCAGCGCCGGGGTGGCCACGAAGTACACGAGGTTGGCCAGTACGCTCTGGGCGTTTTTTCCCAGCACCCCGGTGCGGCCCAGGAGGTAGCCGACGGCGATGACGAGCACCACCACGCCGAAACCGGTGAGGACCTGGAGCACAGACGGTTCACTTCCCGATGTCGTGGGCGTGGAGGATCTCGCGCACCACCTCTGCCAGGTGGCGGGCGCGCACACCGGTGCCCTGCTCGATCTGGGTGCGGCAGGAGAAGCCGTCGGCGATGACCTCACCGTCGGCCTCCCGCACCCGGGGGAAGAGTTCCCGCTCTCCCAGGGCCAGGGACATCTCGGCGTGGCCGGCCTCGAAACCCCAGTTGCCCGCCAGCCCGCAACAACCGGTGGCGATGTCCTCGCCGGCCAGTCCCAGGGCGTCGAGGATGTCGGCGGAGCGGGAGGGGTCACCGAGGGAACGTTCATGGCAGTGGACCTGGGTCAGGGTGCTGCGGGTGGTCTCGCTGATGCGCCCGGCATCAACCAGGTCGCGCAGTTTCGGTGCCACGAGCTCAGCCCAGGGCCGGGTTGCCTCCCGCAGACGCGCGACGTCGGGGTCGTCGGTGAGTTCGGTGATCTCCTCGGCGAGCATGACGGTGCAGGAGGGTTCCACGCCCACCACGGTCAGACCGCGGTCGAGGTAGGGGGCCATGACCTTCGCGCTGTGTTCGAGCACCCGGCGCGTCATGTCCAACTGTCCGGTGGAGTGCCAGGTCAGGCCGCAGCACACGAATGCCCGGGGGATCTCCACGCGGTAGCCGAGTGCTTCGAGCACCTCGACGGCGGCCATGGCCGGGCCGGTGTCGAGGGAGGCGCTGAAGGAATCCGGCCAGAGCACGACCGTCTCCCCCTCCCCCGCGTGCCGACGCCGCCTCCCACGCCCTCCCAGGCGGCGCAGGGAGGTGTGGGCGAAGGTGATGAGTGGTCGCGCGGGGTCCAGTCCACCGAGGCGTGTGAGTAGTCCGGACAGGCCGGGGGTGCGCATGGCCACGTCGATCAGTCGGGGCGCGAGGGGCACCTTGTGGGCGAGGTGGCCGAGCAGGGGCAGCCAGCCCATGAGGTAGTGGGGTCGGGGGCGTAGACGGCCGCGGTGGTGTTCGTGGAGGAACTCGGCCTTATAGGTGGCCATGTCGACGTTGACGGGGCATTCGGTGGCGCACGCCTTGCAGGACAGACACAGGTCGAGGGCCTCCTCGACCTCCCCGGAACGAAAGCCCTCGGGCAGGGATTCCCCGCGGAACATCTCCGAGAGCACCCGGGCCCGGCCCCGGGTGGAGTGGACCTCGTCACCGGTGATCTGGAAGGAGGGGCACATGGCGCCCTCCTCGGAGCGGCAGGCGGCGACGCCGACGCAGCGGTTGACGGCGTTGCGGAAGGAGCCGCGGTCGTGGGTGAAACGGTGGACGGGGGTGATGTCGAGGGTGTCCTGGCCGGGTCCCATGCGCAGGCCCTCGGTGAAGGGGTCGGACCAGACGAGCACGCCGGGGTTGAAGATGCGGTCGGGGTCGAAGATGAGCTTGAACTGTTCGAACAGGTCTCGCATGGCCGGGGAGTACATCTCGCGCAGGAGGGCGGAGCGGGCGCGGCCGTCACCGTGTTCGCCGGAGAGGCTGCCGCCGTGGGAGGTGACCAGTTTCGCTGCGTCGAGCATGAAGCCGTGGAAGGCGGTGATGCCGTCATCGGTGCCGAAGTCGAAGCTGATGCGCACGTGCACGCAGCCTTCGCCGAAGTGGCCGAAGGGGATGCCGCGCAGCCCGTAGCGGTCCATGAGTGCGTAGAGGTCCCGCAGGTAGTCGGCGAGGTGCTCGGGCGGGACGGCGGAGTCCTCCCAGTTGGGCCAGGCCTCGCCGCCGTCGGGCAGGCGGGTGACGATGCCGGCGGCGGCCTCGCGGATGCGCCACAGGGCGCGCATGTCCACCGGTTCGGTGATGATGACCGAGTCGAGGGAGCCGACCCCCTCGACGATGGCCCACGCCCGGGCGTGGGCCTCCTCCAGGCTGTCGCCGCCGGTCTCGCAGTAGAGCCAGCCACCGGCCTCCTGGGTGGTACCCGGCAGGTTCTGCCCGGCGTTCTCCTCCCCGGGGCGGGTGCGCAGGGCATCGAGGAGATCTCCGCCCATCCCCTCGATGGTGCCGATGCCGGGCAGGTCCAGGGCGCGGAGCTCGGCGGCGATGCGGGCGGCCTCGAAGACGGAGTCGAAGGCGAGTACGGCGAGGGCCCTCTCCGCCGGTGGTTCGACCAGCTTCACGGTCAGGCGGGTGATGATGCCCAGGGTGCCCTCGGATCCGGCGATGGCCTTGGCGGGATCGTCGAGCAGACGGTGCAGGCCGTAGCCGGAGACCTGGCGGGGGAACCTGCCCAGTTCGGAGGTGAGCAGGCCGGCGTGCCCGGTGGCCAGGGCGCGGAGGCGGGCGTCGATCTCCCCGTCATCGCAGCCGGCCTCGGTGACGGTGACCTCGCGGCCGTCGGCGAGCATGAGGGTGACGTCGACGAGGTTGTCGGCGGCGGTGCCCCAGGCCACGGAGTGGGAGCCGCAGGCGTTGTTGGCCACCATGCCGCCGATGGTGCAGCGGGAGTGGGTGGAGGGGTCGGGCCCGTAGGTCAGGCCGTAGTCGGCGGCGGCGGTGCGCAGAGCATCACAGACCACGCCGGGTTCGATGGTGGCGGTGCGGGCGAGGGGGTCGATGTCGAGGATGCGGTTGAGGTGGCGGGAGGTGTCGATGATCAGGCCCTCACCGATCGCGTTGCCCGCCACGGAGGAACCTCCGCCCCGGGCGACGACCGACCATCCCTTCTCCCGGGCGATGGCCAGGCCGTCACGGACATCGCGCACCGATCTCGGTTCCAGCACCGCGGCGGGGACCCGGCGGAAGATGGAGGCGTCCGAGGTGTAGGCCGCCCGGGTCATCATGTCCGTGCGCAACCCACTGCGGGCCTGGCGGGCGTAGACGGACGGTTCGAGCCGGTCGAAACGGATGGTATCCATGTCTGATCCCTTCTTTCCCGCATGGTAGCGACCTTCCCCGACCGAAGTCGGGGCATTTCCTGCGGAGGGTCAGGTTTCGGTACCCCTGACCGGCGGGTTAGCCTGCATGTCATGACAGTGAACAGGTTGGTCGGGGCGCTGCTGCTCGCCCTCGGCCTCGTGCTCGCCGCCTGCTCGGCGGGTTCGACCGCCACCCAGGTGGGGCGGGTGCCCGGCGCGTCGGTGGTGGTGGGCACCACCGGTGTCCCGGCCTCCCTGGACTTCACCACCACCGGCGGTGCAGCGATCCCGCAGGCGCTGATGGCCAACGTCTACGAGGGGTTGGTGCGCATCGACCCGGCCGGGCAGGTGGCGCCGCATCTGGCGGAATCGTGGGAGGTCAGCCCGGACCGCACCCGCTACACCTTCCGGCTGCGGGAGGGGGTGCGCTTCTCCAACGGGGATCCGTTCACCGCGGAGTCGGCGAAGTTCTCCATCGAGTACGTGCGCGATGAGTGGACCAATGCGCTGCGTTCCCAGATGGACGTGGTGGAGCGGGTGGAGGTGCTGGATGCCCGGGTGTTGCAGGTGGACCTGCACCGACCCAGCAACAACTGGCTGTGGTCGATGGGTACGCTCACGGGCGCGATGATGACGCCCTCCGGCATCCCGACGCTGGCGACCGCGCCGGTGGGCACCGGCCCGTACGTGCTCGACCGTTTCGCCGTCGGCGAGTCGATCTCCTTCCACGTCCGCGGGGATTACTGGGGCACCCCGGCGCGTCACGACGCGGCGATCCGCTACTTCTCGGATGCGGTCTCGGCGGTCAACGCGCTGCGTTCGGGCGACATCGACGTGGTGTGGTCGATGCAGTCCCCGGAGCTGCTCGACACCCTGCCCGGGGAATACGGGGTGGCGGTGGGCACCACCAACGGGGAGGTGCTGCTGTCGATGAACAACAACCGCGCCCCCTTCGATGATCCGCGGGTACGCAAGGCCGTGGCCCACGCCGTGGACCGGCACGCCCTCAACGAGGTGGTCTGGGAGGGGCTGGCCACCGACACCGGGGGCTCTCCCGTCCCACCCACCGACCCGTGGTTCACCGGCCACGACCACTACCCGCACGATCAGGGGCGGGCGCGGGAACTGCTGGCAGAGGCCGGGGCGGAGGGGGCGTCGGTACGCATCACCGTGCCCGGTCTCCCTTATGCGCAGAACATCTCCGAGCTGCTGTATTCGCAGCTGCGCGAGGTCGGCCTGGACGTGGAGCTGGCCACCGTGGAGTTCCCCGCCGTGTGGCTGGCCCAGGTCATGGGCGCCCAGGACTACGACATGTCCGTCATCGCGCACGTCGAACCCCGTGACCTGCCCGTCCTGTTCGGCGACCCCGGCGGCTACCTCGGCTTCGATGACGCCGGGGTGCGCGCCGCACTCCTGGCCGCCGACACCGGCGAGGACCAGGTCGGGAACATGCGTTCCGCCGTCGACGGCATCATGGCCGAAGCGGGCGCCCTGACCCTGTTCAACCTGCCCAATATCGTCCTCACCGCCCCCGGTGTGGGCGACGTCGAACCCACCGTGGTCACCGACGCCCTGCCCCTGGCCGGGATGGGGCGCACGTGACCCGTCTGCTCGGTCGCACCCTGCTGCGCTTCCTCCTCTCCCTGGTCATCGCCTCCCTGCTGATCTTCCTGCTGCTGCGGGCGGTACCCGGCGACCCCGCCCGCATCGCCCTCGGTGTCACCGCCACCGAGGAGGCCGTGGCCGCCCTGGCCAGCGAACTTGGCACCGACCGCCCCCTGGGGGCGCAGTACCTCGACTGGGCCGGCGGCCTGCTGAGCGGGGACTTCGGCCGCTCCCTGGCCAGCCGTCAGGACATCACCCCCCTGGTGCTCGACCGGGCCCAGGTCTCCCTCATCCTGGTGGGCACCGCCATGGCACTGTCCCTGCTCATCGCCGTGCCCCTGGGCATGTGGGGGGCCCGGCGCGCCGGGCACCCCGACGGGGCGCTGGTGTCGGCGGGCGCGCAGGTCGGTATCGCGGTGCCCTCCTTCCTGGCCGGGGTGCTGCTGGTGGCGGTGGTGGCCGTGCGGTGGGGCTGGCTGCCGGCCAGCGGCTGGATCCCGCCGGGGGTGGACTTCGGTGGTTTCCTGGCCCGCCTGGTGCTGCCGGTGGTCTCGTTGACGGTGGTGCAGGCGGCGATCCTCACCCGGTATGTGCGTTCCGCCCTGCTGGAGGTCATGGAGCAGGACTTCATGCGCACGGCCCGGGCCTCGGGGGCGTCGGTGGGTCGGGCCCTGTGGCGGCACGGGCTGCGCAACGCCGCCCTGCCGGTGCTCACGGTGACGGGGTTGCAGCTGACGGCCCTGGTGGTCGGGGCGGTGGTCATCGAACGGGTCTTCCTCGTCCCGGGTCTGGGCACGATGCTGCTCGACGCCGTCGCCGTCCGTGACCTCACCACCGTCCAGACCATCGTCATGGTGCTGGTGGTGTTCACCCTGGTGGTCAACCTGATGGTGGACCTGGCCTACCGGTTGGTGGACCCGAGGATCAGGAGGGGCGCATGAGACGTCTTCCGCCCGCCGGGTGGGTCGGGGCGCTGATCGTGGCCGCGGTGGTCGCCACCGCCGTGTTGTCCCTGCTGTGGACCCCTCATGACCCGGTCCACGCCGTTCCCGCTGATCGGTTGCTCGGCCCCTCGGCCGAGTACCCGCTGGGCACCGACCGCTACGGCCGCGACGTGCTCTCCCGGATCATGGCCGGCGCCCGGATCACCCTGTTCGTCGGTCTCATCGCGGTCAGTATCTCCCTGCTGGTGGGCGTACCCCTGGGCGTGCTCGCCGGCATGCGTCGGGGCTGGGCGGAGACCCTGATCATGCGGGGGGCCGACATCCTGCTCGCCTTTCCAGCCCTGTTGCTGGCGATCGTGTCCGGGGCGGTGTTCGGGGCCTCCACGCTCACCGCCATGGTGGCCATCGGTATCGCCGGGGTGCCCGGTTTCGCCCGGGTGGCCAGGGTGGGGACACTGCAGGTGATGACGCAGGACTATATCGCCGCCGCCCGGGTGTCGGGGGTGCCGGGACCGGTGGTGGCCTGGCGGCACGTGCTGCCCAACATCGGTGCGGTGATCATCGTGCAGGCCTCCGTGTCCTTCGCCCTGGCCATTCTCGCGGAGGCCGCGCTGAGTTTCCTGGGCCTGGGTACCGGTCCGCCGGACCCGTCGTGGGGGCGGATGCTGCAGAATGCGCAGGCCTCGCTCGGTAGTGCCCCGCAGCTGGCGTTCTGGCCGGGTCTGGTGATCGCGGTGACGGTGCTCGGTTTCAATCTGTTGGGCGACGGTCTACGCGACGCCCTCGACCCGCGGAGGAGGCGACGATGAACGTAGTCGAGGTCAGTGACCTGCACATCGGCGAGGAGCTGGTGCGGGGGGTGTCGTTCACGGTGGCACGGGGTGAGCGGCTCGGGGTGATCGGCCAGTCCGGTTCCGGAAAGTCACTGACCGCACTGGCGGTCATGGGGTTGTTGCCGCCCACCCTCCAGGCCTCAGGTTCGGTGCGGCTGGCCGGCCGGGAGGTGCTCGGGTTATCCGACCGGCGCATGCGACGCCTGCGAGGCCGGGTGGCGTCGATGGTCTTCCAGGAACCGATGAGCGCCCTGGACCCGTTGATGACGGTGGGCCGCCAGGTCGCGGAGGCTGCCGGGCGAGGGGACGTGACGGAGCTGTTCGAGGAGGTCGCCCTCGATCCGGCGAAGATCTCGGCCTACCCCCATGAGCTCTCCGGCGGGCAGCGCCAGCGCGTACTCATCGCCCTGGCCCTGGCCGGGGACCCCGACCTGTTGATCTGTGATGAGCCGACCACCGCGCTGGACGTGACGGTCCAGGACCAGATCCTCAGCCTGCTCAGCCGCGTGGTGGATGAGCGCGGCATCGGACTGTTGTTCATCACCCACGACCTGGGGGTGATCGCGCGGATGTGCGGGCGCGTCCACGTGATGGCCGACGGTGAGATCGTCGAGTCCGGGAACACCGACACCGTGCTGAACACCCCCCGGCACGAATACACCCGCGCGCTGGTCGACGCCGCCCGCCCCGGTCCCCCCGCCGTTCCCACCCAGGTGGGCGAGGCGGTGGTGCAGGTCAGGGACGTGAGCCGGACGCACGGCCAGGTCCGGGCACTCGACGGCGTCTCCCTGACCCTGCGCCGCGGGGAACGCCTGGGCATCGTGGGTGGCTCCGGCTCAGGCAAGACCACCCTGCTGCGCCAGCTCGCCGAACTCGATGAGCCGGATGCCGGGACGGTGACGGTCGGGGCCGGGGTGCAGGTCGTCTTCCAGGACCCGATGAGTTCCCTCAACCCCCGCCTCCCCGTAGGCCGGGCGGTGGCTGAGGGGCTGGGACCACGGAGGGGCGGACGGCCGCGGGCACCGGAGCAGGTGCGGGCGCGGGTGAGCGAGGTGCTCGCGGAGGTGGGACTTCCCGTCGACAGCGTCGACCGCTACCCGCATGAGTTCTCCGGCGGACAGCGCCAGCGCATCTGCCTGGCCCGGGCGGTGGTGGGCAGACCCGAGATCCTGCTCGCCGATGAACCGGTCTCCGCACTCGATGTCTCGGTGCGCGCCCAGGTACTCAACCTGCTGGACAGACTCGTCGGGGACTACGGCCTGACGCTGGTCTTCATCTCCCACGACCTGTCCGTGGTCCGGCAGCTGTGCACCACGGTGGCGGTGATGCACCGGGGGCGGATCGTGGAATACGGGCCGACAGAGCGGATCTGGGCCGATCCACAGCACGACTACACCCGGCAGCTGCTCCGGGCGATCCCCGCCTGGTAGCGGTGAGCAGGGCGCGCCCGGATTTCGCCACAGAACCTACAGCGTGACAACGGTACGCAGGGTGCCGTCCGGGCACTGAAACTGACCGGGCAGCTCCGTCAGTGCGACCGGCCCACCCAGCAGCTTCCCCCAGGGCAACTGCCTACCCTCCGTAGCGAGGAAATCAACCGCCTGCTCCAGGTGCCGGGGTTCGTAGTTGTGGACCCCGGTGATGGTGTGCCAGCCGCGCACCAGCCACTCCGGATCCACGGTGATCTCCGGTCCCGGGGCCACGGAGCCGGCCAGCACCGCGGTGCCACCCAGCTCCAGGCAGCGCAGACACATCTCCACGCCAGAGGCGGCACCGGAGAGTTCGAGAGCCACATCGACCGTCGGGCACACGGCCTCGGGGGTGAGCACCTCATCGGCGCAGAGAGCGGCGAGTTCGAGAGTGCGTTCCGAGATATCGCAGGCGATGACATGCTCAGCGCCCGCGGCCCGGGCCGCGACAATCGCGACCATGCCGAGCATCCCGGCACCGTTGACCAGCACCCGACGTCCCCGCAGATCACCGGCGCGTTCGAGCATGGCCATGACGGTGGCCACGGCGCATCCCGCGGTCGAGGCCACCGCATCGGGCACCTGCGCCGGGACCACGGACACGGCCTGGCCGGCCAGGAGCCGGATGTGGGTGGCGTAGGTGCCCGACAACGGCCAGGCACCTTCGAGGGGCTCGTGACCGGTCTTGGCCACATCCTCACACTTGGCGCTCAGACCATGCCGGCAGTGTCGGCAGCTCCCGCAACTGGCGGTGACGGAGAAGACCACCCGCTGGCCGACCACCAGGTCCGGGTGACGGGTGAGCAGTACCGTGCCGACGCCCTCGTGACCGAGGATGGAGGGACAGGCACCGGCCCGGCGACCGGAGACGGTGTGGCGGTCCGAACCGCAGATGGTGGCGACACTCAGGCGGACCAGGCTCTCCCCCACCGCCAGCTCGGCGACCTCGGGCAGGGGCAGGTCGAGGAGCCGGAAGTCACCGCCGCCGGTCCACACCATGGCCCGGGCGCGACTCACCTGTCCCCCATCACGGGGTGGGCGGGAAGGTCGGCGACGGAATCGAGGATGAGGTCGGCTCCGAGCTCCTTGAATTCGGCGCTGCTCAGGTGCCCGGTGAGCACGCCCACCGAAGTCACCCCGGCGCGCTGGGCGGAGCGGACGTCGGCTGCGGTATCGCCGACGCTGATGACCTCAGCCGGGTCAGTGATCCCGGTCTGCTCCATGATGCGCTGGATCAGCAGGGGTGCCGGGCGGCCCTCGGCCACCTCGTCGCTGGCGGCGGTGAACTCGATCTCCCAGCCCATGGAACCCAGGATCAGGTCGACGATCTCCCGGGAGAACCCGGTGGTCAGTCCGATCCTGATGCCGCGGGAGCGCAGTTCACCGAGGGCCTCGGGGATACCGTCGAGGGCCACCGGCGGGTGGGCGGTGTAGGTACGCGCGAGTTCCTCGCGGAACCACTGCCAGGCGCGCCCGTGGATCTCGTCGGTGACCTCCACCCCGCCGACGCGCAGCAGCTGGCCGATGGCGTGGTTCTTCTCGGTTCCCATCCACTGTTGGAAGGTCTCGTCGGAATAGCGGGCGCCCTCCCGTTCGGTGGCCTCGCGCAGGACGCGGTAGACCTCGTCCCGGTCGTTGACGGTGGTTCCTGCCATGTCGAAGACGGCTAGGCGGATCATGGTTTCTCCTGAGGGGTTGTGGGGTCAGCGGACGACGCGGCGCAGCCACATGGACAGCGCCTCGACGATGAGGACGACGGCGACCATGAGGATGAGGATCATGGTGACCACCTCGAACTGGTTAATGCGGGAGGCGTTGAGCAGCTGGAAGCCGATTCCTCCGGCGCCGACGACGCCGAGCAGTGTCGCGGAGCGGATGTTGGTGTCGAGCAGGTACATGGTGTGTGCGACGAAGGACGGCGCCGCCTGGCGGATCGTGGCGGAGAAGAAGACCTGTGCGCCGGAGGCTCCGGCGGCCTGCACCGCCTGCTGGACCTGCGTGTCGGTCTCCTCCAGGGAATCGGCGATGAGCTTGGACAGCAGGCCCACCGCCCCCAGGGCCAGGGCCAGGGTCCCGGCGACACCGCCGAGGCCGGAGATGACCACGAAGATGATGGCCAGGATCAGTTCCGGGATACCCCGGATGATGACGATGATGGTGCGGAAGAAACCGTGGACGTAGCGGTTGGCCACCACGTTGCGGGCGGCGAGCACGCCGATGGGGATGGCGATGATCGCACCCAGGAGGGTGGCGGCCAGCGCGATCTGGAGGGTGAGCAGCAACTGCTCCATCAGCCGGGGGAACATGCCTCCCGCGGAGGGCGGGAAGAACAGTGCCAGGGTCTCCGGCAGGCTGATCAGTCCCCGGAGGAACTGGCTGAGGGAGAAATCCACCCGCCACAGGGCCAGGACGGTCAGCACGGCGATGAGGCCGGCGGCAACGAAGCGCTGTACCCGGTGCAGCGTCCACGGCGGGCTCAGGCGCAGTTCGTTCTTCCCGCCCGGTTGGTCGACGCCACGGCTGAACATCCGGTCCGCCCAGGTTCCGCCGGTCACGGAAGTACCGGCGGAGCGCATCAGGGCGGCACGGATCATGCCGGAGGCCAGTTCTACGACGATGCACAGGACCAGGACGATCACGGCCAGGGCCATGCCCCGCTGGTAATTGAGCACCCGCAGCGAATCGGCAATGGCCAGGCCGATGCCGCCGACACCGACGTAACCGAGCAGCACGGAGGTGCGCAGGTTGATGTCGAAGCGGTGGAGGGCGGTGGCGATGATCTGGGGCAGCAGCTTCTGCGGGATGGCCGCCAGGATCTGCTGTCGGCGGGTGCCGCCGGCCGATTCGATGGCCTCCCGCGGGCCGTCGTCGAGCTCCTCGATCGCATCGGCGTAGAGCTTGGCGACCATGCCGACGGAGTGGATGCCCATGGCCAGGATGCCACCGATGGCACCGAGGCCGAACACCCGCAGGAAGATGATCGCCAGCACCAGGTCCGGGATGGCGCGGGCCAGGACGATCAGTGCCCGGGCCACCCCCTGGGAGCGTTTCCCGACGCGGGTGGAGCGGGCGGCCACCAGAGCGACGGGCAGGGAGAGCAGGACCGATAGGAAGGTCGCGAGGAAGACGATCGCCAGGCTCTCCAGGATCAGACCGACGGTCTCGCCCAACGGGGGGAAGTCGAGGGGGAACATCCGGCCGATGAAGGCCACGGCGTTGTCCGCCGACCGGGCGATGGTGCCCACGCTGATGCCGATGGAGTGGATGGACCAGGCGCCGGCGATCACCAGGCCGAGCAGGACCAGGACCGCCGTCAGGGACTGTGCCGAGGGTCGTGGCGGGGTACTCGCCGCCGCCCGGGGCGGGTTGAGCAGGGAGGACACTCAGTTCACCTCATACCGG